>JANOCA010000665.1:0-3943 GCA_031411915.1 Opitutaceae bacterium
CGCCCAAGCCGAAGGCGACGCCGCCTACGAGCAGCAGAAAAAATCCTCCCCGCCCGACAAGCAGCCTCCGCCCGCCCAGCGCCTCAAGCTCCAGACCGATGCCGTGCTCGACGCGCTGATCCTGAAATTCGAGCCGCGGTAGCCGCAGTCGAAAATCCCGTTTGTCATCCAGCCGAGCCCTGCTCATCCTGTGGCCCATGTCTTCCGTCGCCGAAGTCCAAGCCGCCGTCAGACGCCTGCCTGCCGCCGATCGGGTGACCCTTTTCCAATGGCTCGGCCGGGATAGAGCCGTGCGCGCGAAGGAACTCGCTGCCCTGCGTGCGGCAGTCGATGAAGGCGACCGCGACTTGGCCGAGGGTCGCTACACCGTGCTCGAAACCGACGCCGATTTCCGAGCACTCGCAGCCGACGTCAAGCAGACGGTTCGCAGTCGCCTCGCCAAGCGCGCATAGCACTCCATGCCTCGCGTCCACCTCTCCGCGCGAAGCCGCGCCGATTTGGACGAAATTGCGGAACGCATCGGTGAGCGCGATCTCGGTGCGGCAAAACGCATGGTCGACCGCCTGATCGCGCGCCTGCGCGTGCTTCGCGATCAACCCCGGGCCGGGCACGCGAGGAACGAAATCCGGCCCGGGCTGCGCAGCCTGCGCTGCGGCGGCTACGTGATTCTGCACTATGTTGGAGACGACCCAGTCGCCATCTCCCGCATCGTGCATCATTCGCGCAACCTGCCGGCCCTCGAGGACCTCGATCATCCGCCGTGAAACTCCTCGTCACCGGCGCCTCTGGTTTCGTCGGCGGAAAGCTCGTCGAGCGCGCGCGCGCCGCCGGCGGATGGGAGACGTTCGGGATCGGACGGCGTGCGCTGGCCGATCGAGACTACGCGTCGATCGATTTGAGCCGCGCGTTCGAGGTCCGTTTCGAGCCCGAGGTCGTCGTGCATGCCGCGGCGCGCTCGTCGCCTTGGGGATCACGGCGCGAGTTCATGCGGCACAATGTCGACGCCACGCGCAACGTGATCAACCTCTGCGAGCGCCACGGCCGGCCGAAACTGGTCTACATATCCTCGTCGTCGGTGTTCTATCGCAATGAGCACCAGTTCGGTCTCACCGAGACGTCCCCCATCGGGCCGGCGTTCGTGAACACCTACGCGGAGACTAAGTTCCTCGGCGAGCAGCTCGTGCGCGCCTACGCCGGCCCTTGGGCGATCCTGCGGCCGCGCGCGGTGTTCGGGCCGGGCGACACCGTGCTCTTCCCGCGCATCCTCGCCGCTGCGCGCGCCGGGCGCTTGCCGCAGTTCGTCACCGACGGCCCGCCCGCCCGCGGGGACTTGGTCTACATCGACTCGCTCTCCGACTACATCCTGCGCGCCGCGCGCGACCCCGCGATCACGGGCGACTTCAACCTCACCAACGCCGAGCCCGTCGCGATCATGGAGCTGCTGCTGGAGATTTTCCGCGAGCTCGGCATCCCGCCCCCCACTCGACGTCTGCCTGTGCGCCGTGCGCTCGTGCTGGCCGGTGCATTGGAGACAATTTACCGCGCCCTGCCGTTTCTTGGCGAACCGCCGATCACGCGCTTCGGCGTCGGCGTGTTTGCCTACTCGAAGACCTTCGACGTGAAGAAATCCATCGCCACGCTCGGCCCGCCCTCGGTCGGGCTGCGCGAGGGCATTGAGCGCTTTGTCGCGTGGCAGCGGACGCAGCCGGTGTGATTCCCGCCGCAGCCCTGCGGTGTCTCACAGCTCCATCGTCACCTTCGTCGCGTAGTCCGAGCGGTCGGCCCTTTGCGGGTGGTTGAGAAGATACAGGATGTGCGGGCGCATCACATCGAGCGGCGTCGAGGTGAATTTCGGCCCGCCGAAACGATCGATGTTCTCCTGCTGGCGGCGCAACACTTCCTGATCCTGGCGCAGCACACGGCCGAATATGGCGCGCAGAACCATTTTCTTCAGCCACGCCGGCGCGACTTTCCGCGGCGTAGAGATGCACGAGTGAATCAGCACCGTGCGCTCGTCGCAGGGCGTGAACGTCGATGTGAGCAGAAACTTCGGTCCGGCGGGACCGGTGTATTCGAGCTGAGCCGTGGCGGGCGGAAAAAATCGTCCGATGCTCGTCTGCCGCTGGCCTTCCATCAGGCGCGGGATGAGGCCATCGGGTCGCGCGTTCTCGTGGTAGACCGCTTCAACACCTTCGGCGTCGCGCCGCACCTTCACGTCCACCGTCCGGCGTTTCTGCGCCCGACGCACCAGCCCGGCGTGCGCGAAATGCGGGTGGCAGGCATCGAGCAGATTTTCCATTCCATCGACGAGCGCGCACTGGGCCGTCGTCGCCCAGAGAAACGTATCGAACCGCGAATCCTCGAGCGAAACGTGCCGATTCGCCGGCAGCTCATCGGGCACGGCGCCTTCGGACTGCACACAGACCCACACGAGCCCTTCGCGCGCGATCACGCGCACGGTTTCCGCGTGCTGGTGACGGTGCTCGCACTCGCCTGCCATGCCCGGGATGCGGCGACAAACGCCGCTGCCGTCAAACGACCAGCCGTGATACGGACACTCGATCAGATCGCCGGTCACGCGACCCTGCGACAGCGGCGCATTGCGGTGCGGGCAGCGATCGACCAGCGCGGCGATTTTTCCCGCCGAGCGAAAAAGCACGATCGGCACGCCGAGGATCCTGCGCGCGAGCGGACGCGCGCCGACCTCAGCCGCGGTGCAGGCGACGAACCACTGCGCGCGGAGGGATTCCAGCGTCGGGATCATAGCTTGAGTCTGCGCATGAGGGGCACGCCGAGTCCGTTGACAACGGCGGCGAGCGCGCGCACCGCGCCGCGCCGGCCGGGAGACAGGTGCTGATCGAACATCGCGCTATACTCGATGACCGGTTGCCCACCGCGCAGGCGTTTGAATTCGGCTGCACCCGAGCTGAGGTTGATGCGGTGGCCGTGCTTCAACGCGAATTCGAAGACGAGCGTCATCAGCAGCCGGTAGAGCCCGAGCCGGCGATCATGTTTGGTTTCGTAGCCCACGATCGGAGCGGTCACGACGCCGCCCACGTTGAAGAGTCCGAGCACGCCGTCGAGGACGCCATCACTCCCGCGCAGGCCGAAGAACGTCATCACGCGCGAGCGGTGACAGAGGCGCAGGTAGGCGGCGGTGAACACAGGGTTATGCTGGGAGTATTTTTCGATGTAGAGCAGCCGATAAAGTTCGGCCATGCGGTCGAAATCGGACTCGACCACCTCCTCGTGAGGCACGACGCGATAGTCTGTCCGCGCGAGCAGCCGACGATCCTCGTGCGCGTTCGACGTCGCGGCCCACGTTTCGACGAGCCGCTCGTAGCAGTAAACCTGACGGCTCGCGAGCAGCCGTCCGCCGGCGGCGCAACTTTGCGCCATCAGCTCGGCATTGCTCCACGTGTTCAGCGAGCGGAAGCAGATGAAGTGCCCGGGAAACTGCGCGGTCAGAAACTCCACGATCGCCGCGACCGGCAACACGACGCGCTCCGGGTAGAGGTTCGTCGAGAGCATCCAGTTGTTCACATGGACGATTCGGTTGATCCGTGCCGCCTTCAGCAGCGCGCCCGCCGCATCCGCCAGACCACCGAGCGCGGTGCGTGCCGCCGCGTTCCTGATCAATCGCACCTCCTCCTTCGCATACGGCGAGTAGGCCGTGTAGGGAGAGCAGACGAATGTGTTGTCACAGTCCGCATCGTTGATCGTCACGGGCAGCGCCCAGTCAGCACTGCTCAGCACCCGGACATGCGTGCGCAGGTTGGCGATGAAACGCTCGGCGCCCTCGCGGGCAAATGCCTCGGCGTAAGCGCGGAGCCGCTCGCATCCGGTCGGCCAGTCGCCCTCCGTCATCGCCAGCGGATCGAGCAGCTTCATGGGCCGGGGATTTCCTCGCCGTCCCACTCGATGTCGCGCGTCGAGGCCGCCT
>JANOCA010000666.1:0-12501 GCA_031411915.1 Opitutaceae bacterium
GCGACGTCCGCTTCCTCGTCGACGACCTCAACCTCGATCTCAAGGACCCCGCCCCCAAGGTCGATGCGAGCGACGTCTCCAAGACCCAGCCGTCCGCGGGAGCCGCGGCGCCTTCGCCGCGGCCAGCACCGAATGGGGCCGGAAAAAATGATCTCGCAGCCACCGACGACTCGCCCGCCGCTGACGATCCCGAACTCTCCGACGGCCCCGAGCCTCTCGACGAGGACGAGACCGACGCTCTCCCGCCCGGCCTCGCCAACGTCAAAGTCGAGGTGGACCAAAAGACCCTCATCCCCGGCGCTATCGCGAGCGGCAGCGTGACCTTCAGCGACGGCGTCACCGGCAATTGGGTCGTCGATCAATACGGCCGCCCCGGTTTCACAAAGGTCAGCCAGGAAGGCTACCGCCCCAACCCCGACGACGCGCAGGCCTTCATGCAGGAGCTCAGCCTGCAATTGCAGCAGCGCGGGTTTTGAGCCTCGGCTTTGTGGGAGCGTGCTTGCTCGCGACACGGGCGCGCAAAGTCGCGAGCAAGCTCGCTCCCACTGATTCACACACAGCACTGGAGTGCGTCCAAATCCGCCGAGTTCGGCGCGTGAGGTAGCGCGGTGCTTCAGCCCGCGCAGCGGTGCGACCACCTCCTCCCGTCCCTGCGCGGTCCCGCCTTCGCGGGACTCGCGCTACCCAGCCAGCAGTGCCCGCAACCCCGCCTCGTCGATCACAGGCACGCCGAGCGCCTGAGCCTTCTCCAATTTCGAGCCGGCTTCCTCGCCGGCGAGGACGTAGCTCGTCTTCTTGCTCACGCTGCCGCTGGTCTTGCCGCCCGCGGCCTCGATCATGGCGGTCGCCTGCTCGCGGGAGAGCGTAGGCAGGGTGCCGGTGAGGACGAATGTCTTGCCCGACAACACGCCGACGACCGGCGAACTCGCGAGCCGCGCAGCGACAGGCGCGAGACCCAGCTCCGCCATCCGCCGCAGCGTGTGCCGGCCGCGCTCCGAGGCGAAGAACGCCATCACATTCTCCGCCGTCACAAAATCGATCCGCGCCAGCTCGGGCAGCGAGGCGCGCCACGCCTTCTCCGTCTCGAGTTCCTGCTCCAGCGCCGCATGGCGCACCGCGCGGGCGGCACGTTCCTCCTCGGTCTGACCTTTGTTCGCGCGCGCCTTCGGATTCGTCACCCGCGCCTCCTCCTCGAGTTTCGGGATGCGCGCGAGCCGCGGTAGGATTTCCGAAGCCGCAAGTTTCTCCATCGTGCCATGGACCGCCGCGAGGTCCTGCGCGGTTGCGCCACCCACGTCGCGGATTTGCAGCGCGAGAATCCAGCGCCCGAGGTCGTGCGAACGCGCCCGCGCGATCGCCTCCACGATCTTCGTGGCATTCTTCACGCCGAGCACGCGCGGGGCCTCTGCGGTGCCGAGGTTCAGCGCGCCGAGCGGCTCCGCTTGCAGCGCGAAGAGGTCAAACATCTCGCGCACCGCGCCGGTGGAAACGAGTTTCTCGGCGACCACGCCGCCGAGGCTCTCAAGGTCGAGCACGCCGCGGCCGGCCACGTAGTCGAGGCGGCCGGTGAGCTGCGCGGGGCAATCCGCGTTCGGACAGCGGATCGCGACTTCGCCCGCGACCTGCACGGCGGCGGTGCCGCACACGGGGCATTTTTCGGGAAACACATAGGCCACGCACTCCGGCGTGCGGCGCGCGAGGTTCACGCCGATCACGGCGGGGATGATCTCGCCGGCTTTCTCCACAAAAACGGTGTCGCCGATACGGATGTCCTTCCGCGCAATCTCGTCGCGGTTGTGCAGCGTGGCGCGCGCGACGGTCGTGCCCGCGAGCAGCACGGGCTCCAGTTCGGCGACGGGCGTGAGCACGCCGGTGCGGCCGACTTGGATGGTGATGGCGTTGAGCCGTGTCTCGGCACGCTCGGGCGCAAATTTGTAGGCGCAGGCCCAGCGCGGGGAAAGTTTCCGTGCGCTCTGTCCTTCGCCGCGGTAGCCGGCGAGGCGCTGCAGCTCGAAGTCGTCGAGCTTCACCACCGCACCGTCGGTCGCGTAAGGCAGTGTGGCGCGCAGGGCGTCGAGCGCGCGCACGGCGGTGACCACCTCCTCGACGCCGCGCACGCTGCGCCGGTGCTCAAGCGTGGGCAGGCCCCACTGCGCGAGCGCAGCGTGCCACGCGGCCTGCGAGTCCACGAGGTCGGCGGGCTCGCACGCGCCGAGGCCGTAGAGCACGATTTCGAGGCCGCGCGACTTCACGTCGGCCGCGTCGAGCTGCTTGAGCGTGCCGGAGGCGAGGTTGCGCGGGTTGGCGTAGGGCGCGAGGCCGGCCTCCTGCTGCGCCTGGTTGATGCGCGCAAACTCCGCGAACCGCAGGAAAATCTCGCCGCGCACCTCGACGAGCGCGGGCACGGGCGTCGCAGGTAGGGCGCGACCGCTGGGCGCGCCGTCGTGCAAACGTGGTTCAAGGGCCGAACCCGGCGGGCCCAGCGGTCCCGCCCTACCCGTTCGTAGCGTGGCCGGGAGATTCGCGATGGTCTTCACGTTCACCGTCACGTCGTCGCCCTCCTCGCCGTCGCCGCGCGTGACGGCACGCGTGAGTTTCCCCTGCTCGTAGGTGAGGCTGATGGAGGCGCCGTCGATCTTGGGCTCGACGGAAAAAACGAGGTCGTCGCGGCCGCAGAGCTTGGCGAGGCGCGCGCAAAATTCGCGCAGCTCGGTCTCGTCGTAGGTGTTGTCGAGCGTGGTCATCGCCTGCCGGTGCTTCACGCGGGAAAAACCCTCGGTGCGGTCGTCACCCACGCGGGAGGTCGGCGTGTCGGCGCCGAGGGCCGCGGCGGCGGCGGGAAACTGCTTTTCCAGCGCGGCGAGCTCGGCCTTCAGGCGGTCGTAGTCGAAATCCGCGATCTCGGGCGTGGACCGACGATGGTAGAGTTCGTCGTGGCGCGCGACCTCGGTGCGGAGTTCGGCGATGCGTTGGGCCGCTTCGGCGGGGGACATGGAAGCGAGTGTTGCGGGGAGCGCGCGGTCGTCGAGCCCGAGGTTTGGGCAGCAGGCGGCAGGCAAATGACGCTTGAGCCATCTGCGCTCACACCCAACGTAACCGCCTGGCATGAGCACTGAGCGCTCACCAAACCGGCGATACCTTCCGCAAATGAAAGCACTCATCCCATTTCTGCTTTCGCTGCTTCTGATCGGTTGCGCTGCTAATCGAACCGATAGAGCAGCCGAGGAACTCGATATTCGAGAAGCAATGTTCCGATACCAACTCGCGCGCAACGGCTCCAGCCAACAGCAAACCGCCAACTGCTACTATTTGGGTATCTACGATGCCGACGGCAAAGAGAACGATCCGGACGACGCGTTCATGAAACGTTTCGTCGGAAACAAGCCAGCAGTTAAAAAACGCTCCGAGTGCGAGACATCCTTCGAGAAGGGCGTCGTGAGAAAAGAAACCGGCGAGCGTGGACTCATTTTCAGTATAGGGGGCACAATCAAGTGGATCTCCGAGACAGAAGCCGAGATTTACGGCAGCTACTACGAAGCGAACCTCAGCGGGGGCGGCGGCCACTTTTCTCTCCAAAAAATCGACGGAAGATGGAAAGTTGTCGGACAGCTGACGATTTGGATCTCGTGACTACGCACACAGCGGTTGGTGAGGGTTGTAGGGCCTCAGCTTGCTGAGGCCGGCCTGAGCAAGCTCAGGCCCTACGGGACAGGTTCAATCTGTTGCAACCACGCGCGCGCCTGCGCGTGATCGGGTTTTTGCTGGAGGGCGGTGCGCAGGGCGCGGAGGGCTTCGTCGCGGCGGCCGAGGCGCGCGAGGGCTAGGCCGAGGTTCGCGTGGGCGTCGGGGTTCACGGGCTTGAGCGCGAGGGCGCGGTGAAAACTGTCCGCGGCCTCGGCGAATTTCTCCTGCTGGAGGAGGAGCACGCCGGCCTGGAAAAAGCCGGTGCCGTCGCCGGGTTTCAGCTCGGCAGCGCGGCGGTAATGGCGGACCGCGGCGTCGGGCTCGCCGAGCATCGCGCAGACGTTGCCGAGGTTGTTGTGCGCGCTGGCGTTGTCCGGCGCGAGGCGGAGCGAGCGCTCGAGGCGGGCGCGGGCCTCGGCGAGGTTGCCCTGCATCGCGAGCGCGACGGCGGAGCCGTTGAGGGCGTTGACGTGGTCCGGCTGCCGCGCGATCACGAACGCGTAGTGCTCCATCGCCTCCGGGAGCTGGCCGAGGTCGGAGAGGGCGTTGGCGAGGTTGTTGCGCACCTCGAGGTGGTCGGGCTGCTGCGCGAGCGCGGTGCGGTAGTGCGGCACGGCCTCGGCGGGGCGACCGGTCTCGGCGAGGGCATGGCCGAGGTTGTTGTTGGCGGTGAAGTAGCCGGGGTTGATGACGAGCGAGGCGCGGTAGTCGGCGATGGCCTCGGCGACCTGGCCGCGATTGAAGAGGAAGAACCCGCGGTTGTCGTGCGCGACGTAGTTTTTCTCCGTCACGGCCAGCGCGTGGTCGAAGAGCGTGAAGGAGTTTTTCCAGACGCCGATCTGGTTCCAGGTGCGCGCGGCGCCGCCGAGCAGCACGATTCCCGCGAGCGCGAGGCCCCAGCGGCGCACCGCGGGCGACGCCGCCCACTCGCGCGCCGTCCAGAGCACCGCCATCTGCACGCCGAGCATCGGCAGATACGTGTAGCGATCGGCCATCGACTGGAGGCCTACCTGCACGATGCCGACCACCGGCACCAGCGTGCCGAGAAACCACAGCCAACCAATCGCGAGCCACGGCCGGCGACGGCTCTGCCAAACGGCGAGCGCCGTCAGGGCGACGACGATGACGAGGCACGCGACGACCTTGCGCGTGGGCCACTCGCCCGGATGCGGGTAAATCGCCGCGAGGTCGAACGGCCACGCGAGCTTGCCGAGGTAGCGCACGACGGACACGACGGCATTGGCGAGGCGGTCACCGAGACTGAGTGCTTCAGTGACGGAGCCGCCGCTGCTCTGCACAAGGTAGGTCGCGACAGAGGAAGCCGCGGCGAGCGCGAAGAAGGGGAGTTTTTCGAGGACGACGCGGGCGAGTAGCTCACCCTTTTCGCCACCGATACGACGCAACGGCCAGACATCAAGCAGCAACAGCACGCAGGGCAGTGTGACGAGCATGGGCTTGGCCATGAGGCCGAGGCCGAGCGCGGCGAAAGTCAGCGCATAGAACCGCCCCGCGCCGGGGAGGCCGGCGCGCCGCCGCTCAGCGTAGAGCGCGTAAGCCCAGAGCGTGGCGAAGAAAAAGAGCCCGCTCAGCACGTCCTTGCGCTCCGCGACCCACGCGACCGACTCCACGCGCAGCGGATGCCACGCAAACCAAGCCGCGCAGAGCGCACTTGTCCACAGCGCGCCCGTGAGCCGGCGCAACGCGAGGAAGGCCAGCGCGGCGTTGAGCGCGTGGAGCAGCACGCTCGTCGCGTGGTGGCCGCGGGGATCGAGGCCGAAGAGCGTGACGTCGAGCTGGTGCGAGAGCCACGTGAGCGGGTGCCAGTTGGACTGCTCGCCCGACCGCAGCGCCCACGCGAGGCCCTCGGCCGAGACGCCGGCCTTCACGCGAGGATTGTCCGTCACGTAGCCGGGATCGTCATAGTTTACGAAGTCGCCGCCGATGGCGCGCGCGAAGAGCAGCGCCGTCGTGAGGAAGAGCCCCACGGCGATCCAAGTGGTCCACGGCGATGCGGCTAACGCGGCGGCAGGAGCCGGCGCAGGCGCGGGCGGCGGAACAGGCGGCGGAGGTTTTCGCTTCATTCCAATCCCTGAATTTGAACCACAGAGGCACAGAGACACGGAGAAAACCCTGCGCAAAAAACACGTTCTGCCGAAAACGATTCACCGCTATGGGCGCCGGGGGCTTCGGCTCTGCTGCTATGTGTCTCTGTGCCTCTGTGGTGCATCTCCGACAAGTTCTCTTCAGGATTCAGCCAGCTTGCGCCGCCCGAGCGGCGTTTCGAGCAGGCGGCGGTAGGGCGCGACGCAGGTATAGAGCGCCACCGCCACCGCCGCGCCCAGCGTGTCGGCCACCCAGTCGGCGACCTCCGGGCTCCGCCCCGGCACAAAGCTCTGGTGCCATTCGTCGCTCGCCCCATAGGCCGAGGTGAGCAGCGCCGCGGCAATCGCGCCGCGCCAGCCGCCGCTGCCGAGCGCGCGGCACACCAGCGAACCGAGCAACCCGTAGGCGCAGAAATGCGCGAGCTTGTCGTTGACCGCGATGCCCCCCGGGGCGGCGACGAGCGAGCGGCTCGAAGCGTAGAAGATCACCGCCACGACCAGCACCGGCCAGATCCAGCGGGCAAGTAGCTCACGCTTTCCAGAACCACCCGCACGGGCAAAGGCCGATGGCGTAACAACGGTGGGCAAACGGTTTTCCGGCATTCCTAACCTCACTGGTAAATGGTCGGGCGGGTGAGATTCGAAATCACCCGCCCGACCATGTAAATCAATGTGGCCTAATGCAACTACGCAAGGCCACTCGTGAGCAACACAGTAAACGACACAGAGAACACACAGAAAGTGTGGGCTTCGACGCGTCGAAGTCGGACGGATGGACACCCGCGATACACGGGAGGCGAGTTGCCCGATACCTCACCGCAAGGTGAGCGGGCAACAGGCGCAGCCGGTCGCCGTCGAAGTCGAATCCATGTTGACCGCGCAGACGCGTCCGGTCATTCGTGTGCGCAATCCGGATGGAATATTGACGCCCCGAATTCGTCGGTTTTGGGGCTATGGTGGGTCCGAACCCCATCGAATCGAAAGAACGGCGAACAACCGGGTGAGTCAGAGCGTAACAGTGTCCCTGTTACACCGGGCCGCGCGCAACGCAACCTTCAAACAAGGGCTCACCATGTCTGGATTCATCGAATCGGGAGACAACCGTCTCCTATCTGTCAGGGAAACCGCACGTCGGCTCGGCATCTGTCGTCGCACACTCGAACGGGAGATTGCGCGGAAGAATTTTCCGCCTCCCGTCAAAATTGGCTCGAAGTCGCTTCATCCGGTCTCGGAGGTGGAAGCTTACATCGCCCAACTCAGAGCGTCACGCGACGGCCGGCCATGTCCGGCGTAATTCAAGGGGAAGAGGCCGTCGGGGAGTGCCGCGCGGAGCGCGGCGCCCCCGACGGGCCTTCCTTGTCCCCCGAGGGAACTATTCCATCAAGCAACTGCGCTTTTGGCCTCCTTCGGTCGGAGATTATCGACGAAGGCGGACCGCTAAGTGGTGGTCGCTCCTTCGAAGTCGAAATCTGCTCAGCAATCGCTCGCTTCGGTGCAGACCGCTGCGGCCTTTGGACGTCCACGCCGGGCGAAATCGACCTGCTGGGACAATTTCAAAAAGTCCCGGACTGGCGGGAGGCGTCGCGTCGTTGGGACTCATTCAACTCGAACGTGGTGCGTCGTCGTCCATGGACGCAATGGGGCGGAGTGATGCAACGTCACAAGGACGGCGGCGTTCACTACCATTTCTTTGTCGTTCACAAGGAAAACATACGCGGGGAAATCGACTTCGACGCGGTGAAATGTGGCGACTATTGGTCAGCCCCTCCAGCGCTGCGCAAAGAGTGGGAATTTTGGCGACACACCGCGCCGCGCTACGGTTTTGGTCGCGTCGAGTTTTTGCCGGTTCGTTACGTCGACGGTGTCGGACGCTACCTCGCGCGCTATCTGCGCCGCGAGATTGGCCGTCGTCGTGAATGTGACTCGCACGCACAGCTCTTCCGGTTCTCGCGTTCGTGGCAACGGGTCGCCATGGGGGATGTTTGCTGGTGCGATCGCCGCGCAAAGCGGGCTCGCCAGAATGCCGCAGAACTCGGCGCCAAGTTGTGGGGCAGCGAAGAAAAAATGATTGCCGAACTCGGCGAACATTGGCGCTGGAAACTGCGCCGCGTTCTCTGGCTCCCGTTGGGTGATCTAGGGTCGGTCGTGACGCGGGCGATGGACTACCTCAAATGCTACGATGCGAAGCTGATGGCACTTGAGGATGCCTTGAAGTTTGAGACTTCGCGAAGGGAGCCGTCATGATCTGCTACGTCTTCAAGCCCAAGCGCCGGAAAAATGGCGTGGTAGTCACCTCGTCGAACTGGCACTGGGCACTCAGACTCGTCGGCGAATCCCGTGAGACACGTTGGTGTCTCGAAACGCCAGACAAGCGAGAAGCCGAGAGCCGTTTGCACACGGAACGGATTCGCCGCGAAAAGGAACGCAGCGGCGGCTGCCCCCTCGTCCGCAGCAAGACGCAGCGGAAAGGCCCTTGGCGGAGCTTCTAGCGGCCTTCCTCGGCGACTTGAGAGTCTTAGGGCGAGCAGAGGGCACGCTTCAAAAAGACGGCCATATGCGAGTGATGTTTCAGCGGTGCGGATGGCAGAAAATTGGGGACGTAACGCCAAGGAGCTTCTGCGATTGGCGCGCCCGCAGCGACCTTGCCCCGCGAACGTTAAACTCCCTGCTGAATGACACGGGGACGTTTTTCCGCTGGCTGCGCCGGCAGAAAATGGCGTCAGAAAACCCCTTGGAGTTCGTGCAGTGCGTCGAGACGCGGCGGCTAGAGAAATATCGGCGGGCGCTGAAAGAAGACGAAATGCGGCGGCTGGTTGCTGTGGCTCCCCATCGGAGGGCTGTGATATATCTGCTGGCAGTTTACACGGGCCTGCGTCGCGCAGAGCTAGAACAGCTAACGGTCGGAGATTTCATCTTGGATTCCCCTGCCCCGTTCGTGCGCGTCCGGTCGGGCACCGCAAAACACCCAAAAGTGAGCAACCTTCGTCTGCGACCTGAGCTCGTGGAAGCGATTCGTTCAATTCTTCCCGATAACGCCAAGGCGTCCGAAATTGTTTTTCCGAGCGTTCCCCGTGTCCGCACCTTTCAGAAAGACTTGGCGGCAGCCCAAATCGCATTCGAAGACGAGAGCGGCAGGCGAGTCGATTTCCACGCACTGCGCGACACGTTCGGCACTCACCTGGCCGCGTCGGGCGTTGCTCCGTTCGTGCTCAAGGAACTCATGCGGCACAGCACCGTGCAGCAATCGGAAAAATACTATATCGACGCGACGCATTTGCCGCTTGCCGCGGCGGTCGCAGCGCTGCCGCGATTCGCGTTGTGTGTCTCTGACAATGAAGCACAGAAGTCCGCTTCGGGGTGACTAAACAACCTGCCTTTTCCTTGTTTATATCGTGAATAACTGTCCACGGCTCAAAACGTCACCCTGCCCGCTTCACAAGCCATTTGCGCAAGCGGTCAAAAACCTCCGTCAACTTCGCTTCCTTCAAATGGGCCGGCTCACGTCCGTTTAATCGCAACCGATACCGCCGCTCGCCCCACATTCCCGGTGCCTCAATCAACTCGACTTTGATTCCCGCTCGGCTCTTGTTGTCCCTAATCGACAGACGAAAACGCGCGACTCACCTCGGCATGGCTCGCACAAGAATTTCACCCCTCTACTTTGGCAAGCGTTTGTCTTGCCTGCGCCTGTGCAACACAGCGCTAAAACGCGGTGAGGCCGAATAACACTGTTCGGCAAAAGGATAGCCAGGGACCAAGGAGATGACGGAGGGCGCGACTTGGGTGGCTGGATTCATGATCCAAGATGCGACACCGACCCAACGGGGGTAGAATCTATTGGAGTGGGGCGCGTCGCTTACCGGTGGCGCTGCCGCCGCCGACCGGGCGGGCCATTGCGGTTTCGCCCGGTCCGCGCACGCTGGGTGATGGACCGCTCTTTCATTTCAACCCTTCGCCGTTCCCGCCCCTCTCTCTCGCCCGGAATCTTCATCGCCGCCGCCGTCCTTTTTCTCGCCGGCTGCGCCAGCCCGTTTCCCCGCGCAACCGATGCGCCCACCGCGCCCTTTGCCGACGGGCTCGACGCCCCCACGCTCTTTGCCCGCACCCTCGCCGCCCACGGGGGCGACCTTCACGCGGCCGGTGGCGACCTCAACCTCGCCTTCGACGGCCAGTGGGACCGCCTGATCCAACGTATCCAACCCGTGGTGACAGACAGCGCCTACCGCATCCGCGCCGAGGAACGTTACCTGCCCGCCGCTCGCCTCCACGCCGTGCGCTGGCAAGGCCCTGCCGGCACCAAACTCGTCGTGCGCACGCCGGACACCATCGAGATTTTCTACAATGGCGTGCGCGACTCCGACGACACCCGACGCCGCGCCGCCGCCATGACGGCCGACGCGTTTCAGCTCTTCCACCTCGGCCCGTCTTTCCTGCAGGCGCGCGGCGCGACCTTCACCCGCCTCGCCGACCGCACCGAGCGCGGCGTCGACTACCACCGCCTCCACACCACCCTGCGACCCGGCTTCGGTTTCTCACCCGCCGACGACGTCGTCGTGTGGATCGACCCGACCACCCACCGCCTCTTCCGCGCGCACCTCACCCTCAACGGCTTCGAGACCACCCAAGGCGCGCACGTGGACACCACCTTCCTCGCCTACCGCTCGGTCGGCCCGATCCTCGTTCCCGCCGAACTCAACGAACGCGTGCGCGCCCCCCTGCGCATCAACGCCCACCGCTGGTGGATCACCGGCGCCGACCGCAACCGCGGCTGGACCGCCGCCGACGTCACCGGCCCGAACTTCGAACGCACCGCCGCCACGCCCGCCATCAGCACGGCGGCCGGGCCTTCCCATAAGCGCGTTTGGACGGATCATTACTTCGTCGGTGCGACGCTGAGGATCGAGTGACCGGTGTGATGTTCCAATATCCTTCCATTTTGAAACGCTCGGTTGGTTGAGCCGCTGGCGCGGTTCAATTCAGGAGATCATCGAGGGGATTGGACGCCTGTTCGATCACTGGGTGCCGATAGCCGCGAAGTCGCGACTCAGGACCGGATATCAAAGGCGAATTTCGTAACCCGTTGTTAATTAAGCAAAGGTGGCAAAAAATCCACCGAAGGGGGTCGGTGGATGAATCTGGCCGGATCAACATCGTCTCCGCGCCGAAGTCGAGTTTTTGGAAACGATTATTTACCAACGACAACTGTAATATGATCCACCAACCCTCAGTGGCATAATCAACGTTGGGCAGAGCGATGAAGATTGTTTTCCTAGTGATCCTCGCGACAGCCCTACTTGGGTGCCGCCGAACATTGGATCGCCCGATAATATTGTCCGTCCCCGAGGGGTTTAGAGGGCCAATTGCTCTCGTCCATGAGGAAGGGGAAAGGAACGAGCCTACAAAGACTGAAGTGGCACATGTCATCGAAGTTCCAGCGTCGGGTGTCGTCTTCATAAAAACAGATGTTTTCGCGGTATGGCACACCTCTGAGGTCTTGTTTGCAAATGGAGCCCGGTTGGTGAGCGAATCCATTGCCGAAATCGCGGAAAGGCGTCCTGGTTTGGCGTTTGCTGGACTGGGAGCATCCACCCGAGGGGGCAAATCAAGCATCACGTGGTATTACGTCGGCACTCGTCCTGAGATTCTCGCGTTTCATGATTCGTCGAAGTATCCAAATGGAGCCAAGTCTGAGTTTGAGAAAAAAATGCAAAGGCCCAACAAGGCGCCAGAGCCAACGCCGTGACTTGTCACGCCTCGTGCAGAGCCACGAGTCGCGCCAAGTCCCGTCGTCGCTCATCTTTAACGTTGGGCACAGCCCAACAGCTCCGAGCCAAGAAAGATGCGGCCAAAGAAAGCGCGTCGCCCCTTAGTCTGACATCGAACACTTTTCTGCCGCGTTTATTCTCAATGTCTTAGTCTGCCGGAAAAGTGTAACCCGTTTTTGCAACCCGCTCCCCAAATTTTGGCGGTTTCCGGAGCATTCTGGATAACAATGAACCCGCAAGAAAGTCGGTTCTACGAGGGAAAGACGACCCGGGCGGATTCGCGAGGATTGAGGGCGATCCGCCTTTTCAAATTAGAAAACCGCAGGGTCATCTGTGAGCATGATTGAAAAGACGACACAGAGAAACACACAGAGATTGCGGTCGCACGCGTGCTTTTCGGGTCGCACCGAGTCGCAGCCGTGCGCGACGGTAAAATCTTGCAACCCCACTGACGTGCCGCGATTAGTCGCGACGTTACGTCTTCAGGCCACGTTGGACGTGACGGGGTAAATGGTCGGGCTGGTGAGATTCGAACTCACGACCTCTTGCACCCCATGCAAGCGCGCTACCAGGCTACGCTACAGCCCGAACAAGGAGGGGTGAACAAGACCGGCGCCGCGCGGCGAGGCAAGAGCTATTTCGGGACGAGGAAAACAGGCGGCCTTCCGGGTGGGCGGGCGCGTCCCTGCGCCCGCATTCGTCCCATTCGTTCGTTTTTTCCCATTCCCCCATGCGGGCGCAGGGACGCGCCCGCCCACCTCGCGCTCCCGCTGCATTTTCTCCGTGCGCCCCGCCGCCGTCCGTGGTTTCAACGGCTCCTTCCCATGCAAATCGGCTTCTGCACCGACCCCGCCACCCTCGCCTCCCTGCCCGCGCGCCCCGATTGCGATTTCATCGAGGGCCACGTCGTCAACTTCCTCAAGCCCGAGGCGCCCGACGCGGACTTCGCG
>JANOCA010000667.1:0-17957 GCA_031411915.1 Opitutaceae bacterium
ATTGTGCGCGGCTACCTGATCGGCATTCTGGTGATCGCCGCATCGGCCGGGCTCGCGTGGTGGCTGGTGACGGGCGATGCGTTGCACGCCGGGGCGGTGGTGACGGCGGTGCTGGTGGTCTCGTGCCCGTGCGCGATCGGCCTGGCCTTCCCGTTGGCCGACGAGATCGCGACGGTGGCGTTGCGGCGGCGCGGGGTGTTTGTGCGGGACGCCGGGTTGTGGGCGCGGCTCGGGCGCGTGAGGCAGGTGGTCTTCGACAAGACCGGCACGCTCACCCTCGAGACGCCGGTGTTGCGCAATCCCGCCGCCTTGGAATCGCTTCGCCCCGAGGAGCGGGCCGCGCTCCTCACCCTCGTCCGCGACAGCCTGCATCCCATGAGCCAGAGTCTGGCCGAAAACCTCCTCGCCACCGGGGCTGCGACGGCGGGAGTTACCGGCGAAGTGCGCGAGACCATCGGCTGCGGCGTCGAGCTTGGCCCTTGGTCGCTCGGCCGCGCCGGGTGGCGGGCTGGCGAGAGCGCGGCGGGCGGCACGATCTTCGCGCAGGCGGGTCGCGTCGTCGCGCGTTTCGAGTTTGCCGACACGGCGCGCGCCGATGCGCGCGCTGAGATCGCTGCGCTCGCAGCGCGGGGTTTGCGCGTGAGCATCCTGAGCGGCGATGCGCCGGGGAAAGTCCGCGCGCTCGCCGGCCAGCTCGGGCTGCCCGTGGGCGATGCGATCGGCGGCCTCTCGCCGCAGGCGAAGGCCGATTGGCTCACGGCCAACGGTGCGGGCGGCGCGCTCATGCTCGGCGACGGCGCGAACGACAGCCTCGCCTTCGACCGCGCGCTCTGCCGCGGCACGCCGGTCGTGCATCGCGGCGTGTTGGAGCGGAAGGCCGATTTTTACTGGCTCGGCCGCGGCATCGGCGGCATCCGTGCGCTGCTTGAGATCGATGCCGTGCGCCGCCGCACGCAGCGTGGGATCCTCGTTTTCTCCGTCGCCTACAACACCCTCGCGGTCGGCCTCGCGGTGGCGGGGAAAATGAACCCGCTCCTCGCCGCCGTGCTCATGCCGGTGAATTCACTGCTTACCTTGGCGCTCGTGAGCTACGGGATGAGGAATGTTCTGCTGCCAACCCGGCGCTAAGGAACATACGTCATGGTGCGGGCACCCCCGATCCCAGTGATCGTAATCGTGACGCCATGCGTGAAATGCACCGGGTAGGTTTCCCCCGCGATGGTGTTCAGCGACTTGATGTAGTTGGTGAGGCCGATGAGTTGGCTGCGGCTGGCGAAGGGGGTGCTAGTTTCGAGATAATGCTGGTCGGCGGCAGCGGCGAGCTGACGGGCGTTATTGAGCACCGCTTTGTCCTGGCTGGCGGTCTTAACTTTCTCGAAAGCGTCGGTGAGGGGATTGGAAGTCAGCGGCGAGGTCCGCGAGAAATAGGCCACTGAGACGACCACCACTGCGCAGACGATCCCCAAGCTCAAAAACAGGATGTCGAGGCGAGAAAAGCGGCGCGATTGCCGAGGCGGGACGGGGCTGGGCGCCGGGGGCAGTTTGGGCGGGGCTTCCATGCGGAGGAGAGCGTGGTGGATGAGCGGCCGGTGGCAATGCATGTGATGTCCGGTCAATTTCCGCCGAACCTCCGCCAAAATCCGCGTAGCGCCCGGGGCCGGTTTGCGGTATCTTTGGTCGTATGAAAACGATCCTTGTCCCCGTTGATTTCTCCCGCGCAACCCCGGCGGTGCTGGCGCAGTCGGTCGTCCTAGCCAAGGCCGTGTCAGCCCGTGTCGTGCTCCTCAATGTCATCCTCCCTCCGGTGGTCGTCGCCGAGTATGGCGCGCTGCTCGACAGCATCGCGGAGATCAAGGTCGCCGGCGAAAAGGCCGCCGCGATCCAGCTCGAGAAGTTGCAGAAGCAGTGCGAGCGCCGCGGCGTGAAGACTGAGACGCGACAGTTCACCGGGTCGGTGGTGTCGACGATTACGCAGCAGGCGAAGGACGTCGCGGCGGACTTCATCGTCGTCGGCTCGCACGGCCACACGGCGCTCTACGATTTGTTCGTGGGCAGCACGACGCACGGGGTGCTGCGGCGCGCCCGCTGCCCGGTGGTCGTGGTGCCGCCGGCGAAACGCCCCGAGGCTCGCGGGAAAAAATAGGCTGTAACTTCCGGGCGTGCCGGCGGGTTCTTGGGGCTCATACCCATGAACTCCGTCCTCTGCCCCCTCCTCGCCGCCGTCCTGCTCACGGCGACTGCCGCGCACGCCAAAATCGAGCGCACCATCGAGAAGACCTTCGCCGTGAACGGCGCCGGCCTGCTGCGCGCCGAGACGTTTGGCGGCGCCATCCGCGTCACGCCCTCCAGCGATCAAACGGTGCGCGTGACCGTGCGGCAGACCATCAAGGCGGATAGCGAGAGCGAGGCCGACGAATTGCTGAAGAAACTCGAGCTGACGATGGAGCAGGAGGGCAACGACGTGCGCCTCATGGCGAAATACGAGCGGAAGCCGTCGAGCTTCGGTTTCAATTGGGGCTCGTGGCCGCCGGTCCAGGTGGCCTTCGAGGTCACCGTGCCCGCGAGCTACGCGACCAAGCTCAGCACCTCCGGTGGCGGGATCACGGTGGGTGATCTGGCCGGAAAGGCCGAGGCGCACACCTCGGGCGGCGCGATCAAGCTGGGAAAAATGGGCGGTTCCGTCAGCGCGCATACCTCAGGTGGCAGCATCTCGCTGGAGAGCGCGGCCGGACAGGCGACCTTGAAGACTTCGGGTGGCAACATCTCCGCGGGCCCCATCAATGGCGCCGCGGACCTCGCGACTTCAGGCGGCAACATCAAGGTGGACTCGGTGGTGGGCTCGCTCCGCGCCCACACGAGCGGCGGCAGCGTGAACGCCACAATCGCCGGCCCGCTCAAGGAGGACTGCTCGCTCGGCACCTCCGGCGGCAGTGTCCGCGTGAAGGTCGCGGCCGGCACGCCGTTCAAGCTCGACGCCTCGACGAGTGGCGGCGGCGTGGAGCTCGCGGGCCTGCGGTTCGAAGGTGAAAGCAAACGCAGCCGCTCGGTGGGCAATGTGAATGGCGGCGGTCCTCTCCTCAAGCTGCGCACCAGCGGCGGCTCGATCAGTGTGCGCAGCGAATAAGCCGGACAGCGTGTAACGCGAGAGCCAGACGGCGCTCGCCTCGCGCCGGAGGATTCGTGCAGCGTGGCGGGATGAAGGCATCCGCCCTTTTGGCTGAACTCACCACCCGCGTGCGGCGGGCGCACACGCTCGGCACGGTGGGCGAGTTGCTCGGCTGGGATGAGCAGGTGAACCTGCCGCCCGGCGCCGCCGAGCAGCGCGCCGGCCAGCACGCGGCGCTCGCCGAAGCCCAGCACGTCGCCGCGAGTGATCCACGGATCGGCGAGCTGCTGGCCGCGTTCGAAACTACCGGCGGCGGGCTCGACGCCGACTCGCGGGCCATCGTCATGCAGGCACGGCGCGACTACGATCGCGCGACGAAGCTGCCGGCGGACTTCGTGCGCGACAAAGCCACGCAGGGCAGCCGCGGGTATCACGCGTGGGCGCGGGCCAAGGCCGAAAACGATTTCGCCAGCTACGCGCCGGTGCTGGAGAAAAACCTGGAGTTCGCGCAGCGTGAGGCCGCCTACCTCGGTCGCGGCGATTCGCCCTACGACTACGCCCTCGACAAGCATGACCCCGGCCTGACCGCCGCGACCGTCGATCGACTTTTCGGCGAACTGAAGCGCGACCTCGTGCCGCTCGTGCGTGCGATCACGGCGTCGCCGAGCGCGGTGCAGGCGCGCGAAATCGCGGCGCGACTCAAGGGCTTTCCCATCGAGGCGCAGCGGACGTTTCTGCGCGAGGTCACCGCGGCGCTCGGGTTCGACTACGCGCGCGGGCGCATCGATGTGTCGTTGCATCCGTTCTGCTCCGGCACCGGCAGCGACGTGCGCATGACGACGCGCTTCAACGCCGACCAGCCGCTCGACGCGCTCTTCTCCTCCATTCACGAGACGGGCCATGGCCTCTACGAGCAGGGCTTGCCCGCGGCGCAGCTTGGCACCGCACTCGGTCTCCACGCCGGCATGGCCGTGCATGAATCGCAGAGCCGGCTTTGGGAAAATCAGGTGGCGCGCAGCCGCGCCTTCTGGCGCCGCTTCGAGCCGCGTTGGCGCGAACTGTTCCCCGCGCAGACCGCAGGCGTGACGGCCGACGAGCTGTATCTCGCGGTCAACGCCGTCGAGCCCACGCTCATCCGCGTCGATGCCGACGAGGTGACCTACAATCTCCACATCGTGCTGCGCTTCGAGCTGGAGAAGAAACTTTTCGCCGGCGAACTCGCCGTGCGCGATCTGCCCGCCGCGTGGCGCGCGGCCTCACGCGAGCTGATCGGGCTAGAGCCCGCCAACGACCGCGAGGGCGTGCTGCAGGATGTGCATTGGAGCGACGGCGCGTTCGGCTACTTCCCGAGTTACTGCCTCGGCAACATGATCGCGGCGCAGCTCTGGGCGCGGGTGCGCGCGGTGCGGCCGGCGATCGAGGAGGAGTTTGCGCGCGGGGACTTTGCGTGGCTGCTCGAGTGGCTGCGGGAGAACATCCACGCGCAGGGCCGGCGCTTCAGCGCGACCGAACTCGTGCAACGCGTGACCGGCGAGCCGCTCTCGCCCCGCCACCTCGTCGCCTACCTGCGCGAGCGGTATGGTGGATTGTATCTGGGGTAATTGTCATTGCGAGGCGCGGAGCGACGAAGCAATCCAGCTGGATCGCCACGTCTCGCCTCAGCGAGACTCGCGATGACAAACCATGGGCCTGATCGACACCCACACGCACCTCGAATCCTTCGCGCGCCACGGCACGCTCGCGGGTGCGCTCGATCGCGCGCGTGCGGCCGGGGTTGAGGCGATGATCACGATCGGCACTTCGCCCGACGACTGGGAACTCTACCGCGGCCTCGCGCGCGAGCATGCGGTCGATGGCTTCGTGCGCTACACGGTCGGGCTGCACCCTTGCTCGGTGGACGGCGATTGGGCTGCGGCCATCGCTCAGCTAGAGAGCTTCTGGGGTAGGGCGGCGACTCCGCTCGCCGCCGAGGCGCGGACGGACTCCGCGCCCTGCCCGGTCGCGCTCGGCGAATGCGGATTGGATCGGTTTCACCTGCCGAAAGAGCCGGCTGAGGCCGAGAAGATCTTCGCGTGGCAGCGCGCCGCGTTTGAGGCGCAGCTCGCGATCGCAAAAAGACTCGGCTGCCCGGTGGTCGTGCATTCGCGCGGGGCGTTTGCCGAGTCTGTCGCGATGATTGATGCCAGCGGGGTCGATTGGTGGCGCGTGCTGTTTCACTGTTTCACCGAGGGCGAGGCGGAGATGGCCGAGCTCACCCGGCGTGGTGGCTTCGGATCGTTCACTGGCATTCTGACCTACAAGACCGCGGACAACATCCGCGCTGCCGCCAAGGCCCAGGGCCTCGCGCGCTTCATGCTTGAGACCGATGCGCCCTACCTCACGCCCATGCCGCATCGCGGCAAGCCCAACGAGCCGGCCTTCGTGCGCCACACGGCGGAATTCGCCGCGAGCCAAGTCTTCGATGTGAGCTACGAGACCGTCGTTCAGATCAGCACCCACAACGCGCGACGGTTTTTCGGATTAACCACTAATCTCCGCTAATGGAGGGAAATGGTGGAAATTCAGATCCAGTCATTCCCTGAATTTCCCTCTATTGGGGTCGGTATAGCGGTGATCACGCCTCGTCGAACTTCCGCGCGAAGAGCGCCTCGAGTTCGGCGATCATCGCGGCGGCGTCGGGGCCGTTGACGATGAAGCGCACCTTCGAGCCTGAGCCGGCGGCCAGCATCATGAGGCCCATGATGCTTTTGCCATTCACTTTCTCGTCACCCTTCTCGACGAAGACCTCCGCCTTGAACTTGTTGGTGATGCGCACGACCATGGCCGCGGGCCGGGCGTGAATGCCCATTTTGTTCTGCACCACCAGCTCCTTGATGAGAGGACCGTGGTGGGCAGGTGAGGCGTCGCTTTTGCTCATGTCGGCTGAAACAGCCGCGGAAAGTCCGGTTCGAGTCCCCGGCTTGCAACCCAAAAACCCCGCGCCACGCTGCGCCGGGATGTCCCGGATCGCCATCATTGTTCCCTGCCGGCTCGAATCCACGCGCTTCCCGCGCAAGCTCCTGCATCCCGTGAGGGGCAAACCGTTGCTGCTGTGGGTCGCGGAGCGCATCGCGCGCGAGGCGCCGGAGTTCCCGCTGCACTTCGCCGTCGATCACGTGTTGCTCCGCGACTGCGTCGTGGACGCGGGTTTCCACGCGATCATGACGAGCGAGGCCCACCAGAGTGGCACCGATCGGATCGCCGAGGCCAACCGCATCGTGAAGGCGGACCTCGTGATCAACGTCCAGGCCGATGAGCCGCTCGTCTCCGGCGGGCAGCTCCGCGAGCTCGCGCGCCTCATCGCCGGGCCGGTGCCGATGGCCACGCTCGCGACGCCCTTCAGGCGCATCGTCGATTTCTACAATCCCAACCAAGTGAAAGTCGTCCTGCGGCGCGACGGTCGCGCCCTCTACTTCTCGCGGTCACGCCTGCCGTTCTCGCGCGACCTGGGCCTCACGATCGATGATGCGTGGCTCGCGGCCAACCCCTGCCTGAAGCATCTCGGCCTCTACGCTTACCACGCGGACCTCCTTGAGAAATTCGCCGCGCTCCCGATGGGCCGCTACGAGCAGATTGAGCGACTCGAGCAACTCCGCGTGCTGGAAAACGGCCACGACATCCTCGTCGGCACGACCGACGACCCGACCATCGGCGTCGACACGCCGGAGGACGCGGTGAAGTTCGAGAAATGGCTGGGGTAGGGCTGTTCCTTTGAGCGGACCGCACCAGATCGTGGTGTAGGGTTGGCTGCGGGGTGGGCGGGCACGTCCCTGTGCCCGCATTCGGTCACGCTTCGATTTGCCGCCATGCGGGCGCAGGGACGCGCCCGCCCACCTCAAATCTTCCCCGCCTTGCGCGCCTCGACCATCTTGTAGAAATCCACGAAGAGCGGGTCGGCGTCGTTGGGGCCGGGGGCGGCCTCGGGGTGATATTGGACGCTGAAGACCGGGAGCTTGGTGTGGCGCAGGCCTTCGACGGTGTTGTCGTTAAGATTGATCTCGGTGACCTTGGCGCCGGTTTTTTCGAGCGACTTGGGGTCGGTGGCGAAGCCGTGGTTCTGCGCGGTGATCGAGACTTTGCCAGATTCGAGATTCTTCACGGGCTGGTTTCCGCCGCGGTGGCCGAACTTGAGCTTGAAGGTCGAGCCGCCCAGCGCATGCGTGAGCATCTGGTGACCAAGACAGATGCCGAAGATCGGGTAGTCGGGCAGAAGATTCGTGACCGTCTGGTGGATGTAGGGCAGCGCGGCGGGATCGCCGGGGCCGTTGGAGAGGAAGACGGCGTCGGGTTTGTGCTCGCGCACCTCGGCGCCGGTCGCGGTGGCAGGGAAGACCTGCACTTCGAAGCCGTGGTTCACGAGCTTGCGGTAGATGCTGTGCTTGGCGCCGTAGTCGAACGCGGCGACGCGGAATTTTTTCGCGGGCACCGCGGGCGCGTTCATCGTCGTGCCGACGGGAAGGTAGGGCGCGTTGTGATTCTTCGGATCGTCGGCGCGCCAGACGAAGGGCGTTTTTGTGCTGACGTCCTTCACGTAGTCGGCGCCGGCCATGTCGCGCCACGATTTGGCGCTCTGCACCGCGGCCGCGTCGCTGATCGGGAGGGTGCTGAGGCAGCACTTCATCGCGCCGTCGACGCGGAGTTTTTTCGTGAGCGCGCGGGTGTCGATTTC
This sequence comes from Opitutaceae bacterium, assembly GCA_031411915.1. Classification (GTDB taxonomy): domain Bacteria; phylum Verrucomicrobiota; class Verrucomicrobiia; order Opitutales; family Opitutaceae; genus ER46. Next base: position 7,815 of record JANOCA010000667.1, read on the forward strand.
GCTGATGCCGGGGATGCCGTATTTCGCGAGGTAGTCGCCGAGGGCGAGCTTGCTGCGCCAGTTGCTGACGATGGGGGAAAGTTCGCGGACGACGAAGCCGGAGCACTTCGGCACGGTGGCCTCGGTGTCCTCATCGTTGACGCCGTAGTTGCCGATCTGCACGGCGGTCATGGTGACGATCTGGCCGCAGTAGGAAGGATCGGTGAGGATCTCCTGGTAGCCGGTCATCGACGTGTTGAAGACGCATTCGCCGGAGACGGTGGCGGCGGCGCCAAAGGCGCGGCCGTGGAAAACGGAACCATCTTCGAGGGCCAGGACGGCGGGCTTGGGCGTGGACATCAAAGCCGAACGAAAAGCCGCGGCATGGCGCGGGACAAGGGTTTTGTGCGAGCCTGCGCGAGATCGGCTGTGCTGCCCAAAGATGCCTCGCGGTGTCCGCGCGGAGTGCGTCCGTCGTTTGACACCGTTGGTTAGCCGCCTAACAGTCCGCGCTTCCAAACGATGCCCTACACCGAAGATCGCGCCACCTGGTTCGAAGGCCAGGGGCTTTGGCAGCACATCCCCGAGCGCGACTGGCGCGACTGGATCTGGCAGCTCAAGAACCGCATCACGACGACCGAGCAGCTTGAGCGGCTGATGACGCTCACGCCTGACGAGAAGGCCGGCTGCGATCATGCCAACCAGAAGCTGGCCCTCGCGATCACGCCCTATTTTTTCAACCTCATCGACCGCGACGATCCCAACTGTCCAATCCGCAAGCAGGTCATCCCGCGCGCGGGCGAGCTGGTCGTGAGCGAGGGCGAGCAGCTCGATTCGCTCGACGAGGACGGCCACTCGCCGGTGCCCGGCTTGGTGCATCGCTACCCGGATCGCGTGCTGTTCCTCGTAACCGATCGGTGCGCGGCGTATTGCCGCTACTGCACGCGGAGCCGGCTCGTCTCCAACGCGCAGGACTACAACTTCCACCCGGAATACGAGCAGGGCCTCCGCTACATCGAGGCGCACCCGGAGATCCGCGACGTGCTCCTCTCGGGCGGGGACCCGCTGCTGCTCTCGGACAAGAAACTCGAGCACCTCCTCTCGCGGCTGCGCGCGATCAAGCACGTGGAGTTCATCCGCATCGGCTCGCGCATCCCGGTTTTCCTGCCGCAGCGTATCACGCCGGAGCTGTGCGACATTTTCAAAAAATACGGCCCGATCTGGATGAGCATCCATGTGAATCATCCGAAAGAGGCGACCGCCGAGCTGAAGGCGGCGTGCGAGCGGCTGTCGTTTGCGGGCGTGCCGCTCGGCAACCAGAGCGTGCTCCTGAAGGGCGTGAACGACGATGCCGACGTGATGAAGGCCCTCGTGCATCGCCTGCTGCGGATGCGCGTGCGCCCTTACTATCTCTACCAGATGGACCTCATCACGGGCGGATCGCACTTCAAGGTCGATGTCCGCAAGGGACTCGAGATCATCAAGGCGCTCCGCGGCCACACGACCGGCTACGCCGTGCCGCAATATGTGATCGATGCGCCGGGAGGCGGCGGCAAGGTGCCGATGAATCCGGACTACGTGGAGAAAATCACGGACGACGAAATCGTCTTCCGGAATTACGAGGGGCAGGTCTTTCGCTATCCGCTGAAGGCCGAGCCGCGCGCCGTGTCGCCGGAGCCGATGGTCGAGGCGCGCGTGCTGGCGTAGCGGCTCAGCGCAGGGAAAACGTCGCGGCGATGGTCGCCGTTATGGTTTTCTCCAGCGAGGTGCGGTCGTTGTTGCCCTCCCAGCTGGTGGAGGCGGAATGAAGCGGGTTGATTTGCACGACGCCCATGCGCGCGGAGCGCAGCTCGTGCAACGCACGATTGCCCTGCTGGGCGATTTGCTCGGCTCGCAGGCGGGCGTCGCGCGTGGCCTCGGCCATCATCTCGACCTTGGCCTCGCCGGACTTGGTGTAGATGAACTCCAGGCCGTCGGAAACGAGCGCAACGCCTTCGCCCAGGAGCGCGGAGGATTCGGTGCCGAGGCGCGGGACGGAATCGACATCGGGGGAGCTGACCTCGATGCGCTGGATGAGCCGGTAGCCGACGCGGCGCGCGACGGTCTCGCCGTCGTCCTCCCTGGCGCGCGCGGTGACTTCGCGAAACTGCACGGGGGCCACGACGAGGTCGGTGACGCCGCGCCCGCGCAGGAACCGCTCCACCTTGGCGAGATCGGCGGCGAGCTTCTCATGCGCGCCGAGGAGCGAAGCATCCTCGGTCGCAAAGCTCGCGCGCCACACCACGAGATCGGAGCGCACGTTCTTGCGGGCGGAACCGGTGACGTTGACGACCTGGGTCTCGGCGATGCGAGTCCAGGCACCGGCGACGGTGAGCGAGGCGAAGACGATGCCGGCGGCGAGAAACACGCCGGCGAGCAGGCCGAAGAGGTGAGGGCGGGAAGGATTTTCCATGGAGCGTTTTGTTGCGCCGTGAAGCCCGCGGATCGCGTCGATGGATGTCCAAGCAAAGCGATTCACATCCGCGGGACGCGGATGTGTGCAACTGTGGGCGTTTCGATCTTGCGCCGGCTTCGGCCGGCCGATCGCACGCGCTCCGCGGGCGGCGGCCGACTCAGGGAAGCGCGTAGATTTCGAGGAGCGCGACGCCCTCGGCGCCGGCCTTGCCCTTGACCTCGACCGTGTAGGCGCCGGGCGGGAGCGTGATGAGCATCGCGGCGTCGTCGCTGTTGTCCGCGAGCTGGAAGGCGCCGGCGCGCGTCGTGGCGGTGGCGATGGCGGAGGAATTTTTCGCCGCACTCCACTTGTCGTTGGACGCCACGGCTTGGCTGCCAGAGAAGACGGTGAGAACCGGATCGGCCAAGGCGCCGGTCACGCCAAACGCGCCCAGCGTGGGGCCGACAGCGCGAATCAGCATGCGCTGGTAGGCCGGGCCCTGCACCACGAAGCCACCGACGAGCACGCCTGCGCCGGTGCCGACGCGAGCGCGCGTCGAAAGGTTGATCGTGCGGCCGGTGCCATCGAGCTCGTAGAGTTCGGCGAGGCCGAGCCCGGACTGATTCGTGGTCGTGCTGACCTCAACGGTGTAGGCGCCCGCGGCCAGTTCGCTCGCCAGGGCGGCGTCACGGACTCCCGGAGACAGCGGAAACGCACCCACCGACTTCGCATACGAGCCCATGCGGGAGCCGTCGGGGCCGGTTTCCCAGTTGCCGTTGCGGAAAAGCTCCACGCCGCCGCTGGAGGTGATTTCAAGCACGGGATCAGGCAGGGCGCCGGCGACGCCGAAGGCGCCGAGCCCCGGGCCGATGCCGCGGGCGAGGAAGCGTTTCGCGGTGGTGTCGGCGACCACCACACCGGCGACCAGGGCGTTTTCACCCGAGCCGACGATGGCCCGGCTGGAGAGGTTGATGAGGCGCGCGCGAGGCGTGAGCGGAGTCGACTCGGAGCCGCCCACCGCTGAGCTCCAGGGACTGCCGGGAAACGTGTCGCGCAGCGCCTCGCGGTAGGCCCGCACATGAATATTGGACGAAGCGTCGACGGTGAGCGCGGTCGTGGTGACGGTGGCATTGGGCGCAATCTCACCGCCCAGCGAGCGCGGATCGGATCCATCCAAGGTGTAGACGAGCTGCGCGCCCTCGGGAGCGGTGAAGATGAGTCTGCCGCCGCTGGCGGCGACTCGCGGTGGGGCGAGGAACTGGGCATCGATCCATTGAGCGCGCTGGGTCACCCAGCCTTTGAGATGCTGGATCTGATCGGCGTAGCTGCCATAGGGGCTGGCATTGTCGGGCCAGCGTGCGGCGTCGCGGGCGGCGGCATCCGCCCCGATCTCGGCGGCCTGCGACCCGACCAAGGCGACGAGGCTCGCGTTGGAGAACTCGCCGGTGCGTATCGCCTGCCAGCGGTCGATCCAGTCCTGCATGAACTCGGGATCGGTCGCGATGACGCCCCACCAGCCGGCGCGCCAGACGTCCGTGCCACTGAGACCGGACCAGATATCGTGGCGGTAGGAGCGTTCGTCCCAGTAGGAACCGAGGGCGCGATCAAAATCCCAGACGGGACCGGCGGAGAGTTTGCCGCCACGGTTCTTGGTGAAGTAGGAGCTCTTGATGAAGGCGTCGGGGTTGGCGGAGAAGGTATTGAGGATGTGGTGGTCGACCCACGACGCGCGATCCACGTAGTCGAGGTAGGTGCGCTGCGCCCAACCCGAGGCCTGGTCCGCATAAAGTGCGTCCTCCATCTGCTGGATGTAGCCGCGGATGTAGTCGACTTGCGCAGGTGCGACATCGTCGGCCTTGGGCGAAACGAGAATCACGTTGGATTGCCCGTTTTCCGGGATGCCGCGGTTGGTCAGCCAGCCGATCTCGTCGCTGTCGCGCTGGTCGATCTTCAGGATGTAACCGCCCGTGATGGTGGACGCGGAAAGGTCGGAGGGAGAGAGGGACTTGATATTCACGCGCTGCGCCGCGACCTCGATCCGCTCGGTCAGGGCATAGACGCCGGCGTAGTCGGACTGATCGAGATCGTTGCCGTCCGCATTGAAGAAAACCTCGGCAAAGCGGGTCCGGGGCGCCCAGCGGCCGATGCGGTTTGAAAGGGCGTAGATGAGGGAATTGTTGATGTAGCTATGATCGAAGGACCACGGGCCGATCAGCGCCCACTTGTCGTCGGACGGCAGGTCGAGGAGGGGTTGATCCGATGAGTCACCGGTGGAGTCGGTAAGCTTCAACGTGTAGCTTTTTTTCGGGAACTCCGCCGACGAAGAGCCGCGCACTGAGGTCGTGAGGGGTGAAATGAGAGAGGGGTTCGTATTGAAGGTCAGGCTGCTGCCCGTCTGGGCCGGATACGAGTAGAGCCAGGACTTATGATCGATCCCGTCTTTCACGAGCGGCCCAGTCCCCATGCTATCGATCACCAAAATGGGCAGGCTGCTGGAGAAATTGTTCAGACCGGAAGAGATTTTGGTATAGACGGCGGTGGTGGTCGGGCCAGCGGTTTGGCCGTCAGCAGAAAAGACGGCCGCCTGCACGATCGTGGTGGTGCTCACGCTGAGCGGGCCGGTATAGAGCGGCGATGTGGCCGTCGGCGCGACGCCCATCGCGCCGGGTGTCATCGGCGCGAGAACGTAGCGGATCTGCTGGTCCGTCCGGGCTCCGGTCAGCTGCAAAGTGAAGTTGCGACGGAATGGACCCGAGGCGGTGGAAAATGAGACCCTCTCCGTGAGAGCAGTCGGACCGGTTCTGCTGTTGCGCGCTCCTGGAGTAGGCCTGCTCAGGAAAGCGGCGGCGCCGAGTCCGCCATTCGCGTCGGTGGCGAGGCCGTAGGACACATCGGTAGTTTGCTCGGGGAACTGGGCGCCGAAATCGGCTGCCACCGTAATTCCGTCTGGGCGCACGAGCGCAAGGTATTCGCCGCGCGTGGCGAGCGAGAAGTTCGTGTGCAATGTAGATGCCGGATTGCGGCGGTCCTTGCCTGAGGCGAAAATGACCAAGTAGCCGCCCGCAGGGAGGGTGACGGAGGGAAATTGCCACTTAACTTTGTTCGACTCCGAATCGGTGAGATACCACCCGCCCAGATTCACCGGAAAGGCGTCTGGATTGTGGATTTCAATCCAGTCGGAGAACTCGCCGTCATCATCGGCAAGGGCGGTGGAATTGGACGCCATGAACTCCGAGATAACCGGAGCCGCGAAAAGAGGAGCGAGCCAGAGCGAGCATAGGAATGCCCACTTGAGCCAGCGCTGGGAGATTGTGTTTTCGCTAATCATGACAGTTGAAGTTGCTCCTAAGACGACCGCGAAAAGCGTTGGTTAAAGTCTCTAATCACAAAAACATGCAAATCTTGGAAACGTATGCTGGCACGTAGTATGGCATGGCGTATTTTCGCGGACTTTCTCACTCGTTGACAGTGGTTTGCATACGTAGCTCGCGTTTGGCGTTAGCAAGAATTTAACTTGCTGAATGGAGGTTGTTGGGAACGATAGGGTGTATACCCTGATGGCCTTCGCCAAACTCATCTCAGCCCTGTTCCTCGGAACGTTTTGCGTGACGCTTTCCGCGCAGACGGGCTCTCCCTTCGTGGGTGGTGTGTGGTCGGGAAATGTCTCTCCCACGGGTGCGACGGTGGCTCTCCGGCTCAATGCGATTGGCCTGCGCGTGCGCCTGCAAGTGAGCCAAAACGAGAGCCTCACTCCGGCGACTTTTTCCTCTGTGGTCACGACGGCGGCGGGCAATGGGTTTGCGGCGAAGCTCACCGTGCAAGGTCTGCAGCCCGACACAGACTATTACTACGGCATTGAGGTCGCGGGTGTTCTTCGCACCGAGACCGTTTCGCGGGGTCGGTTCCGCACGTTTCCGCTGGGCAAGTCTTCCTTCCGCATCGCCCTTGGATCGTGCGGCGACTTCCGTTCGCCGGACCAGTCGGTCTACGACGCCATCATGCGCGAGCGCCCGCTTCTGTTTATCAACTTGGGTGACCTGCATTACAGCGACACGAACAGCACCAACGCCGAGGACTACCGCGCCAACTACGACAACATCCTTGGTCACCGTGAGCAAGGGGCACTCTACCGTGCCGTGCCGATGGCCTACGTGTGGGATGACCATGATTTCAGCGGCAACGACTCCGATACCACCGCGATCGGCCGCGACGCTGCGCGCGCCACCTACCGCGAGCGCGTGCCGCACTATCCCTTCGGAGCCACCGGCGGCTCCATCGGCCAGGCCTTCACCATCGGCCGGGTGCGTTTCATCATGACGGACCTGCGCAGCGCCTCCTCGCCGGCTGCGCAAAAGGACAATGCCTCCAAGACCAAGCTCGGCACCGCTCAAAAGGCTTGGTTCAAGCAGGAGCTCATCAGCGCCCGTGATAACGGCTTCCCGCTCATTGTCTGGGTAAATCCCATCCCTTGGATCGGCCCCGCGACCGCCGGGGAGGACACATGGGCCGGCTACGCGACTGAGCGCACCGAGATCGCGAACTTCATCCGCGACAACCGTGTCTCCAACGTCGTCATTGTCTCCGGTGACATGCACGGACTCGCGGTCGATGACGGCACCAATTCCGACTTCGCTACCGGTGGCGGGGCACCGCTCACCGTCCTCCACGCGGCGGCTCTCACGAGCAACGGTTCATTGAAGGGCGGCCCCTACTCCGGCGGTGTCATTCCTGGCACGCAGCAATACGGCATCCTTGAGGTTTACGACAATGGCGGCGATAGCGTCGCCTGCCGGTTCCTAGGCAAGTTGGTCGGCGACGGGACGAAGCTCACCCACATCTTCAGCGGTTCCACCGGCGGCGCGGCCAAGGATCACGCGATCGTCAACATCTCCACGCTGGCCCGTGTCACCTCCGGCGAGGACTCGCTCATCAGCGGTTTCGTGATTTCGGGCGCTTCCAACCGTCGGGTCCTAATCCGTGCCATCGGGCCGACCCTCTCCGCGTTCGGTGTGGGTGATGCGCTGGCGCAGCCGGTTCTCACCGTTCAGCAATCCGGCCGCCCCATCGCGAGCAATTCCGCCTGGGCCGGCCCGACGGCCAGCGCCACGGAGGCCACGCTCGATGCCTTTGATCGTGCCGGTGCGTTTCGGCTTGTCGATGAGACCAGCCGCGATGCGGCCCTCGTGCTCTCGCTCGCGCCTGGAGCTTACACCGTGCAGGTAAAAAGCGGCGACGCGACCCCTGGCGCCACGTTGCTCGAGGTTTACGACCTGCCTTGAGGTCGTGAGACCCGGGCCGCTCGCGCGTCCTTGCTGACACACAATCCGCTTGCGCATGGCGGCGGCGCTCCGTTTCGTGCGCGTGCCTGTAGGGGTGTCCTTCGCGGAGGACTGAGATTGCGGCACGATCGGCTGCTCGACCCTTCGAACCTGAAACGGATCATGCCGACGAAGGAAACAGCAGGCGCCGCGGGTTGCGCCATCAGGTGCGAAGCGAGCGCCCCTTTTCTCGGGAGTCCATTTCGGGTCGGGCAACACGACCATGAAACAATCGTTCCCGCTCTTTCTCGCCGCTGCGCTTGCCGCCGGCCCGTTCGCTCGCGCGCAAACGCCCGTGCCCTCTGCTCCGCCCGTGCGGCTCGCGCCGCTCGTCGTCACCTCGGAGCTGTGGGAAACGCCCCTTGACCGTCTTCCGGCCAGTGTGACGGTCCTGGACGACGCTGCGCTGCGCGCCGGCCAGATTCGGCACTTCGGCGATCTCGCCGATCAGATCCCCAATCTCACTTGGACCGGTGGCACTTCGCGCCCGCGTTACTTCCAGATCCGGGGTATCGGCGAGAACTCCCAGTTTGAGGGGGAGACACCCGATTCCGCCGTGCGCTTCCTCGTCGATGATCTCGACTTCACCGGCCTCGGCACGCTTGGCGGCGCTTTCGATGTGCGGCAGGTCGAGGTGCTGCGCGGGCCGCAGGCGGGTGCGTTCGGAGCCAACGCCGCGGGCGGCCTGGTGCGTCTCGTCACCCACGCGCCCACGCCCTTCTGGACCGGGCGCGTCGAGGCCAGTGGGGGCGGAGACGCACTGCGCGAGGCCGGTTTCGCCTTCGGCGGGCCGCTCCTCGGGCGGCCCGAGGCGCTCATGGCCCGCCTTGCGCTGCACACGCACCGCAGCGACGGCTTCCGCCGCAACGCCACGCTCCACCGCGACACCAATGCCCGCGACGAGTTCTCCGCGCGCCTCCGCCTCGCCGGCCAGCCCGCTCCGCGCTGGCGCTGGGATGCCGCGCTGCTTTTCTCGGAAATCGACAACGGCTACGACGAGTTCGCGCTCAACAACAACGGGCGCCTCACCTACAGCGACCAGCCGGGCCGCGATCACCAGCGCTCGCGCGCAGCGAGCTTCCGTGCCTCGTTCGACGGTCCCGCGGGCGCACATGTGACCAGCGTCACCGCTGCCAGCGGCACGCGCTCGCGCTACAGCTACGACGACGACTGGACCGCCGCCTCCTACGCCGGCTTCAGCGATCTCGCGCGTGATCGCAAGGTCTTCAGCCAGGAGTTGCGGGTCGATTCCACCGCCACGCGTGGTGCCCTCGGCCCGATTGATCGCTGGACGCTCGGTGCCTTCGGCTCCACGACGCGCGAGAACAGCGTCTACACCAACGAGGATCCCGCCAACCTCCGCGGCCTTCGCACCCGCTACGCTGCCGACCATCTCGCGGTTTTTGGCCAGGCGGCGCACCACTTCGATCAGCGCATGCGCCTGACGCTCGGCCTTCGCGCCGAGCGCGTCGTGCTCGATGGCCGCGGCACCCGCACTCGCTTTCGCAAGACCCGCGGCACCTTCGATCCCGTCGTCACGTTTGCGCCGGACTTCGCCGACACGCTCCTCGGCGGCAAGCTCACCCTCGAGCGTGATCTCGCCGCGCACACCGTCGCGTTCGCGTCGCTGACTCGCGGTTACAAGGCCGGCGGCGTCAACATCGACGCCCGCATCAGCCCGCCCGCCGACCCGCTCGCCTACGGCACGGAGACGCTCTGGAACACCGAGCTCGGCGTTCGCGGCCATTGGCTTGATCGTCGCGTCACGGGCGAGTTCACCGTATTCCACCTCGCGCGCCGCGACACGCAGGTGCGAGACTCCGCCGGCTTCGGCGGCAGCTATCGTTTCTTCACTGCCAACGCCCGCGCCGCGCACGTCACCGGCCTCGAGGCCGCCGCGAGCTACGCGCTCACACCCGAACTCTCGTTCCACGCCACGCTCGCGCACATGGAATCGGAGCTGAGTCGCTTCACGCTCGCCAACGGCAATTCCGGCGGCGGTCGCCGCCTCGCCAACACCCCGCGCTACGGCTGGACCCTCGGCGTGCGCCACCACGACGCCTCCGGCTTTTTCGCCAACGCCGAACTCGTGGCGCGCGCGAGCCAGTTCGATTCCAACAATCAGAACGAGGCGCGCCGCGCCTTCCGTGTCGTCCACGCCAGCCTCGGCTATGCGTGGCGCGCGTGGACCTTCACGCTCTGGGGCCGCAACCTCCTCGATGCGCGCTACGAGAAACGCGTCTATTTCTTCGGCAACGAGGATCCCGATTACATCGAGACGCGCTACGAGACCCGCGCCGACCCGCGGCAGATCGGAGTGAGCGCCGCTTGGCGGTTCTGATTTTCAGCCACGCGCCTTGGCGCCGGATTAGAAATTACTCGCCGCCGCCACGCTTTGCCTGTGCGTTGGGC
>JANOCA010000668.1:0-2080 GCA_031411915.1 Opitutaceae bacterium
CCTCGTGGAAAAGCAAAACGCCGAGCAGGGCCTCATGCCCATCGTCGGCAACGAAGCCGCGGAATACGGCTACGAGGCGGAGAACCGCCACTTCGTGCAGTGCTTCCTCGCGGGCAAGCAACCCGAGCTCAACTTCGACGATGGCCTTGAGGTCGTGGAGCTGCTGATGACCGCCTACATGAGCGCCGAGCAGGGCCGCACGCTGCCGTTCCGGCCGAAGGGCCTGGAAAAATTCGTCCCCGCCGTCGCCCGCGGCACGTGGCGGCCATAGCGCCGCAACACGACGCACCGCAGCTGAAAGCTGATAGTCCAGAGGCCGGAGCAAGACCCTGCACACTCTGCTCTAGACTCTCAGCTCCGGGCTCTCAGCCTCCCCGTTTCTCAGCTCTCAGCTTTTCCAATTCCCCATGACCCAATCCCCCTCCACTCCCCGCGGTTCGCTCTTCACGATGATGGCGCTCGAGTTCTTCATCTGGGGCGCGTGGCTGCCGCTCATCTTCGGCTACCTGCCGAGCCTCGGGTTCACGACCACGCAGCAGTCGCTCATCCTGAACGCGTTTCCGGTCGCTTCGATCGTCGGCATGTTTTTCAGCAACCAGTGGGCGGACCGGAAATTCAACCCGGAGAAGTTCCTCGCATTCTCCCACCTCATCGGCGGCCTCGCGATCCTCGGGTGCGGCTTCACGAAGGATTTCTGGCCGTTCTTCACCCTGATGCTCGTGCACTGCCTGCTCTACGTGCCGACGATCTCGATCACCAACTCGATCGCGTTTGCCAACATGCGCGACCCGGAGAAGGAGTTCGGCCTCGTGCGCATGGGCGGCACCGTCGGGTGGATCTTGGCTGCGTGGCCCTTCACCTTCATCTTCGTCAACTGGGACGCCGTCGCCGCCGCGAAGACCTCGGGCTTCGTCGACTGGCTCGGCGCCGCGCTCGCGAATCCGCTCTCCGGCGACGCCGCCAAGGCCGCGACGAAATGGACCTTCATCGTGGCCGGCGTCGCGTCGCTCGCGCTCGCGGCGTTTGCGCTCACGCTGCCCCGCACCGCGGCGAAGCCCGCCGCGCCCGCCGGCAGTTCGCTCGCGTGGCTTGAGGCCCTCAAGCTGCTCAAGCACCCGTTCGTCCTCGTGCTGTGGCTGGTCACGCTGGTCGATTCCTTTGTCCACAACTGCTACTTCAGCTGGACGGGCGTCTTCCTCGGCACGGCGGTGAAAGATGGCGGCGTCGGCATCGCGCCCAACTGGATCGCGCCGATCATGAGCATCGGCCAGGTCGCGGAGATCGGCACGATGTTCGTGCTTGGGGCCACGCTCAAGGCCCTCGGCTGGCGCACCACGATGATCATCGGCATCCTCGGCCACGCCGCGCGATTCGCGGTCTATGCCTTCATGCCGGAGAGCGCGTCGGCGATCATCCTCATCCAGGTGCTCCACGGCATCTGCTACGCGTTCTTCTTCGCGACGGTCTACATCTTCGTCGACGCGTATTTCCCCAAGGACATCCGCACGAGCGCGCAAGGCCTCTTCAACCTCCAGATTCTCGGTCTCGGCGCCTTGCTCGCCTTCTCGATCTGCCCGTGGCTGATGCAGACGGTGTTCACGAAGGGCAACATCGTCGACTTCAAGGGCCTCTTCATGGTGCCGATGATCGCCGCCTCGGCCGCGGCCATCGCCCTCGCGCTGTTCTTCCATCCGCCGAAGGTGGCGCAGACCGGGACGGCTGCGCGCGCGCCGCATTGATCGGTTTGCCGTAGCCCGCCTCGTGAGAGGCGGGACGGCACGCACGCTCGGCGTTCCTCGGTCCCTGCTCTCACGAGCAGGGCCACCAAGACACTCCCCGCCATCCGATGAGAAAAACTCGCCCCATGAAACGCTCCGCCCGTTTCGCCCTGTCCCTCGGCCTGCTCCTCATCGCGCACGCATTTGTCCACGCCGCACCTGCGGTGAACAAGGTCCGCGACCTCGTCATCTATCGCGACCCGACGTTCTACGCGGCGTTTCCCTCCGTCGTGCAGCGGCCCGATGGCGAGCTGCTCGTGGCGTTTCGCCGCGCCCCCTCGCGGCGCGCGCTCGGCGAGAAA
>JANOCA010000669.1:0-6303 GCA_031411915.1 Opitutaceae bacterium
GTCGTTCTCGGTCGTCACCGTCATCACCGCGCCCGGATACGAATAGCGGCCCGCGAAGTCGGCGTAGGTTTTCTCGTCCACGGCGGGGTCTTCCTGCGGCGGCGGCACCTTCGCGATGTCGGCCTCGAGGAACTTCGCGACAATGTTTCGCGAGCACGGCGGAGCGGCGGAGATTTCCGATCATGCGCGACCCGTCTGCCAGCGCCCACTTGGCCAGTCAATCGCCGGACCGGTCACAGCCCGCGGCGAGCACCTGGCCGCGCGACTCGCCCTCCCGCGTGCGGGCCTGCATGTGAAAAAGCGGGGCTTGGCGTCGCAGGGGTTTCCCCGCTTACTCAGCGCGCTCTCCACCCCGCCCCCACCCACCATGAATCATCGCCTCGCCTTCCTCGTTCTCCCCGCCGCGCTCCTCGCCTCCGCCATCGCCGCCGACATCCCGTCCGCCGAGTGGCAGATCAAGACCGCGGTGCTCGCCGCGCCCAAAGCCGAGCGCGACGCCGCCACGGTCCTCGGCTACGACGCCAGCGGCGCCGTCGTCACGCTCCGCAAGGGCACCAACAAACTCATCTGCCTCGCGGATGATCCCAAGCAGACCGGCTTCAGCATCGCGTGCTACTACCAGGACCTCGATCCGTTCATGGCGCGCGGCCGCGAGCTGCAGGCGCAGGGCAAGAAAGCCCCGGAGGTCACCAAAATCCGCGAGGACGAGGTGAAAGCCGGCAAGCTCAAGATGCCCGACCGCAGCGTCCTCAATGTCACCACCGGCAAGGTCGACGACGCGACCGGCGAGGTCACCGATCTCTACACGCGCTACGTCGTCTACATCCCCTACGCCACGCCCGAGACCACCGGCATCCCGCTCGCCCCGCTCAGCCCCGGCGGCCCGTGGATCATGGACCCGGGCACGCACCGCGCGCACATCATGATCAACCCGCCGCGGCCCGCAGCGGCGGACGGCGCGAAGAAGGCGAGCGAGAAGAAGAAATAGCGCGCGGCCGCAGCCGAGGCCCGCAGCGCGTCGATTTCTTTTAGCCAGCGTTCAGGCGCGTAATACTTCGAGCCACGCCCGCGATCCCATAATGGTGTTCTTAAGCTGCGGCGGGACCTGCGGAGCGAAGCGCGCGCTCACCGCTGCAATGGGGCGCGTTAGGAATTTGCGCCGCGTCCACTATCCCCGGCTTTCTCCTTCCGTGTAACCCGGCGCGAACCAAGCTGACCGGTTTTCATCCTTCATGCCCAACCCAGCCTGCCCCGCCTGCACCCTCACCGATATCCTCACCCACCCTGACCGCTGGGAGTGCGCCACGTGCGGGCACGAATGGCCCAAGGTTGAGGCACCCGAGGCCGCCCGCATCGTGAAGGACGCGCACGGCACGCCGTTGGCCGACGGCGACAGCATCGTCCTCATCAAGGACCTCAAGCTCCGCGGCGGCTCCGGCGTGCTCAAGGGCGGCACCAAGGCGAAGAACATCCGCCTCGTCGACGGCGACCACGACATCGACTGCAAGATCGACGGCATCGCAATGGCGCTGAAGTCCTGTTTCGTGAAGAAGGCGTGACCGGCGGACCCCAACCCCGCCGCGCGCTAGAACTGCCCGCGCACGCCGACGTTCCAGAAGGCGCCGTAATCAAGATGACCGGTCTTAAGGTCGCTGCGGACCGGACCAAGATAGGTCCGCTCCAGTTTGTTGAAGATGTTCCGCACGTTGGCGAAGACGGTCAGCTTCGAGGAGAACCGCCAGGCGAGGTTCACGTCGTGGCCCAGGCGCTCTCCGACCATCGTCACCCAGCCGTTGGCGGGAATCGCGGCCCGGCGATGAATGGGATTCCACACGAAATTCCAGCGGAAGCTCAGCCCGCGCCGATGATCGAAGGAGAGGCCGCCGGACACCAGGTTCTCCGGCCGGCGGAAATTCTCGTAGTCGTCGTAGTGCAGAATCGTGTAGTTGGAAAATACAGACAGCCCTTTCCACATGCCGGGCAGGAACACCATGTTCTGCCGGTAGCTGAACTCCAGCGAGCCGACGTGCGCCTTCCCCACGTTCTCGCGGGTGGTGACGCGGTAACCCCGCAGATCGAGGTTGTCCTGGTTCGGGAAGTCCTCGTTTGGCGCCAGCAAAACGGTGTTCGTGCGGATCAATTGCGCGATATCGCGACGGGTCGCGGTGACCGTGAAGAAGCCGGCGCGTTTCGGGAAATAATATTCCGCGGCGAAGAAGAGGTTGCGGCCATGCTCCGGCTGCAGATTCGGATTCGCGATCATCGCGGTGGGGGGCGTCACGTCCTCGTTGACCGTCACGCTGCCGGTCAGGAACTCGAGGTCCGGCCGCGTGATGGAATTGTTGAACGACGCGCGCAGGATGAAGTCATTCGTGACCCGGTAGTTCGCGTGCAGATATTTGAGCCACGTGTGGTAATCCGAAGTGTTGATCGAGTCCGACCCGTAGCGCGCCTGGTAGTATTCGGCGGTGGTGGTGGGGATGTTGGCCAGCGGGTTACCGGTGAGGACGCGCTTGGCATAGTCGTCGCCCCGGTCCGTGGGACCCCGCGCGGTGCTGCGGGTTTTCTCCATGCGGAAGCCGGGCGCCACGTCGAGCTTCGGCGTCAGCTTGAAGATAATCTGGCTGTAGACGGAATCGACCTGCTCCTTCACGTCCCAATGATTGCGCAGCCGGAGCAGCAGCTCCTGGGCGGGCGAGACGGAAACGAAACGCTCGGGATTCGTGCCGTATTCGCGCGCCCGCGAAAACCGATCGAGCCCGGGGATGTCCTGCAGATTGCCGCCGGCGAGATTGCCCACGGTGTAGTGAGGTTCGGCCGTCCACTTCTCATCACCGGTGTTCGCCCGGCCGTCGGGCCCGAGATATGAGATCGCCGTGCCGCCGGACTCGAAACGGTCGATGTTGCGCACCGACTCCGCAACGTCGCCGCCCCACTTCGCCACCACCGGAATTTTCCAATCGGCAAAACTGTAGCGCTGGTCGGTCTTCGCGGTCCACTTCTGGTCCTTGCCCGTCCGCCGGCTGAATCCCATGGTGGGCGTCGCCGGGTAGTTTTGCAGATTACGCCAGTCGGCCCCGGTCAGTTGGGTGACGGTGACGCCCGCGTCGCCGGGCGTCGCGCGGTTCCAGCGCATCGTGAGTCCGGGGAGTAGACCGGTGGACGCCGTGTTGAAGTGGCCCATCTCCACGTCGTGATAGAAATTCGTGCTGCGCGACATCTGCGCCTGCGCCTCGGCGCGGAAGGCCCCGCGGCGATACCAGCCGCCGATGGCCGGCGTGACGGTCGCGCCGTGCTTGTTGAAGCCGTTGCCGTTGTGCAGTTCCGCCGACACGTTGGTCGAGGTCTGGCTATTGAGCGAATACTCCACCGCGGGATCGCGCGGGTCGGTCGCCGCTGGACCGTTGATGGCGTTGTTGAAGGTGAACCGGGCGTTGCGCTGGTAATTACGTGCGGAATACGTGTTGTAGTCGATGCGGCTCCACAGCATCGCGTCGGCGGAAAGCTTGTAGTCGACCCGCAGGTTGTAATTGCCGCGACTGGTGATCTTGGGCGCGTCGACCAGGTGGATGCTGTTCAGCCGTGGGACCTCGGTCGCGTTGTCCGCCGGATTCGCGTTCACCGTGTAGCCGTAATTCAGGATGTTCTGCTCGCCCATCACGCGCGAGAAGTTGACGCCCGCGATCACGCCGAGCCTCTCGCCAAAGACATCGGAATACTCCAGCGACCCGTTCGGCATCAGTTTGGACAACCGGCGATCAGAAGGCCCAGGGGTCCTCTGCAATGTCATCTGGTGCGAGTTGAGCCCGGTGCTGGCGGAATAGCGGACCAGCCGGCCCTTGCGGTCGAACGCCCCGCGGCTGCGGAGATTCAGGACGCCGGCGAGCGCGCTGCCGGAGATGTCGGGCGTCGGTGTCTTGCTGAGCTCGACCGTCTCGATGCTCGCAATGGAAAGCTGCTCGAACTCGAACGCGCGGCCGGTGCCGATGGCGGACGAGCCCGCGCTCGCGATCGGGGCGCCGTCCATCAGGATCGTCGCGTATTTCGGATCCATGCCGCCGATGCTCACGGTGCGGACGTCGGCATTGACGTAGTCCATCATCACGCCCGGCAGCAGCTTGATGAACTCGCCGACGTTGCCCTCGGAGACATCACCGAACGCATCGGACGAGACGACCTGCTTTATTTCGAGCGCGGATCTTTGTTCCTGAATCGCAGCGAAGTTTCCGTCGCGTTCCGTGGCCACGCGGTAGGCGCCGAGTTTCACGACCCCGGTGTCATCGGCCTTGCTGCTCATCCCGACGTCACGCGTAACCGTCTGGCCGGCGGTCACCGACACCGCCACCTCCGCGGGATCGAGTCCGGCATAGACTACTATCAGCCGCGCCGAACCGGCCGGCACGCCCGTGAGCGTGTAAACGCCGCCCGACTCGGCGACAGCCGAGATGTTGGTGCCGGCCACCGTTACGCTCGCGCTGCGAAGATACTGGCCGGTGGCCTCGTTGAGGACGCGACCCGTGATGGTGCCGGTGCCCGGTTGAGCGGCGCCGGCATTCGAAACCAACCAAGGCAACAGGGCGGCAAGCATCGTAACGATGCGGAGACCCGGACGGTGAACGACAGCAGAGAGGTGGCTCATGAGAGTAAGACCCGCCTACGAAACCCCATGTTTCGCGGCAGGTAACCGAATGGTGTATTGGAGATCGGCCCGATGACAAGCAGCCCGCGAGCCAGCGGAAACGAGCGCCAGGCGTGGTCGCGGTCGAGCCGATTCCCTCCGCAACGACGCCGTCCCGCGCCGCTATTTCGCCGCCGGCACCTTCAGCGTGCGCGCAAGCCACGCCACCACATCCTGCCGGTAGGTCGGCGCCACGCTATCCCAGCTGGTCATGCCATGGATGCCGTCCTTGATCGTGACGAAGTCGCAGGTGAGGCCGAGTTCGCGCGAACGCTTTTGCCACGCCACCGATTGCTCGTAAGGCACGGTCGTGTCCGCCGTGCCGTGCACCAGCAGCACGGGCGGCAGGCCGCGCTTCAGGTGGAGCAGCGGCGAGGCCTCCGTCATCAGCTTCCGCGTGCCATCGTCGAAGGTCTTGCGCCCGAAAAGCTGCGCGAGATTGGTGCGCAGCTCCGCGCCCGGCTTCTGATCGATGATGAGATCGCAGCGGCCGTAGAAGGGCACGACGGCCGCGACGCGCGTCGCTTCGTCCGCGCGCACCATCGCGAGCTGCACCAGATGGCCGCCCGCTGACTCGCCCGAGAGCGCGATGCGCCGCGGGTCGAGGCGATACTTGGCGGCGTTGGCTTTCACCCAGCGAATCGCCGTCTCCACGTCCTCGACGCATGCGGGGTAGCGGTGTTTCGGCGCGAGACGATAGTTGATCGAGAGCCACGCGAAGCCCGCCTGCTCCAGCGCCGCGTGCATCGGCACCATGTAGCCTTGGCGCGGGCCGCCCGATTTGTCCCCGCCGGTCCAACCGCCGCCATGCACGAGGATCACCGCGGGAAACGGCCCCGCGCCTTCCGGCACATACGCATCGAGCTTCAGGCTCTCGCCGGCGGCGACGCCGTATTCGATATCGGTCTGCACGGCGGCGCGCGCGCCCAGCGCCAAAACGAGCACGACCAGCAGTGAAATAATTTTCTTCATGGGGAACGGGTTAAGGGCGCTCATCTTCGCCCCGGCACCGCCCGCGGCAATCGCTTCCAGGAAAGACAGTCCGCTCGCGGCTCGACCGCGCACATCTCCCCAACCAGAGTTCGCCGCACGCTTCTCCCTCACCCATCATGATTCCCTCCCGGCGCACTTTCCTGAAACTCGCCGCCACCGCGATCGTGCTCGGCGCAACGCGCGCCAGAGGCGCATCGGCCCCGGCCACAGCCGCCACGGGTCCCAATGACCGCGCTCGCTGGGCGCGCCTCGCGACCCAGCTCGCCAACCCCGTGCTCGGCGCGCTCGCGCAGCGTCGCCTCAAGGCCACGATGCCCATCGAGGCTGCGCCCAAGGCGCGCAATCGTGCCGAGGTCACCCATCTCGAGGCGCTCGGCCGGCTCCTGGCCGGGATCGCGCCCTGGCTGGAGCTCGGCGGCGATGAAACGCCCGAGGGCCGCGAACGCGCCCGCCTCGCGTCGCTCGCGCGCGCTTCGATCGATGCGGGCACAGACCCGCGGTCGCCGGACTTCATGAACTTCACGCGCGAGCGCCAGCCGCTCGTCGATGCGGCCTTCCTCGCGCAGGCGATGCTTCGCGCCCCCGTCGAGCTCTGGAAAAAACTCGAGCCCCGCGTGCAGGCCAATGTCGTC
>JANOCA010000670.1:0-4331 GCA_031411915.1 Opitutaceae bacterium
TCGGGCGCCTCGGTCTGCATGCGGAACGCGAGGTCGTAGGCGTTCATCCGCGCGGCAAACTCATCGTCCAGCGGATCGGCGGAGGAAGCGTTGAGGCCTTGGATGAGATCGAGCGTGCGACGGCGCTCGGCGGGCGACACGCCTGGCGGCAGGTCCAGGTTGAGCACGGGTTTATTCCCGGGCCGGAACATCGTCGGTTGATAAACCGAGGGCAGAAATCCTTGGGAATACATCGGCTGCCCGGCGGGCAGCGCGCCGTCGGGGTCGGGCATCACGACGTAGGACGGCAGCGAGTCCGTCTCCGCGCCGAGGCCGTAGGTGATCCACGAGCCCATGCTCGGCGCGCCGGGCACGACGCGCCCGCTGAAGAGTTCGTATTGCGCCGCGGAGTGGACGACCGAGTTGCCCTGGCACGAGCGGATGATCGCGAGATCATCGACGCAGGTCGCGACGTGGGGAAAGAGGTCGGAGACGTCGATGCCGCTCCGGCCGTATTTCCTGAACGTGCGCTTGGTGCCGAGGAGTTTCGCGGTCGGCTTGATGAACTGGTATTTCACCTCGCCGAATTCCTTCGGGCGCGACTGGCCGCTGAGTTTGTTGAGCAGCGGCTTCGGATCGAAGGTCTCCATCTGGCTCGGGCCGCCCGCCATGAAAAGGAAGATGACCGACTTGGCCTTCGCTGGGAGCGGCGGAAGTTTCGGCGCGAGTGGATTTGCCGACGCGGCGGACGCGGCGCGCAGGCTCTGCGCGTGGAGCATCGCGGCGAGCGCGAGCCCGCCGAAGCCGCAGGCGGAATCGCGGATGAATTCCCGGCGGGTGCGGGTGGGGCGCTCGTGCGCGTGACCGGGACCGGGGCAGCTAGGGAACATAGAGAAACGCGTTGAGGTTGAGCATCGCGAGGGCGAACTCCTTCAGCGGCGCGCCGCGGCGGAGGAATTCCGTGCCGAGTTTTTCCTCCGCCGCCGTCGGGGCGCGTCCGGTCGCGAGCCAGTAGGCGCGGTCGACGAGCTGCGCGGGCGCGGAATCGGAGCCCGCCTCGCGGGTGAGTCGCTCGGCAAAGGCGGTGGAGAGCTCGTTGGCGAGCTTGCCGTTCATCAGCTCGAGCGCCTGCGGGGCGTGCGTGCTCGCCTCGCGTTTGCCGCAGCTCGAAAGCAGGTCCGGTTGATCAAACGTCTCCATGAACGGCAGGCGCAGATTGCGCTTCGCGATCAGGTAGATCGAGCGGCGGCGGTGTTCGGCGGGATCCTTGGCCACCTCCCACTGTGAAGGCTTGTAGAGGAGCTTCACTTGGTCCTCGTCGACGGGGACCATGATGCTCTCGCCGCCGCGCTTCGGGTTAAGCTGGCCGGAGACGGCGAGCAGCGCATCGCGGATTTCCTCCGCGCCGAGCCGGCGCGCGCGGACGTGCCAGAGCAGGCGGTTCTCCGGATCGGTCCGCATCGCGGCGGCGGCGTGCGGCGAGCGCGACGACTGGCGGTAGGCGCTGCTCAGCACGATGGCGCGGTGCAACGGCTTCGCGCGCCAGCCGCCGGTCACGAACTCGTGCGCGAGCCAGTCGAGCAACTCGGGGTGGCTCGGGCGGTCGCCGTTGTGGCCGAAGTCGTTCGGCGTCTTCACGAGCCCCGTGCCGAAGTGATGCTGCCAGATGCGGTTCACGGCGACGCGCGCGGTGAGCGGGTGCTGCGGGTCGGTCAGCCAGCGCGCGAGTGCGGTGCGGGGCGCGGCGGCGTCAGCGGGCAGTTCGGGCAACTCGTCGCTCACGAGCACCGACGGCGGCCGCGGCGCCACGGGCTCGCCCTTGCTCTCCCAGTCGCCGCGTTTGAGCACGTGAATCGGCGTGCGCTTGGCGGGCTCGTTGCGGATCGTGAGGATCGAGGGCGGCGCGGGCGGGAGCTTGGCCTCGAATTCCCGGATCTCGCGGGTGACGCGCTGGCGTTCGCCGCCTTCGAGGTTCTCGAGCTGGCCGCGCAGTTCCTCGAGGTGCGCGTTGAGGGGCTTCCATTTCGCCTCGAACGGTTCGCGCTCGGCCGGCGAAATCATCAGCAGGCTGTGCTCCTGCGTCGCGGCAAAATACGCCTGCAACCGGTAATAGTCCTTCTGCAAAATCGGATCGAGCCGGTGGTCGTGGCAACGGGCGCAGCCCACCGTCAGGCCGAGGATGGCGGAGCCGATGATGTCGGTGCGCTCGATGAGGATTTCGTTGCGGCTGACGGCGACGGTCTGGTCGCCGGCGTTGCGGCGCACGGCGCCGAAACGGTGGAAGCCTGCCGCGGTCGCCAGCTCGGGATCGTCGGGCGCGATCTCGTCGCCGGCGATCTGCTCGGTGAGGAAGCGGTCGAAGGGTTTGTCGCGGTTGAGCGAGTCGATCACGTAGTCGCGGAAACGCCACGCGTAGGGCATGTGGCGGTCATACTCGAAGCCCTCGGTCTCGGCGAACCGCACGACATCGAGCCAGTCCCGCGCGAAATGCTCCCCATAGTGGGGGCTCGCCAGCAGGCGATCGACGACGCGCGCGTAGGCCGTGGCCGAGTCGTCCGCGAGAAACGCCTGCGCCTCCTCCGGCGTGGGCGGCAGCCCGGTGAGATCGAACGTCACGCGCCGCAGCAGCTCGGTCTTCGTCGCCGCGGGGGCGGGCGCGAGCTGCGCCGCCTCGAGTTTCGCGAGCACAAATCGATCGATGGCGCCGGCGGGCCAGGCGGCATTTTTCACGGCGGGCGCCGGGGAATTTTTGACCGGTTGAAACGCCCAATACCCCCGCGCCTGCTTCGGATCGGTGGCGGGGTTGAGCGGGACGGCTTCCTCGCTGCGCGGATCGGGCGCGCCGATTTGAATCCAGCGCTCGAAGTCCGCGATCACGGCGGCGGGGAGCTTCGGTTTCTCCGGCGGCATCGCGAGGTCGGCGTCCTCATGGCGGATGGCTTGGAGGAGCAGGCTCTTCGCATCGCCGCCGACCAGCGCGGGGCCGGTGTTGCCGCCCGTGAGCAGGCCGGATTTCAAATCGAGCCGGAGACCGCCGCGCAGGCGCTTCGACTCGGCGGCATGGCACTCGTAGCAGTGCTCGCGGAGGACGGGCTCGATTTTTTCGCGGAAGAACGTGTGGCCGGCATCGAGTTGCGGCGTGGCGCAGACCGGAGCCACCGCGACGAATGCGCAGACCGCGGCCAACGCGGGAGCGCATCGGCTGCGCGCGCGGGGGAGAGGGGAGAGTTGGTTCATCGAGGGGCGCGAGCAGGGTGGGGAGAAGCCAACTTGGTGATTGCCCGAAGTTGCCAGCGAGGAATGTGCCCCTCGGCGACGAAGCTGCAAGCCGGGACACGCGGACTATGCCGCCGACCTCCGGTTCTCCGGCAGGGTTGGCTTTTCAATTGTGCATTGCGCCAGTCCCGACAGCGGAGGTGGAGAGGACGGCCGATGCGGTGAATTCATGCCCCGGCCAATCGATCGGCAGCGACGCTGAGGTCAGGACTTCCGGCGTTGTTGCAACTTAGCTCGGTGTGCGCCGAACACACCTTCAGGCCCGACTTCCCCGCCTCAACGCACGCGCTTGACGCGCGAGCCGGGTTGCCGGAGGCCGAACGCGTCGCGCACCGTGAAGATGGCAATGGCGAACGCCGCGGCCACGCCTGCGGTGAAGAGACCAATCACCACGTCGATGGTCGTGGTGGTGCGGCTGGACGGTGTGGCGGGATCAGGCTCGCGGGACATGCTAGCGTTCAGACGTGCTCCAACGCCGGTGGTTTCAAACCATCGTGGTGGAGTGGGTGACAATCGCAGGGCTTTAACGAGCGCGCCCCGGAAACCGGTGCGCGATCGCGCGAAAACTCCGGGCAGAAACGACACTCAAGCCGAGACGATGACCTCAAAGCCGCCGTAGACCATGCGTTTCACGTCGAACGGGCTGTTCTTGGGGTCACACATGTCCTTTAGCCGTGGATCCTTCATCACCGCGGCGTTCACGCGATCGCGGTGGGCGCGCGATTTGTAGGTGATCCATGAGAAGAGCGCGATTTCGCCGCGCTTCAGCCTGAGGGTGCGCGGAAAAGTCGCGGTCCATTTCACCTCCAAGTCGTCGCCGACGCACTCGACGTAGTCGAGCGCACCGTATTCGAGCCAGATCGCGCAGGCTTTGGTCGCGATCTTTTTGTAGGCGGCGAGATTCTTTTTCGGGACAGGAATGACAAAACCATCGACGTAGCGGGCCATGGGACGAGGGGGTTGAGGGTTGTTTGGAATTCGGCGAGCGCCGACCGTGGTGCTCACTCTCCCTACGAATGGACGATCCGTCTCCGGACGCACGCGGGAATTTTTCAGAGTCTGTCCTTTTGGCCCGC
>JANOCA010000671.1:0-3052 GCA_031411915.1 Opitutaceae bacterium
GCCGGCGGAGTTCGAGATCTCGGCGGCGTAAAAGCCCATGCTCCCGGCGGTGGCGTCGGTGATCGCGAGGCTGGCGTTGGTCGCGCCGCCGAGGGTGGCGCCATTTCTCCGCCACTGGTAGGCGAGGCCGCCGCCCGTGGCACCGACGGAGAGCGTGACGGACGCGCCCGGCGCGATGTGCAGCGAGCGCGGTTGCGTGGCGATCGCGGGCGGGGTTGTGGCGCCGTTGATCGTGAGCACGGCGGGCGCGCTGGTGACGGTGCCGGCGGAGTTGGAGACGACGACGGTGTAGGTGCCGGCGCTGGCGGCGGAGACAGCGGCGAGCACGAGCGTGTTTTGCGTGGCCCCGGGGATCGCGGCGTTATCCTTGCGCCACTGAAAAGCCGGCGCGGGTGTGCCCGTGGCCGCGACCCCGAGCGTGATCGTCGCGCCGGGGTTGGCCGACTGCGACGCGGGTTGCACGGTGATCGTCGGCTGGGCGTTGGCGCCGCCGGAGATGACGAAGGTTACGATCTCGGGCCCGAAGGTGTCGCCGGAGCCGTTGATGCGCTCGAAGGCGAGGATCGAGAGCGTGTAGGTGCCGGGGGCCGTAGGCGTGCCGGAGATGATGCCGGTGGAGGCGTTGAGCACGCCGTTGGCGGCGGTGTTGAGCACGGCGACGCCCGGCGGCAGCGATCCGGTGAAGCGATACGAGCCCGCAGGCACGGCCGCGCCGCTGACACTGAACACGACCGGCGTGATCGGGGTGCCGACGGTGCCGACCACGTTAGGGCTGCTGATCACGAAGCGCGTCGCGCCCGCCAGCGAATGCACGGCGCCAAGCGAGGCCGCGGTGGCGAGGGCGGACTTGAGCAGCGCGACAATGCGCGAGGGCGCGCTCAGCTCGCCGCCGCCCACCGCCAGTCGCAGGAGCGGAGTGCGTTGGAGCAGAATCAGCAATCCGGCGACGGGCAGGTAGAGGCGGCGGCAGAACTTCATGTCGGAGGTCGGAGGAGAATGAGACCGGAAGGCGGGGCGCGGTAAAGACCGGGCTCCGTGCCGGAGGTTCGTCCGACCTTTTTTGAGAATTGCGTAACAGGTCCGTGGGCGAACCGGCGGCTTACTCGGTCGATGCGGTCGGCAGCGTGCGCATCTCAACCCGGGCGAGCTTGCCGTCCTCGTTGCCGTCGAGGACGAGAAGGCGGGTCACTGCCGCGGCGACTTCGAACGGCGATAGTTCGCCGTCGCGATCGGCGTCGAGCGCGAGCAGCACGGGATCGATGGAGAGGGGGCGGCTGATGGCACCACTGTCGGCGTCGCCCGACATGCCGGGGTGCAGCTCGGCGAAGGAGAGCGTGCCGTCGGCGTTGGTGTCGAGCAGGCGGAGGCTCGCGCCGGCGATGCGGATCTCGCTGAGCGAGATCTCACCGTCCTGGTTGGCGTCAAGCGCGCGCACGATCGGGGAGAGGGTGCGGTTGGCGCGTGCGCGGCGGTGGCTGGATTCGGTGGGCGCCTGCGCCGAGGCCAGGGTGATGCCGGAGAGGGTGAGGACGAGGGAGACGAGGTTGGCGGCTTTCATGAGTTTTGGATCTTTGGCGCTTCCGTTGCCGGCCGTCAGGGCCGGCGATCAGGCGGTGCGCGTTGGACTGGTGTGATTAAACGCCAAAATTGTTGGCGGTTTGTTTGGCTGGGCGGGAAAATTGTTAGGGGCTTGTAATCGTGGATGGCGTCCGGGGCTGGCGGCGTGCCCGTGGCGGGCACGCCGCCGCCGGAGGACGGCGGGTTCAGTTCGCCGTGGTG
Source organism: Opitutaceae bacterium (assembly GCA_031411915.1). Lineage (GTDB taxonomy): Bacteria > Verrucomicrobiota > Verrucomicrobiia > Opitutales > Opitutaceae > ER46. The sequence goes on from JANOCA010000671.1 coordinate 1,780, forward strand.
GGCGGGAGTGGACGCAGCTCGTCGCGGGTGAGCTTGCCGTCCTTGTTGGCGTCGAGGGCGGCGAGGCTCCGCGGAGCGTTGGCGATTTCCGCCGCGGAGAGCGTGCGGTCGCTGTCGGCATCAAGCGCGAGCATCACGGGATCGACGGGGCCGCGAGCGCCGGCGGGCGGGCCACCGGCGTGGCGGCCGGGGCGGGTTCCGTCAGCGGTGGGCGCGGGTGCGCCGGCCCGGTGCATCGGGCGCAGCTCGGCGGCGGCGAGGGCGCCATCGTTGTTCGCATCGAGTGTGCGCAGCACGACGGCGGCGTTGGTGATCTCCGCGGCGGAGATTTCGCCGTTCTTGTCGGCATCGAGCGCGCGGATGACAGGGCCGGGGCCGCGGCCGCCCGGGCCGCGGCGCGGGCCGGCGCCCTCGGGGGCTTGCGCGGAGGCGAATGTGACGCCGGACAGGGTGAGCACGAGCGAGACGATCTTGACGGGTTTCATGTGTTTTGGGTCCGCCTCGCATCCGGTGCCGGCCGATGGGCCGGCGATCGAGCGGTGCGGGTTGGACTTGCCAAGGAAGACGCCCGGATTGTTGCGCTTCCGTTCAGGGGAATCGGAGAATTGTCAGGCTCGTGTAAGTTTCGCGGCGCGGCGCGCCCGACGTAACGACGTCCCTATACCAGCGGCTTTGACGAATTGGAGTTTCGGGAAACCGTGGTGGGCAGGCGGTGACTTTCGGCGGGCGATGCGCCGCCCACCGAACCAATCGGCCAAGTTCCTCGGGGCTCCGGGCGCAGGCGTGCGCGCGACCGACTCTGGCATCGGCGGATTCCTGAATCTGTGGGAAACAGGCTTGGGTTCCCGCAGATTCAGGAATCCGCAGATTGGGGACCATCAGGCCCGGCGCGGACCAACGTCCCGCGGCGTCGACACATGGCCGCCGCGGCGCCCGGACGGTGGTGGCGTGGATCACGTGCGCCACGTGGTGACGCGGCGGCAAGTGTTGGCCCGACAGTCCAGAAGCTGGCAGCAGTTGGGATCACTCCGGAGCGCGACGAATGCGTTCACTAGGCGGGCAGCGTTGCGCCGCCTCCGCCCTGCTCGAACGCACGTTGCACCGACACACCTCGCGGCGAACTCGCGGTCCCCCCGCGATTCAAGCCGCGATGCAGAGCTCGGCGCCGCTGCGGCTGCCGACGGCCGTGCCCCAGCGTTTGGTGCCGGGGCGGCGGGTCGAGGTCATCTCGCCGACCATCGAACGAAGGAAGGGGCGCACGCGATGCAGGCGG
>JANOCA010000672.1:0-5993 GCA_031411915.1 Opitutaceae bacterium
TTGTAGAGATCGAGGTCGAAGTCGGCGCCCTGCGTCTTGCCGAGCTCGCCGAGGTAGTCGTAGTCCTCGAGGAAGTGGCCGAGGATGTAGGCGGCGCCGACCGCGGGGCCGGTCTGGTTGGTGGCGAGCGTGGCGGCGCGGTTCTGAGCGCGGGCAGCCCACGCGGGGAGTGTGGCGCGGCCGGTCGTGGCGAGGTTGGTCGTGCCGTTGGTGCCGTCGCGCTTTTGGTAGCCGGGAGTCATGCGGCGCACGCCGCTCGCGGGGTCCATCGGCGACGCATAGCCGTAGGGTCCGTAGATCGGGTGGCCGTCGGCGACCCAGCCGAGGAGAGGCGAGTGACGCGTGGGCGCGGTGGGTTTCTCGGCATAGGCCTTCGTGGTCGCGTTGAAGTCCACGTTGTCGCCGAGCTGGAAGCGGAGCGCGGGCGTGTTGGCGTGGTAGTGGTAGTTGGAGCCGGCTTGGTGCGCGAAGGCGGGGTCGAAGGTCACGCCCTCGTTGATGTAGGCGTCGCGGTTCCAGATGCCATCGCCGCGCAGGCCGTTGACGGGCGAGGCGTCGGTGGCGGAGGCGTTGTTGTAGGAAAACGTGTCGCGGTTGTCGAAGAGCGCGACGCCGTCCACGAAGTAGCCGATCGCGCCGCCGGGCGTGAGCGTGCGCGTCGTCGGCACGGTGGGCGTGCGCGGGATGCGGTAGAGGACATTCTGGTTGGCGGGGAAATTGTTGAAATTCTGCGTCTGCGCGGCGTTGAGATACCACGGGCCCATGACATGGTAGCCGAGGCCGGAGGAGCGGAGGTAAACCCAGTCGGCCGAGTAGGAGACCTGCATCACCCCGGCGTAGCTCGGCGTGGATTGCACGCCGGCGCCGCGGCTCCACGTGGTGACGGGTGTGCCGGCGTTTTTCGCGGCGGCGGTCTCGTAGAGGCGCGCGTAGCTGGCGGAAGGCGTGACGAACCACGACGTGATGCGCGGATCGGTGGGCGGGGCGGACTGGGCGAGCGCGGCGACGGGCAGCGCGAGGGCGAAGGCGAGCGGAAGCGGGAGTCGGGTTTTCATGGGGTGGAGGAAGGGGACGCCGGCGAGTCTGGCGGGCCTCGGTTAAGAGCGTGTGTGTGCGGCGGAGGATTTTTGTTAAGCCAGAGTTAACGAAGCAACTCGCCGCGTGCGGCTAACTCCGCTCGATTCCGTGCGTCTCGCACCCCGCAACGATGAAGGTCTCCTACCCGCTTTCGCTGAAGGTCTCGCTGTGGCTGATGCTCAATCTGCTGCTGCTGGCGGCGCTTGGGATCGGGTTCTTCGTCGTGCGGGGCGGCCTCGGCTGGGGAGCGCTCGTCGCGGGCCGCACGGGCGATCGCACGCAGGCGCTGTTCAACGGGATCGCGGGCGAGGCCTCGGCGGCGGCGGCCGAGGCGCGCACGGAGGTGCTCACCCGCTTCGGCGAGGCGCACAACGCGGAGTTCGCGCTCTTCGCGTTCGACGAGAGCCAGATCGCGGGCACCCCGCTGGCGCTGCCCCCCGAGGTGCGGGAGCGGATGGAATTTCGCGGGCCGGGCTGGTCGTTTTTTGGCGGTCCGCGCGGGGGCGGCTCCGGCGGGCGCCGCCCGCCCGAGGGAGAATCGCGCAAACGCGAGCCCGGCGACGGCGCGCCGCCTGAGCCGCGCGATCCCGCGGAAAAAAGCCGCTTCGGCCCCGAGGGCCCGCGCCGCGCTGGCGAAGGCGGCCCCCCGCCAGGCTTCGGCGGGCCGCCCCCGCCCGATCGCATCACGGGGCGCTTCGTCGTGCGCGGTGGCTCGCCCTCCGGCTACTGGGTCGCGATGCGCGTGCCTTTCATGCAGTCGGAACGCAGCGGCCGCCCGATGCCTGCCAAGCTCGTCGCGCGCGTGGGCTCGCTCTGGAGCCTGCTCAACCTCCTCGGCCTCCAGTCGCTCCTGCTCGGCGGCGGCGGCGTGCTGGCGCTGTCCGTGATTTTCTGGCTGCCGCTCGTGCGCAGCATCACGCGCTCGCTCGGCCAGCTCACCGCCGCCACGGAAAAAATCGCCGAGGGCCGCTTCGAGACCCGCGTCGCCGCTCACCGCCGCGACGAGATCGGCCAGCTCGGCGAATCCGTCAACCGCATGGCCGCTCGGCTCGACGCGCACATGAACGGCCAGAAACGCTTCCTCGGCGACGTCGCCCACGAGCTGTGCTCACCGCTCGCGCGCCTCCAGATGGCGACGGGCATCCTCGCCGACCAGGCGCCCAAGAACCTCGCCGACACCGTCGCCGACGTGCGCGACGAGGTGCAGCAGATGAGCACGCTCGTGAACGAGCTGCTCGCCTTCACCAAGTCCGGCTTGCAGGCCCGCGAGGTCGCGCTCGCGCCCACGCCCCTCGAGCCGCTCGCCCGCGCCGCCATCCACCGCGAGGGCGGCGACGGCAAGGTCGCGCTCGACGTGCCCGCCGATCTCGCTGCGCACGCCGACGCCGACGTGCTCGGCCGCGCCGTGGGCAACCTCGTGCGCAACGCCCTCCGCTACGCCGGCGACGCCGGGCCGATCACCGTGCGCGCCGCGCGGGAGGGCGACCGGGTGTTTATCGCCGTCGAGGACAGCGGCGCCGGCGTGCCTGCCGCCGATCTTGATCGGCTGGGCGAGCCGTTTTTCCGCCCCGAACTCGCCCGCACCCGCGAGGCCGGCGGCGTGGGCCTCGGCCTCGCGATCGTGCGCAACAGCGTCGCCGCCTGCGGCGGCGAAGTGCGCTTCGCCAACCGCACGCCCCAGGGTTTCCGCGCCGAGATCCGGCTCCGCGCGGTGTGAAGCTTGCGAAAGAAGCCGTCCAGCGGCCCTGACTCCCCAGCTAGTCCCGCAACCTGCAGCAGCCTTGTCCCCGCGACCCAAACGGTCCATCACCGTCGCATGAACCCCACCCCTATGCGCTCCGCCCTCCTGATCCTCGCCCTCGCCCCCGCTGTCCTTGCCGCGCCCGTCCGCACGGCCGAGGTCACCGAAGGGCCGTTCTATCCGTTCAACTCCGCCAACACGCTGCCCACCATCCCCGCCGCCAACCGCGACAGCGATCTCACCAAGCTCGCCGGCGCCAAGGAGGCGGCAAAGGGCATGCCCTTCCTCCTCTCCGGCGTCGTCCGCGATCTCGCGGGCGCCCCGCTCGCGGGCGCAAAGGTCGAGATCTGGCACACCGACGAGAGCGGCGTCTACTACCACTCCGGTGACAAGAACGCCGCCAAGCGCGACGCCAACTTTCAGTTTTACGGCGAAAGCGTGACGGGCCGGGATGGACGCTACTCGTTCCGCACGATCAAGCCGGGTCTCTACACGGGCCGCATCCGGCACTATCATTTCAAGGTGAAGATGGGCGACGCCACGGTGCTCACCTCGCAGTTCACCTTCGACGACGAACGCTCGACCTTCGCCAGCGATGGCGTCCAACGCAGCCTCTCCGGCGACGCGCTCGAGTCCACCGTCATCGCGCCGCAGCGCGGCGCCGACGCCGCCGGCGCCGCCGCTTGGATTGCGACCAAGGACATCGTCGTCGATCCGAAGGCGCGGCCCGCCGCCTACAAGGCCGCGACTAAAAAACAGAAGTGAGCAATCCCCCGGAAACGCATTTGAAGCGCGGCGCAAAGCCGCGCAGACCTTGCCGCGGCCGAGCGTTCACCGGCCGCCTCCATGGCCAGCCCTGAAGAATACCAACGCCCGCGCGGGCTCGTGCTCGCGCTCGCCGCCGCCTTTGCCCTCGCCGCCGTGGCGTCGTGGCTGCTCGCGCGGCGCACGGGCATGGTGATCTTTGCCGCTCTCGCCGGCCTCGCGGGCTGGGCGCTCGTGAACGCGGTCGCCGCGGCGCTGCCGCGGCTGCCCTTCCGGCTGCGGGGAATTTTCTGTGCGCTCGGCACCGCGGCGGTGATCGCGGTGCCGGCGACATTCTACCTGCTGCCACCGGCGGTCGCCGCGGGCGCGACGACCGCGCTGCTGCAAGCCTCCGCCGTGGCCCTCGCGATCCTCGGCTTCGGTTTTCATTTCCTCGCCACCTTTGGCGCCAACGTCGCGCGGCAAACTCCCTCGGCGATTCTCGACGCGCTGGTGCCGCTCGCGCGGCTGCTCGCTGCGGCGCATGCACTGGTCCTCGCCGTGCTCCTCGCCCGCCTCTACACGCAGCACAACTGGCTTCGCCCGGTTGAAATCACCCTCAACCTCGCGACCGCCGCGCTCATCACCGAGGCGCTGCTCCACTCCATCGCCCGGCTCTACCAGCCGGCGCGGTTGCGCGCGCAGGAGGCCGTCTTCGGGCGCAGCGTGCTGCTGCCCGCGCTCTTCGGCGAGCGCGGTCCGCTGCGATCGCTCGCCGCCACGCTGGAGAAAACCTTCGGCGTGAAGCTCGGCGAGACGTGGCTCGTGCAGCTCGCGCGCCTGGTGGCCGCTCCGCTCGCGCTGCTCGGCGTGCTCGGGCTCTGGCTTTCCACCGCCGTCACGCGCGTGCCTGTCGAAAGCCGCGGTGTGCTCGTGTCCCGCGGCGCCTTCGCGCCCGATGCCCTCGCGCCGGGCCTGCACTTCCACGCGCCGTGGCCGTGGGGCCGCGTGATCGTGGTGCCGACCGAGCGCGTGCAGGAAGTCTCGCTCGGCTTCGAGCGCGATCTCGCGGGGCCAGTGCTGTGGACCGAGAAGCATTTCGAGGGCGAGCAAAACCTCCTCGTCGGCCAAGGCGAGGAGCTGCTCACGATTAACGTCCCGATGCACTATCGCGTCCGTGATGCGGTCGCCTTCCTGCGCCACACCGGCGATGCACGCGCCGCGCTCGAGGCGCTGGGCTACCGTGCGCTGCTCACCGTTACGACGACGCACACCGCCTTCGGTCTCATGACCACCGACCGCGCCGAGATCACGGAAAAGCTCCGGGCCGAGCTCCAAACCGCCAGCGACCGCCTGAAGCTCGGCCTCGAGATCGTGTTCGTGGGCCTGAAGGACGTGCATCCGCCCGTCGCCGTCGCGCCCGCCTACCAAGATGTGGTCAGCGCCGAGGAGCAGCGCGCCGCCCTCGTCGATCTGGCGCGGACCTACGTCGTGCAGGCCGGCGTCGCGGCCCAGGTCAGCGCCGCGCAAATCCGGCTGACGGCACAGACCACCGCCACCGAGCGCCGGGCCCGCGCGGGCGGCGAAGCCGCGCGCTTCCTGGCGCCGCTCGCGGCGTATCGCGAGCAGCCGGAAGTGTTCACGACGCGCCGCCGGCTCGAGACGCTCGAGGCCGCGCTCGGCGACATCCGCCAGCTCATCCTCGTGCCGCGCGACGCGCGCGCGCGCGTGAATTTTTACCTAGGCCTCGACGCCTCGACCCCGCTGGCCCCCGCCCTCGCGCGCTGATCTGTTTTTCTCTCAGCTCTCGACTCTCAGCTCTCAACTTTCCCGCGCATGTCTTCCCTCCAAGTCCTCACCCGCGCGCTCATCGCCGCCGTGGTCGTCACGATTCTCGGTTTCGCGATGTTCAGTTTCCAGGTCGCCGGCAACGAGTCCGCCGTGCTCACGCGCTTCGGCTCGCCCGTGCGGACGCTCGCGGAGCCCGGCCTCTATTTCAAATGGCCGTGGCCCGTCGACACCGTGCACCGCTTCGATGCGCGGCTCGCGTTCTACGACACGCGGCTCTCCGAGGCGCTCACGCAGGATAAGCGCAACGTGATCCTCCCCGTCTTTCTCGCGTGGCGCGTCGCCGACCCGCTGAAGTTTCTCCAGGCGCTCGGCACGCCCGCCGCCGCACCCGCCAAACTCGACAGCCTCGCCACCAGCGCGCGCAACGTCCTGCTCGGCCGCTACGATTTTCAGGAGCTCGTCTCCACCGATCCCGCGAAGCTGAAGCTGACCGAGTTTGAGTCGCGCCTTGCCGAGGCCATCCGCCCGCAGGCCCTCGCCGCCTTCGGCATCGCGATCGAGCAGGTCGGCCTCAAGCGCATCGCGCTCCCCGAAGCCAACACCCTCTACGTCTTCGAGCGCATGAAGGCCGAGCGCGGCC
>JANOCA010000673.1:0-7379 GCA_031411915.1 Opitutaceae bacterium
GTCTTTTGCAGCGACAACGGCGGCCTGCCGGAGATCACACCCGAGACCGTCGGCGGCCTGCGCGGGCACAAGGCGAGCGTCTTCGAGGGCGGCATCCGCGTGCCGGGCATCATCGAGTGGCCGGCGGCGATCAAGCCGCGCATCACGAGCTATCCCGCATGCGTGATGGATCTATTTCCCACCGTGGCCGACGTCGTCGGCCTGCCGGACAGCGCGATGATCAAGCCGCTCGACGGGCTGAGCCTGAAGCCGCTTTTCGCGCGCGAACTCGGCGAGCGCCGCGCGCCTATCGGCTTCCGCTACATGACCCGGCGCGCGCTGGTGGACGACCGTTACAAGCTGCTCACCGACAATCTGGGCGGCGGGAAATTCGAACTCTACGACCTCCTCGCCGACCCCAAGGAGTCGCGCGACCTCGCCGCAACGCAGCCCGACGTGTTCGCGAAGATGAAGGCGCAACTGCTCGCGTGGGATGCGACGATGACGGCGAGTTTCGCCGGCCGGGATTATCCCGGCGGAAAAGTTTCCCCGCCTGATCCCGAGCCGGTCGCCTGGTATGACACCCCGCAGTATCAGCCCTACCTCGCCGAGTGGAAGCAGCGCTGGGAATACAAGAGCTACATCGAGCGCGCGCAGGGCGCGGGCAAGAACGACCCGGCCAAGGGCGGCGCGAAGAAGAAAAAGAACAACTGAACCTCCAACCCATCTCAATCGGTCATGACCAAACGCATTCTCTCCCTGCTCGCCAGCCTCGCGGCTGGGCCGGCCCTTCACGCGGCGGACACCACGCGGCCCAACATCCTCTTCGCCATCGCCGACGACTGGGGCCTGCACGCCGGCGCCTACGGCACACGCTGGGTGAAGACGCCCGCCTTCGATCGTGTGGCGCGCGAAGGCGTGCTGTTTGAGAATGCCTACACGCCGATGGCCAAGTGCGCGCCGTCCCGCGCGATCGTCCTCACCGGGCGCCATCTCTGGCAAAACGAGGAGGCCGGGAATCACATGCCCGTGTTTCCGCCCAAGCTGAAAAGCTGGCCCGAGGTGCTGACGGAGAAAGGCTGGCACATGGGCATCACCGGCAAGGGCTGGGGCCCCGGCATCGCCAACGACGCCAGCGGCAAGCCCCGCCTCATCACCGGCAAACGCTTCGACCAGCGCAAGGCCGAGCCGCCCGCCAAGGCGATCGGCAACACCGACTACGCGGCGAACTTCACCGACTTTCTCGACGCCGCGCCGCAGGGCGCCCCTTGGTGCTTCTGGTATGGCTCCACGGAGCCGCACCGCGCGTATGAGTTTCAAGTCGGCGTCACCAAGGGCGGGAAAAAACTTTCGGACATCGACCGCGTCCCCGCCTACTGGCCGGACAACGAGACCGTGCGCCACGACATGCTCGATTACGCCTACGAGGTGGAGCACACGGACAACCACCTCGGCCGCATGATCGCCGAGCTGGAGAAACGCGGGCTGCTCGAAAATACGCTCATCATCGTCACCAGCGATCACGGCATGCCGTTTCCGCGCGTGAAGGGCTACGCCTACCACGACTCGAACCACATCCCGCTCGCCATCCGCTGGCCGCGCGGCGTGAAGAACCCCGGCCGCAAGATTCAGGACTTCGTGGATTTCACCGACATCGCCCCCACCCTCCTCGACTACGCCGGGATCGCGTGGAAGGACACGGGCATGATGCCCATCACTGGAAAAACCTGGCGGCCGATCCTCGAGAGCACCAAGGCCGGACGCGTCGTGCCGGAGCGCGATCATGCGCTCATCGGCAAGGAGCGCACCGACGTCGGCCGTCCGCACAACTGGGGTTATCCCATCCGCGGCATCGTCACTGCCGAGCATCTCTACCTGCGCAACTACGAGCCGACGCGCTGGCCCGCAGGGAATCCGGAAACCGGTTACCTCGACACGGATGCCAGCCCGGTGAAGACGCTCATCCTCGATCGCGGCCGCGCCGATCGCACGGACCGCTTCTGGCAGCTCAACTTCGGGCTGCGTCCCGGCGACGAACTCTACGATCTGCGCAACGACCGCGATTGCGTCCGCAACCTCGCCGCCGATCCTGCGCACACCGCGCGCCTGACCGCGTTGCGCCAGCGGATGGAGACGATCCTCAAGGCGCAGGAAGATCCGCGCATGGCGGGCCGCGGCCACGTCTTCGAAAGCTACAAGCCCACCAACGGCGACGGCTTCTACGAGAAGTTCATGCGTGGCGAAAAACCGAACGCCGGCTGGGTCAGCGAAACCGATTTCGAAAAAGGCCCGCTCAAGTGAGACCAACGTCTCGTATTTTCCGGACGGTAGGGCTTGGCCTCGGTCAGGCCGGGGCATCGACCAAGGTCGAGCCCTACGATATCCAAGGGCAAAAGCACATTGGCATGGGGCGCCACCCCTTCCCTTTTCTCTGCGTGCTGCTGATGGTGGCGGGCGGTCCCCCCGCCGACGCCGCGCAACCGAGCCGGCCCAACATCGTGTTCTTCTTCGCCGACGATCAGCGCCACGACACGCTGGGCGCTGCCGGACATCCCGTGGTGAAAACCCCGGTGCTAGATCGGCTCGCGACCGAGGGCGTTCGTTTTCGGAACGCCTTTGTGACGACCTCCGTCTGCTGGGTGAGCCGAGCCGTCGTCCTGACCGGCCAGTGGGCGCGCACGCATGCGCAGCGCGATGCCATCCCCGTGGTCACGCCGCAGGCGCTGAGCACGACTTATCCTTTCCAACTGCGTGCCGCCGGCTACCGCACGGGCTACTTCGGCAAATGGCACATGCAGACTCCGGCTGGCTTCAACCCCGCGACCCAGTTCGACGACTACGAGGCGATTTTCCGCAACCCGTATTTCAAGACGCTGCCCGACGGCACGAAGCGGCACGAGACCGACCTGATCTGCGACCGCGGCATCGGTTTCATCCAGGCGCAGCGGAAGGACCAGCCCTTCTGCCTCAACCTCTGGTTCAACGCGGCGCACGCCGAGGATGGCGACAAGCGTCCGGGCATCGGTCACTACCCGTGGCCCCAATCGGTCGACGGCATGTATGACGACCTCACCATCCCGCCGCCGCGCCTCGCCGACCCGGCGATCTACGACCGCCATCCGGTGTTTCTAAAGCAGTCCATCAATCGGGAGCGGTTTTTCTGGAGCTACGACACGGCCGAAAAATACCAGACGAACCTGCGCGCTTATTTCCGCATGATCAGCGGCATCGACCACGCCATCGGCCGCGTGGTCGCGGCGCTGGAGCGCGCCGGCTTGGCGGAGAACACCATCATCGTCTACAGCGCCGACAATGGCTACTACCTCGGCGACCGGGGATTTCAGGGCAAGTGGTCGCATTACGAGGAGTCGCTGCGGGTGCCGCTGGTGATCTACGATCCGCGCCTGCCCAGACGTCAGCGCGGCCGCGTGCTCGAGCAGATGGCGCTCAATGTCGATCTGCCGGCGACGATCCTCGACTGGGCGGGCGTGAAGGCACCGGCCGCCTACGAAGGACGCAGCCTCGCGCCCCTCGTGCGCAACGGACGGGCCGACGGCTGGCGGACGCATTTCTTCTGCGAGCACCTCGACCTCGCGCCCACGCTCACGTGGGAAGGCGTGCGCGGAGAGCGCTACGTCTATGCGCGCTATTTCGATCAGAAACCCGCCTTCGAATTCCTCCACGACCTGCAGACCGATCCCGATCAACTTAGGAATCTCGCCGCCGAACCGGCACAGGCGACTACCCTGAAGGAGATGCGAGCGCTCACCGATCGCGAGATGAACGCCCGCGGCGGCGCCGTGCTGCCCATGCCCGAGCGCATCGCGAAGAAACAGGCAGTCAGGAAGGGCGCCGCCAAAAAGAAGAACGATTAAACGAACTCCCCCGATGAACCTCCCCTGCCCTCGACTCGGCAAAATCTCATCCGCGGTCCTCGCTGGACTGGCCTTCGCTTGCGCGGGGTTGGCCGCGAGCGACCGGCGGCCGAACGTCATCCTGATCTTCGCCGATGACCTCGGCTGGAAAGATGTCGGCTACAACGGCAGTGATTTCAACGAGACGCCGCACCTCGATCGCATGGCGAAAGAAGGCATGGTGTTTCACAACGCGTATGCGGCGGCGGGAAACTGCGCGCCCAGTCGTGCGTGCCTGCTCTCCGGCAACTACACGCCGCGCCACCACGTGTATGCGGTGGGCAGCACGGACCGCGGCGCGAAAGCGTCGCAGCGGCTGGTGCCGATCCCGAATCGCAACGGGCTCACGCAGGACAACATCACGCTGGCCGACGCCCTGAAGGCGGCCGGTTACAAGACCGGCCACTTCGGCAAATGGCATCTCGGCGGCCAAGGCGGCTCGCTGCCGCGCGAGCAGGGTTTCGACGTGTCGTTCGATTCCTTTGGCGAAGGCGAGGTGCCGGAAGGCTCCGAAGGCAACAAGACCGGACCGCCGTCCGACCCGAAGGGCGTGTTCACGCTCACGCGGAAGGCGATCCAGTTCATCGAGGCGAACAAGGATGCGCCGTTCTTCTGCTACTTGGCGCACCACGCCATCCACACGCCGCTGCAAGGCCGGCCCGAAACGCTCGCGAAGTTCGAGGCCAAGAAGCCCGGCGTGCAGCACAGCAACGCGCTCTACGCCGCCTGCACCTATGATCTCGATGCGAGCGTCGGACTGTTGCTGCAAAAGCTGCAGGACCTCGGATTGGACCACAACACGCTCGTCGTCTTCACCAGCGACAACGGCGCGCTCCAAACCTCGTCACAGGAGCCGTTGCGCGGCAGCAAGGGCGGCTACTACGAGGGCGGAATCCGCGAGCCGTTCGTCGCCCGCTGGCCCGGCGTCATCAAGCCTGGCAGCGAGTCGCACGTGCCGATCATCAATGTGGATCTCTACCCGACGTTTCTGGCGGTCGCGGGCGCGAGCGCGCCGGCCGGCAAGATTCTCGACGGGGAAAGCCTGTTGCCGCTCTTCAAGGCTCAAGGCGCGTTACGCCGCGAGGCGATCTTCTGGCACTTCCCCGGCTACCTCGACAAGCCGGTGCTGCGCGGGCGGGAGTCGGATGTGCAACTCGGGTTCCGCTCGCGGCCCGTGAGCGTGATTCGCAAGGGCGACTGGAAGCTCCACCTGTTCCACGAGGAGTGGCAGCTCGATGGCGGTCGCGCGAAGCTCACGACGAATCAGGCGGTCGAGCTCTACAATCTGCGGGAGGATATCGGGGAGCGCACGGATCTCGCGACGCGCAACCCGGCAAAACGGGAAGAGTTGGTGACGGATCTTCTCGCGTGGATGCAACGCGCGGAGGCTTTGGTCCCTTCCGAGAAAAATTCCGCGTATACGGCCATGCCCCAATCCGACCGGGAAAAGAATCGGCGCGGGCAGAAGAAACAAGGAGCGAAGCAATGACGATCACACGGCGCTCCTACCATCGGCTGGCCGGCTTCGTGTGCGTCTTGCTTGCGCTGCCCGCGCCCGCCGCCGAGCGACGGCCGGACCTCGTGATCTTCCTGACCGACGATCACAGCCAGCGCGACGCGACGCCCTACGGCAGCACCGCACTGCGCACGCCGAACATGCAGCGGCTCGCCGACGCGGGCATGACCTTCACGCATGCCTATGTCGCGTCGCCCAGCTGCGCTCCCAGCCGCGCGGCGCTGATGACCGGTCTGATGCCGGCGCGAAACGGCGCCGAGGCCAACCACAGCAAGCCGCGCGCGGAGCTGAAGACGTGGCCGGCGTATTTCAAGGAGCTGGGCTACGAGGTCGTGGCGTTCGGCAAGGTCACGCACTACCGCCACACCAGCGACTACGGGTTCGATCACTTTGCGAACGACACCTTTCACGATCACGCCGGGATTCCCGCCGCCGTGGAATTTCTCCGGAAACGCGATCGCGCGAAACCGCTTTGCGTCTTCGTTGGCAGCAACTGGCCGCACGTCCCGTGGCCGGAGAAAGATCTCGGCTACGATCCCGCGGCGCTGCCGTTGCCCGGCGGCGGCATCGACACCCTGGCGACGCGCGAATGGCGCGCGCGCTACGCCGCCGCCGTGACCAAGGGCGACGACGAGCTCGGTCTCATCCTCGACGCCGCGCGTGCGAACCTCGGCGCACAAACGTTGTTTCTGATGACGGCCGACCACGGCGCGCAATGGCCGTTCGCGAAATGGAACTGCTACGAGGCCGGCGTGCTCGTGCCCCTGATCGTCGCGTGGCCCGGCGTGGTGAAGCCCGGCACGCGATCGGCCGCGATGGTGAGCTGGGTGGATCTGTTGCCGACACTGCTTGAGGCCGGCGGCGGTGAACCCCCGAAGGGAATCGACGGCCGCTCGTTCGGCGGCGTGCTGCGCGGGAACGCAACCGCGCATCGCGATCAGATTTTCACGACGCATAGCGGCGATGGCCGCTGGAACGTCTATCCGGTCCGCAGCGTGCGGAGCGGCGACTGGAAATACATCCGCAATCTGCGCCCCGAGTTCGCGTTCACCACGCACATCGATCTGCCGGGCAATCTGGGGCAGCGCGCCTATTTCGAGACGTGGGAAGCCGCCGCGAAGAGTTCCAAGGCGTCCGCGGAGACTGTGCGCCGCTATCACGGCCGCCCGGCCGAGGAGCTTTATGATCTCTCCCGCGATCCCGAGGAGCTGAACAACCTCGCGGCCGATCCGCGACACGCGCGTCGCCTCACGGTGCTGCGCGCCGAGGTCGACCGCTGGATGCGCGAGCAGGGTGACCGCGGCACCGTCTTTGCCGAGCCGCGGCTGCTCAGCGATCCGAACAGCTACGGCCCGAACGGTCCGTCAGGCAATCCCACCGCCAAGGGCGCGCCCAAGAAGGCGGCCAAGTGATTTTCCACACCCACCTCAACTCACCCTGTTGCCGCCATGCTTCGGCGGCTTGAATCACCCGCCATGAAGTTCCCCGCCCTCCTCGTTCTCGCCGCGCTGATCGCCATTCCCACTTTCGCCAGCGATGCGGCTCGCCGACCGAATTTCCTCATCATCATCGCCGACGACCTGAACTGGCGCGACCTGGGCGTGACGGGCAATCGCGAGGTGAAGACGCCGCGGATCGATGCCTTCGCGCGCGAGGGCATGCACCTGCGCGGGATGTTCACGCCCTCGCCGACGTGCTCGCCGGCGCGGCACGCACTCTACACCGGGCTGTTTCCAGTCCGGTCCGGTGCGTATCCGAACCACACGATGGTCGATCCGGCGACGAAGAGCATCTTCACGCACCTCAACGCGCTCGGTTATCGCACCGCCCTCCTCGGCAAGCAGCACATCCAGCCGAAGGAGTCGTTTCCCTTCGAGAACCTCGGCGCCGACCCCGACGACGCGGCGGCGCTCGGCCGCTTCATGACGCGCGATCCGGCGCAGCCGTGGATGGCGGTGCTGGCGTCGAAC
>JANOCA010000674.1:0-3184 GCA_031411915.1 Opitutaceae bacterium
GGCATCGCATGGGAGACCGAGGACATTTTCTTAATCTGGGCGACCTTGACCGCGCCGAGCGTGAGCACGACGGCGACAAAGCCGGCAATGGCGATGATGAATTTCTTGAGCATGACGGGAAAGGGTATGGCGGCGTTTGAGACTACAACGTTCAGGCACGGGCGGAGAGGACAGCCTCCGCGGACTCCGCGCCGGTTTGCTCGCCGGTGGCGCGGGTGAGGACCTTGGTGAGCAGGCGCACGAACGTCTTTCGTTCCGTCTCGCTCAACGGTTCCATCAGCCAGGCCATGCGCCGGAAATGCGCGGGCAGGATGCGCACGAGGAGTTTTTCCCCGCGCTTGGTGAGGCCGACCGACATCATGCGCCGATCATCAGGATGCGGCGTGCGCGTCACGAAGCCAGCGGCCTCAAGAGTGTCGACCAACCCCGTGATCGTGGCGCGTGTGACGCCCGTGCGATCGGCGAGCTCGGCGGGCGTGAGGGGCTTTTCGTTTTCCGAGCCGGCGCGCTGGCAATTGCCCCAGAGCGCCATGAGCACGCCGAAACGCCCTTGGGAAATGTCGTGCTGCGCGAGGTGGGTGTCGACCACGCGGAACGCCTCGTCGCCCGTCCGCAGCAGGTGCAGGAAGACCTCCGTCGCCGACGGGTCGAGGTCGGGGAACTCGCGCGCGGCCTCGAGGAGGCACTCGTAACGCGGAAGGTCCTTGAGCATCAGGTGTGGCATGGTGGAAAAGCGGTAAGGCGCCGGATAGTTAGGCGGCTAACGAGAAAAGCAAGCGGCGCATTGTGACAATCCGGACACAGTGGGTGGGCTTATCGGCCCACCCCTGCAGCTAATGGCGGGCGCGGTCGGGCCCGCGCTCCGAGCGCGGCTAGGTTGAAGCGCGAGCTACAACAGCGTAGCGCGAAATCGTGTCGTGAACTCAGGCCGGCTCGGAGAGCCGGCCCCACCCACGATCTTTACAGCGACTGCGCCGCCGCGACCACGGCCTCAGCGGTTATCCCGAGTTCCTTGAACGCGAGGGGCGCGGGCGCGCTGACGCCGAAGCGATCGATGCCCACGACCTTGCCGTCGAGGCCCACATACTTCGACCACAGCACGGTCACGCCCGCCTCGACCGCGACGCGCTTGCGGCACGATGCCGGCAACACGCTCTCGCGATACTCGGCCGACTGGCGCTCGAAGCGCGAGGTGCAGGGCAGCGACACCACGCGAACGCCAGCGCCGAGCGTCTTGGCCGCGGCGAGCGCCAGCTGCAGCTCGCTGCCGGTGCCGATGAGGATGTGCGTGAGCGGCGCAGTCTCCTTGAGCGCGATGTAGCCGCCCTTGAGCGCGCCCTCGCGGCGCACCTGCACCGGGATGTCGTTGAGATTGGGCAGCGCCTGGCGCGTGAGGGCGAGGAGCGTCGGACCATCCGTGCGCTCGAGCGCCGCGGCAAACGCCCCCGCCGTCTCCTCCGGATCCGCGGGGCGGATCACGTCGAGACCGGGAATTACACGCAGGCCGGAAATCGTCTCGACGGGCTGGTGCGTGGGACCGTCTTCGCCGACGCCGATCGAGTCGTGTGTGTAGATGTAGATCACCGGTAGCTTCGCGAGCGCGGCGAGGCGCATCGACGGGCGCGAGTAATCGGCGAACACGAGGAACGTCGCGATGCTCGGGCGGAAGAGCCCGTCGTAGGCGACGCCGTTGGCGATCGCGGCCATGCCGTGCTCGCGGATGCCGAAGCGGATGTTGCGGCCGGCGCGGTTGGCGGGCTCGAAATCCTTGTCGGCGGCGATGTAGTTGAGCGTCGAGCCGTAGAGATCGGCGCTGCCCCCGAAGAGCAGCGGCAGTTCGGCGGCGAGGGGCTGGAGCACGTCGCGGCCCGCGGCGCGGGTGGCGAGCTTGGCGTCGGCGGGGAACACCGGGATTTTTTCCAGCAGCGCGGCGGCGCTCGGCGCCTTCGCGGCGGAATCGAGGAGCGCGGATTTCTCCGGGTTGGCCTCGCGCCAAGCCTTGAGGGTCTTATGCCACTTGTTGCAGGCGCGCACGAGGCGGGCCTTGTTCGACGCGAAGTAGGCCTTCACGTCGTCGCTCACGAAGAAATGCTGATCGGCCGGCAGGCCGAGCGAGGCGCGCGCGGTGTCGGAGAATTTCGCCCCACCCTCGCCGTGGCCCTTGGCCGTGCCCTGCACCTCGGCGATGCCCTTGCCGATGATCGTCTTGGCGATGATGAGCTGGGGCTTTCCGCTCTTGGTCTTCTTCGCCTTGTTGAAGGCCTTCAGGACCGCGGCCATGTCGTGGCCGTCGATGGTCTGCACGTCCCAGCCGATGGACTTGAAGCGCGCGGCGGCGTTTTCGCTCTGGGTCTTCGCGGCCATCGCGTCGAGCGTCACGTCGTTGGCGTCGTAAATGAGGATGAGGTTGTCGAGCTGCTGGTGGCCGGCGAACGCCGCGGCCTCCATCGCGACGCCTTCCTGCATGCAGCCGTCGCCCGCTAGGCACACGACATGGTAGTCGAAGATCGCGTGCTCGGCGGTGTTGAAGCGCGCCGCGGCCATCTGGCCGGCGAGCGCCATGCCGACGGCGTTGCCGATGCCCTGCCCGAGCGGGCCGGTGGTGGCCTCGACGCCGGGCGTCTCATGAAACTCGGGGTGGCCGGGCGTCGTGCTGTGCAGCACGCGGAACTTCTTCACCTGCTCGATCGGCACATCGTAGCCGCTGAGGTGCAGCCAGCCGTAGAGAAACATCGAGCCGTGGCCCGCGGAGAGCACGAAGCGGTCGCGGTTCATCCAGCGCGGGCGCTCCGGGTTGTGCGAGAGCGCGTGCCCGAAGAGCACCGCGCCGAGATCGGCGGCGCCGAGCGGCAGGCCGAGGTGGCCCGACGAGCAGGCATGGACGGCATCGATGGCAAGACCGCGGGCCTGATTGGCCGCCTTGGCGAGGAGATGAGTTTGCAGCGTCATGAAAAAAATCGCCCCAGACGTAGCGGGCGGCACCACTGCGGGGAAGCCCAATTTCACACGCGATGTGGATGGCGCGCGCAAGACAGCAAGCGGTCGCTGCTCAGTTTTCCTCCAGATTCTCCGGCTCGCCCGCGAGCAGCTTCCACTCGGCACCCTCGCGGCCGAGCACCGTGCGCCAGAGGCCCACGTCCTGAGCCTGCGTGAGCAGATCGTCGGGCACGTCGGCCACGACCCA
>JANOCA010000675.1:0-1509 GCA_031411915.1 Opitutaceae bacterium
AGACGCTCCGCGTTCGACATCGGACATTCGTCATTCGTCATTCCCGGCGAAGCCGGGCGGCGTCGATCTCTACGTCGGCGGCACCGAGCACGCCGTGTTGCATCTGCTCTACGCGCGCTTCTGGCACAAGGTGCTGCACGACCTCGGCCACGTCTCGACACCCGAGCCTTTCCAGCGGCTGGTCAATCAGGGGCTCATTCTCGGCGAAGACGGACAGAAGATGTCGAAATCGCGCGGCAACGTGGTGAATCCGGACGACGTGATCGTGGAATACGGTGCCGACGCGCTGCGCTGCTACGAGATGTTCATGGGCCCGCTCGAAGCGACCAAACCCTGGAGCATGACCGGCGTGGAAGGCGTCTCGCGTTTCCTCGCCCGCGTCTGGCGCCTCGTGATGGAGGAGACCCAGACCGGCGAATGGGTCGTGAGCGGCGCGGTGCAGGACATCGAATGCCCGCGCGACATCGCCAAGGTGATGCACGCGACGATCAAGAAAGTCGGCGAAGACATCGAGTCGCTCAGCTTCAACACCGCCATCGCGCAGATGATGATCTTCACGAACGCCCTGACCGGCGCCGCAGTCCGCCCGCTCGCCGCCATCCGCACCTTGCTGAATGTGCTGAACCCCTTCGCCCCGCATCTCACCGAGGAGCTCTGGGAGCGTCTCGGCGGCACCGTCCTGCTGTCCGCGCAGGCTTGGCCGAGCTACGATCCCGCCCTGCTCATCGAGGACGAGATCGAGTACCCCGTGCAGGTGAATGGCAAGGTGCGCGACAAGGTCGTGATGAAAAAGGACGCACCCACTGCTGAGATCGAAGCCGCCGCGCTCGCCGCGCCGAAAGTGCTCGAGCACACCGCCGGCAAGACCGTGAAGAAAGTAGTCGTCGTCCCAGGCCGGCTCGTGAACATCGTCGTCGCATGAACCGTGACACAGGCCGGAGGCCTGTATCACGCTTGTTTGCCTCGCCCGGGCTTTGCTGTTAGTTCCCCTCCCATGGCTGCCGACCCGCGCATCATCACCCTCGACGGAGAACTCGACATGAACCGTGTCCCCATCGCGCGCGCACAGATCGCCGCAGCCATCGACGGGAAAGCACCGCGCATCCTCCTCGATCTGGCGGGCCTCACGTACATCGACAGCTCCGGGCTCGCCCTTTTCATCGAGAGCCTCCAGCGCATGCAGGCTTACCAAGGCCGGCTCGCCCTCTGCGGCCTCTCCGAGACGGTGCGGCACATCTTCGAGGTGGCGCGGCTCGATCAAGTCTTCCAGATCCACCCGGACCAGCAGAGCGCCCTCGCCGCGGGTTGAAGAACTCCAGGCACCGAGGGTCTCGCCCGGGAACATCGGTATATCTCCCGACATAAATACTCGCGACGATCGGAGCGGGTCGGGGATTATCCTCGTCGCCATATGGATATCTACGTGCTCAACGACGGCAAGGAGATCGGCCCACTCTCGGTCGAGAAGGCGCGGCTGCTCATGGCTCAGGGCAGCGTCGCCCCCGAAGC
>JANOCA010000676.1:0-6801 GCA_031411915.1 Opitutaceae bacterium
GGCGCGTCCCCGCGCCCGCATGGGCTTTGGGTTCGGACGGGCATGCAATGCGGGCGCAGGGACGCGCCCGCCCACCCCAGTCAAAGTGCATGACAACCTCTAGTCGGAATACGATGTCCTCGGCGTCACGCTGGTTATCCGCGTTGCTCTTGGCTCTGGCTGTCGTGGCCGGCGTGGCGCTCTGGTTGCAGCGGCAGGCCGCGGCGGACTTGCGCGATGAACTCGCGCTGCTCCGCGACGATCAACGCGAGATCGCGCGACTACGGACGGAAAATCAGCGGTTGGCGTCGGCCCTGCCACCGGCGGAAAAAATGCAGGAGCTGCGCGCCGACCGCGCCGCGGTCGTGCGCCTGCGGAGTGAAATTGAAAAAACCAGGGACAACCTGACGACGCGGGAGCGTGCGCTCGCCGCGCCCGCTTCCGCCGAACCCGCGCCGCCGGCGTTGATCGCGACTATCGGTGTGAACACTTACGGCGAACTCACTCGCGACGGCCAGAGGTTCGACCTTGCCGCGTTGCGCCAGCAACTCTCGGCGCTGCCCCGCGGCAGCTCATTCGAAATCCGGCTCCAGATGCCGAAAGCGGACCCAAACGTGCCCTTCGACAAGGTGAAGCAAGGTGTCGAGGCGATCACGGAGCAGGCGCAGCAGGGTGCGAGAGATTTTGGACTGAAGATGAGCCTGGGCATGGAGCGGGCTCAGCGGTAGCGGTGGGCGTCCCTGCCCGCCGAGGTTTGCGCGTTTGTGGTAGCCCGCTTCGGAAGAAGCGGGATTGTCCGTCAAAATCCGCAGTCGGTCCCGCCTCTGCCGAGGCGGGCTACCAGTCCTCGGCGCCCACCGCTACTTCACGATCTTCAGCACGCGGTTGTTGTAGCTGTCGGTGATGTAGAGCGTGCCGTCGCGGTGGACGGTGACGCCGTGGGGCCGGTTGAGCTCGCTCTGCTCGGGTGGGCCGTCGAGGCCGGCGGTGCCTTTCTTGCCGGTGCCGGCGACACGGAGGATTTTCCCCGTGGCGGGCACGTAGCGGCGGATGAGGTGGTTCTCCGCGTCGGCGATGAGCACCGTGTCGTCGCGGTCGATGCAGATGTGTTTCGGACCGCTCATGGTCGCGGCGAGCGCGTCCCCGCCGTCGCCCGTGGCGCCTTTCTGGCCGGAGGCGTTGACGACGGTGCGGATTTTCCCGTCGCGGCCTACGACGCGCAGCGCGTGGCCGTTGCGCTCGAGGATGTAGAGGTTGCCCTGCCGATCGAGGGCGGCGGCGCGCGGGTCGGAGAGCGGTGCCTCGATGGCGATGGCGCCGTCGGCGGGCCGGCCCTTCGTGCCGTTGCCGGCGAGGATGCGGGCGGCCCCGGTCTTCACGTCGATCGCGTGGACGCGCTGGAGGTCCGCGACGATGAGCTGGGTGCCGGTGAAATCGAGGGTGATGCAGTAGGGCCCCGCGGTGCGCGCGCGGGCGGCGGGCACGTTGAAGCCGGGCAATGTGGCAACCGTGCCGCGCGTGACATCGACGCGACGGACGCGGCCATTCCACGTGTCGCCGATGAGGACATCGCCGCCGGGCAGGACCGCGAGGTTGTGCGGGCCGTTGAACTGCGCGGTGAGCGCCGCGCCGCCGTCACCCGCATCGCCCGGCGCGAGCTGGCCGGCGATGTGCGTGAGCATGCCGCGCGCGTCGACCTTGAGCAGGCGGTTGCCCGTGACCATCTCGACGATGAAGAGGTTGTCGGCCCGATCGAACTCCACGCCGAAGGGTTCGCGCAGCTTCGCCTGCGTGGCGGCGATGCCGGTGCGGTCTTCCTCGCCGCCGGCGACGAGCACGAGGCGCTCGGCGCGAAGCGGGAGAGGGGCAAGGGTGAGCAGGGTGAGGAGGCGCAGGGTGGGGGAGTTCATCTTTGGGGGGGCGTGGGCCGGTTGGAGTTGACCGGTTTCGCGGGAATCAGCAAACCCGCGCTTCGGCTGTCGCCCGCGTTTGGGCGCGGCTGCCTTAACCACGAAGACCACTCCCATGAAAAAGTTCCTCCGTCTGCTGCTCGTCGCCGCCCTCATCCCTGCCGCCGCCTTTGCTGCGGACAACGACAAGGCCGCCAAGAAAACCAAGGGCGCCATGAATACCGCGCCCAAGAGCGTCATCCACGTGGTGACCGTCGCTTGGAAAAAAGACGCCACCGAGGCGCAAATCAAGGCCGCGCTCGAGGGCGTGCAGGCCCTGCCCGCCAGCTACAAGGGCATCACCCGCGTGTGGACCCGTTCCATTAAGGTCCAGAACGCCTCCGGCACGACGCTGCCGCGCACGCACGCCTTCGTGATGGAGTTCGCCGACGAGAAGGCGCTCGCGGACTACACCAACAGCGAGGCGCAGAAGAAATGGTATGAGTCCTATCTCCCGATCCGCGAGTCGAGCACGACGCACGACATCACGAACTGAGGCAGGGAGACTGGTGCAAGTAGGGCGGGGTCTGTGACCCGCCCTTCTCTCGAATATCTCAAGGCGTGAAAGGGCGGGTCACAGACCTCGCCCTAATTCTGACGGTCGCCGCCTTTTTTTGTCCGGTTTCGGCGCGGGTGCCTGCTATGGGAAAATCGACGCCATGACCGAGGATGCCGAATTGCTGCGCTGCTACGCCGAGGAAAAATCGGAAGTGGCGTTTACCGAACTGGTGAAACACCGCCGAGGCGGCGCGTTGAAACCAAGTATAGCCCGCCGGCCCACCTTTCGCCCGCAACCCGACGGCTACAGCATCTTCCGCAGCACGCCCCACACGTTGTCGGCCAAGATTTCCTGCCCGGCGGCGGTGGGGTGGATGCGGTCGCCTTGGTTGAGGCGCGGGTCGCCGCCGACGCCATCGAGCAAAAACGGGATGAGCGTGGCGTCGTTCTTCGCCGCCAGCTCGGGATACATCCCGTCGAACGCGCGGGCGAAATCCGCACCCATGGCCGGCGGCATCTTCATGCCGGCCACCACGAGGCGGGCCTCCGGGTATTTCGCCCGCACCCGCTCAAGGATTTTCTGGAGATTCGCGCGCGACGAGGCGGGGTCGATCCCGCGCAGGCCGTCGTTGGCGCCGAGCGCGAGCACGAAGACGTCGATCGGCTGGCGCAAAATCCAGTCGATGCGGCGCAGGCCGCCCGCCGTGGTCTCGCCGCTGAGGCCGGCGTTCACCGTTCGCCAGGGCAGACCGGCGGCGTCGATTTTCTTTTGGATGAGGGCGGGGTAGCCCTGAGACGACGGATCATCGAGGCCGTAGCCTGCCGTCAGGCTGTCGCCGAAAAACACGATGGTGCGAGCGGGCTCGGCGGCGCGGAGCGGGAAAAGGGACATGCTGACGAGCGAAAGGAAACCGAGGGCGGGCGCGCGGAGGAGGGAAAATGAAATGGGCATCGGCTCGATTTCGGGCGGTTCGTGTGTTTCGTGGGCTTCCCAATGAGTGTTCCTTCGATGCTAAAAGTCCAGCGGCTGACCAAGACCTACGCGACCGCCGCCGGTCCGCTCACGGTGCTGCACGAGGTGGACTTCGACCTCGTCGCGGGCGCGACGCTCGCGATCGTCGGGCCCAGCGGCAGCGGCAAGACCACGCTCCTCGGCCTCTGCGCCGGGCTGGATCGGCCCAGCGGCGGCACGGTGGCGCTCGCCGGCGAATCGATTGGCGAAATGAGCGAGGATGCGCGGGCGCTGGTGCGTAACCGGCATGTCGGGTTCGTGTTTCAAAATTTCCAGCTCATCCCGACGCTGACGGCGTTGGAAAACGTGCTCGTGCCCGTCGAGCTACGCGGTGAAGGCGGGGCCGCCGCGGAGACGGAAGCTCGCAGCCTGCTCGCGCGCGTGGGTCTCGGCGAGCGCTGCGACCACTACCCGGTGCAGCTCTCCGGCGGCGAGCAGCAGCGCGTGGCGCTCGCGCGGGCGTTCATGAACCGCCCGAAAATCCTCTTCTGCGACGAGCCGACCGGCAACCTCGACGGCGACACCGCGCACGCGATGGTGGAGCTAATCTTCGGCCTGAACCGCGAAAAGCAAACGACCCTCGTGCTCGTGACGCACGACCTCGAGCTCGCCGCCAGATGCCAGCGCATAATCCGCCTCCGCAGCGGCGCGGTGGTGAGCGATGAAAAGGCCGCTACGGTGGGGGCGGCTGAGGTGACGCGCAGCGCGTGAGACCCGCCGCGGCAAATCCCAAACGCCAGAATTCCAAACTTCAAATATGTCCCAAATCCATTTCGATCCTGTGAGTTCCTATCCTTGTGATTTTTTTGGCGTCTGTGATTTGGCGTTTGGGATTTCGCTTTCCCCTTCGAGACGGCCATGACCTTTATCTTAAAGATGGCCTGGCGCGATTCGCGGGCTTCGCGGCGGCGGCTCGTGCTGTTTTCGTTCTCCGTCGTGCTCGGCATCGCCGCGCTCGTCGCGATTGGCTCGCTGGGCGCGAACCTCGAGCGCGCGATCGATGACCAGGCCAAGGGCCTGCTCGGCGCGGATCTCATCATCGCCTCGCGCACTCCGCTCAGCGAGGCGGGGCAGGGGCAGGTCGCATCGCTCGGCGGCGAGCGGGCGACGGAAATCAGCTTTTCGTCGATGATGGCGTTTCCGGCGGCGCAGAATCTCACGCGGCTCGTCAACGTGCGCGCGGTCGAGGGCGCGTTTCCGTTCTACGGCGATTTCGTCACGGTGCCCGCCGATGCGCCCGCGAAGCTCCGCGCTGGCGGCGATGTCGTGATCGTGGAGGAGACGCTGCTGCGGCAATTCGACACGGCGGTCGGGGGCACGGTGAAGCTCGGCAACACGATGTTCACGGTCGTCGGCGCGCTGCAAAAATACCCCGGCGAATCCTCCGCGCTCGCGGCCACCGTCGCGCCGCGCGCCTTGATTCCGCAACCGGCGCTCGCGGCGACCGGCCTCGCTGATCGCAACGTGCTCGTGCGCCACCGCCTCATGCTGCGGCTGCCGGCGGGGCTCGAGGCCGACGTGGCCGAACGCGAGCTGCGCGCGCGCCTGCGCGGCGAGAGCTTCGGGATCGAGACGGTCGCCGAGCGGCGGCGCAACCTCGGTCGCGCGCTGGAGAACATCGAGAATTTCCTCGGGCTCGTCGGGTTCGTGGCCCTCTTCCTCGGCGCCATCGGCGTGGCGAGCGCGATCCACGTCTATGTGCGGCAGAAGATCGCGACGGTTGCGGTGCTGCGCTGCCTCGGGGCGACCGCGCGGCAGAGTTTCGGCGTCTATCTCACGCAGGGCGTGGCGCTCGGCCTGCTCGGCTCGATCGTGGGCGCGGTGCTCGGGCTTGCGGTGCAGGTCGCGCTGCCCCGCCTCCTGGCGGACATGCTGCCGTTTCAGGTGGATTTTTTCATCGCGTGGCCGGCGGTCGCGCGCGGCGTGGGCGCGGGGCTCGTGATTTGCCTGCTGTTCACCCTCCTGCCGCTGCTCGCGGTGCGGCGCGTGTCGCCGCTCGTGGCGCTGCGCTCGGCGTTTGCGGACCAGGGGAGTGGCCGCGATCCGTGGCGCATCGCGATCGGGATCTTCATCGTGGCGGCGGTGGCGGGCTTCGCGATTTGGCAGACGGGCAAGGTGCGCGACGGGCTCGGGTTTACCGCTGTGCTTGCCGCGGGCTTCGGCATCTTGGCGGCGCTGGCCAAGCTCGTCGCGTGGGCGGCGCGCCGCTGGCTGCCGCGCGGCTGGCCCTACGTCGTGCGGCAGGGCATCGCCAATCTCCACCGGCCCAACAACCGCACCGTGCTGCTGCTCCTCTCGCTGGGGCTCGGGACGTTTTTGATGCTCACGTTGCTGCTCACGCGCTCGACGCTGCTCAAGGAGATCGAGTTTTCCGGCGGCGGCGGGCGGCCCAATCTTTTGCTCTTCGACATCCAGGACGATCAGGTCGAGGGCCTCGCCAAGGTCGTCGCGGCCGAGGGCGCGCCGGTGCAGGTGCAGGCGCCGATCGTGACGATGAAAATTTCCGCGGTGAAGGGCCGGCCGGTTGAGGAATTGATCCGGCGCCGTCCGCCCGAAGGCGAGCGGCGTGAGGCTGACGCGGAGACGCGGCGAGGCGGTGAAGGGGAGAAGGGCAGAGGAGGAGAAGCGGAGAAAGGGAAACGCGGCGGCCCGGGCGACGGGCGCATGCCGGGCTGGACGCTGCGGCGCGAGTATCGCTCGACCTACCGCGGCGCGCTCACCGGCACGGAACGGCTCGTGAGCGGGAAATTCATCGGCGAGGTCGCGCCTGGCGAGGCCGTCATCCCCGTCTCGATCGAGGAGGGGCTTTTCAAGGAGATGGCGCTGAGCCTTGGCGACGAGATTGTGTGGGATGTGCAAGGCGTGCCGCTCCGCACGCAGGTGGCGAGCGTGCGCGCGGTGGAGTGGCGGCGGCTGGAGCCGAATTTCTTCGTGGTCTTCCCGATCGGTGTGCTCGAGCCGGCGCCGAAGTTCCATGTCGCCGCGGTGCGTGCCGACGACTCTGCCCACTCGGCGCGCGTGCAGCGTGCGGTGATCGCGGCGTATCCCAACGTGACCGCCATCGACCTCGCGCTCGTGATGCAGACGGTGGACGGCATCTTCACCAAGGTCGCGTTCGTCGTGGAGTTCATGGCGGCGTTCACGGTGCTCACGGGCATCATCGTGCTCGCGGGCGCGGTGCTCACGGGGCGTTTCCAACGGCTGCGCGAGACCGTGCTGCTCCGCACGCTGGGCGCGACGCGCCGGCAGCTCCTGCAAATCCAGGTCGTGGAATACGCGATCCTTGGCGCGCTCGCGGCGGTGGTGGGCGGCGTGCTCGCCATCGCGGGCAACGCGCTGCTCGCGCACTTCATCTTCAAAATC
>JANOCA010000677.1:0-17361 GCA_031411915.1 Opitutaceae bacterium
GGATGAACGCCCACTGAAACCGCGCCGACTGCCGGCCCATCCAGAGGAAATACGCCAGCATCGCGCGGTAGATCGGGTTGCGCGCCTTCAGCGCCTCGAGCATGCCCTCGCGCGCATACTCCAGCTCCGGGTCGAGCCGCAGCGCCTCCCGGAAATGCTCCTGCGCTTTTTTCGGCTGGTTGCGATGGAGTTGATTCCAACCCTGGTTCGCGTGGGAAAACGCATCGTCCGGCGCGCGGTCGAGCGCGTAATCCACCGACTCCATCGCCTCGGCCTTGCGCCCGAGCCGCACGAGCGCCATCGCGCGCAAGTTGGCCGCGCCCACGTGCTCGGGATTCAGCGCGAGCGCCTGCTCCGCTGCCTCCAGCGCGGGCTGCCACTTGCCCCGCCCCAGCTCGATCGAGGCCAGCAGAGAAAAATGATCCGCGTCGCCGGGATCGAGGCGGATGGCTTCATGCGTGACGGCCCGGGCCTCGTCGTTGCGGCCCGCCTCGCGCAGCACGTGCGCGTGGACGTTGTGGAGGAACGGCTCGTCCGGCGCCAAGCCCACGGCCGTCTGCGCGGCCTCGAGCGCGAGCTCGCGTTTGCCCTGCTGCAGGCGGCTTAGCGCGAGCAGCGCGAGCGCCTGCGGATCGTCGGGCTGCTGGGCGAGGGCGAGCATCGACTCGCGCTCGGCATCGGCCGGGCGCGACTGCGCGAGCAGGAGCTGGGCGCGCGCGAGGTGCGCGCTCATGGCTCCTTGTTTGTCATTGCGAGGGAGGCTTGGCGACCGCGGCAATCCAGCTCGAATTCCGGATGGATGGCCGCGTCGCTGCGCTCCTCGCCATGACAAAATAGGGCGAGGTGCGCGCTCATAGGACGAAATTCCAGACGCCAAAGGGCCAAACGCCAAAAATCTCCCCAGCGTCCCGCCCGGCCGATTGGGCATTGGGATTTCCTTGGGATTTGGACTTTTGGCGTTTGGTCATTGTCGCGACAGCTTCGGCGTTCATTTGGAAATCTTCATATACGCCAAAATGTCGTCATAGAGCCCGCTCTGGTTTGCGTAGAGCGCGTGGTTGCGCGCGGTCTGGAACCAGTCGCTCACGGTGGGCTTTTGCCGTTTGATCGCGTCGAGCAGGTCGCGCGTCGTGATCGCCTGGAGCGAGCCGGCGCGCATCGCGTCGCGGAGCTTGGCCTCGACCGCGACGTCGATCACGGCCTTGAGGTCGGCGCCGGAGAAGCCCTCGGATTTTTTCGCGAGCGCGTCGTGGTCGATTTCGCCCGTCGGCTTGCCCTTCAGCAGCAGACGAAGGATCGCGGCGCGCGCGCCTTGGTCGGGCGGCGGCACGAAGAGGATGCGGTCAAAGCGCCCGGGCCGGCGAAACGCGGGATCGAGGTGCCAGGGTGCGTTGGTCGCGGCGAGGATGAGCACGCCTTCGTTGGACGAGGCGACGCCGTCGAGTTCCGAAAGAAACTGATTGATGATCTGGCGGCCGCCGCTCTTCAGCATGTCGGTGCGGTTGGCGCCGAGCGCGTCCACCTCGTCGAAGAACAGCACGCACGGCTTGTGCGAGCGTGCCTGCTCGAAGATGCCGTGGAGGTTTTTCTCGCTCTGCCCGATCCACATGTCGAGGACGTCGCTGATGCCCACGGCGAGAAAACCGGCGCTGACCTCGCCGGCGGTCGCGCGCGCGAGGAAAGTTTTTCCGCAGCCCGGCGGCCCATACATCAGGATGCCGCCGCCGATCTTTTTACCGTAGGCCTTGAACAGTTCCGGCTGCTGAAGCGGGAGGATGATTTTCATCCGCACCTCGTCCTTCACGGTGTCCATGCCGCCGACATCGGCGAAGGTCGTCGTGGGTTTCTCCGGCTCCGCACCCTGCGTGTCGCCCGGGAGATCGCCGGAGGGGAGGCGCTGGCGTTTGCCGTCCTCGTCGTCGGAATCCTTTTCCCCGAAATCAAAAGACGGCGTCTCGGGCTCGGTCGGCGCGGCCGGGGTGGGCGAGGCCGCCTTGGGGAGCTGCGGCGCGGGGCGGGCAGGCAGGAACTCGCCGAGGCTTTTCTCCAGCCCGCGATCCGTGAGGCTGGCGTCGGCCTCTCGCGCGCGGGCGTATTGGCGGGCGGCAAGGCGCGGCTCGCCGGCGTGCAGCGCGAGCCGCGCGTGCAGCACGAGCGCCCGCGGATCGGGCGCATCGCCTTTCACCATGTCCTCCACGATGACGAGCGCGGGGCCGTGCTTGCCCTGCCGGAAAAAGGCCGCGGCGAGGCCGAGCTTCGCGCCCGTGTGCCGCGGCTCGAGGGCGAGGGCGCGTTTGCAGAGCGCCTCGGCCTCGGCGAAGCCGCCGCTGCGCAGCACCGCCTCGGCCACGTGCAGGAGCAACGGCAGGTTGTCCGGCGCGAGGCGCAGCGCATCACGGAGCGCGGGCGGGACCAGCGGGGAATCGAGCGGATCGGACATTGCGCGCAATCAAGCGCGCGCGGCGGACAGCGCCGAGCTATTTTTTCTTCGTAGCATCCGAAGCCTTGGCCGCGGGCGGAGCATCGGCGGCGCGCACGGGCAGGCCGGCGGCCTGCCAGTCCTTGAGGCCCCCGGCGCTGGCGGCCTTCACGCCCTTGGCGTTGAGCGCCGCGGCGATGGTGCCGGCGCGTCCGCCCGAGCGGCAATAAGTGATGACCTGCTTGTCGCCGACCTTGGCGAGGAAATCCTTCCACTCCTTCTGTGCGCCGTCGAAATCGCTTTTGGGCAGCAGCACGGCGGGCGCGGCCACGCCGCTTTCGGCCCACTCGGGCGCCTCGCGGCAGTCGACGAGCACCGCCTTGCCTTCCGCGACGAGCTTGGCGGCCTCGGCGGCGGAAATCTTCGGTGCATCGGCGGCGGTCAGCGAAACAGCGGCGAATAAACTCAGGACGGCGACGAGGAGTTTCATGGTCGGAAGGTGGCTCGGCTCAGTGCGGCGGGCAAGTGTGGAGAACGGGTCGGCGTCACGTTTCCGGGCTCGAGACCACCGGCCAGCCCGCGTCGGCCCACTCCGGGAAGCTCCCGGCGTTGGCCGCGCTGAATCCTTCGCGCGCGAGCATGCGGGCAGCCATGCCGGAGCGCACGCCGTGACCGCAGTAGCAGAGGAGTTCGCGGCCGTCGTGCGCCGCAAGGAAAGGTTTCCAACGCTCGCGCGGGCCGCTCAGGTCGCTCAGCGAAAGCAGGACCGCGCGCTGGGCCACGCCTCCGGCCCACTCGTCGGGTTCGCGCACATCGATGAGCACCGCGGCACCCGATCGCACGCGCGCGAAGCAGTCGATCGCGCGGTGTCGGCGCACGGGGCCGAAGAGCGCCTTGATCAAGGTGAAGGGATTCACGGGGCGGGGGCGGCGCGCTGGCTCATGAAATAGAGCACGGGCACGGCCATGCGGCTGACGAGCAGCGAGGCGATTTCACCGAACATCAGGCTGATGGCGAGGCCTTGGAAAATCGGGTCGGCCAGGATCACGCTCGCCCCCACGACGACCGCCAGGGCGGTCAGGAGCATCGGGCGGAAGCGCACCGCGCCCGCCTCGATCACGGCGTCGCGCAATGGCCGGCCCTCGGCGCGCCGCAGCTCGATGAAATCGACCAGGATGATCGAGTTGCGCACCACGATGCCGGCGCCCGCCATGAAGCCGATCATCGAGGTCGCGGTGAAGAACGCGCCGAGCGCCCAGTGCGCCGGCAGGATGCCAATGAGCGAGAACGGGATCGCCGCCATCACGACGAGCGGCGTCGTGTAGCTCTTGAACCAGCCGACCATCAGCAGCGCGATCAGCCCGAGCACCGCGGCGAAGGCGAGCCCGAGATCGCGGAACACTTCGAGCGTGATGTGCCACTCGCCGTCCCACTTGAGCGCGGGCGACAAATCATCGAAGGGCACGTTGAGGTGGAAAATGGGCAGCGCCGCCTCCGGCCCGCCAAACTGCCGCGCGTCGATCCGCCGGATCGCGCGGTCGATCCCAAACATCGCGTAAGCCGGGCTCTCCACCGCGCCGGCGACATCGGCGACCACGTAGGTGACGGGCTTCAGGTTCTTCCGGTAAAGGCTGCGCTCGCCGACGGTCCGCTCGAGGCGCACGAGTTCGCTGAGCGGCACGAGCGGCGCCGAGAAATTGAGCGAGGTCGGCGCGAGATCCGCGCGGACGTGGAGAGCGAGCAGCGACTCGGGTTGCGTCCGCCGATCGGCAGGCAGCTCCAGGATGAGCGGCACATCCTCGCGCTCCGCCGGCGCGTGCAGCAGGTCGATCGCGGTCCCTTGCGCGGCGAGGGCGAGCGTGCGCGCGATCGCGCCTTCGCTCACGCCGTGCTGCGCGGCCTTGGCGCGGTCGACGTTGTAGCGGACCTTGGGCTGATCCGCCTCCACATACCAGTCGAGGTCCACGACACCGCGTGTGCCCGCCATGATGCCGCGGACCTCGCGGGCGAGGGCGAGGCGCTGCGTCTCGTCGGGCCCGTAGATCTCGGCGACGATTGATTGCAGCACGGGCGGGCCGGGCGGCACCTCGGCGACGGCGACGGTGGCGCCGTATTTCACGGCGACGGCGGCGACGAGCGGGCGCACGCGCTTGGCGATGGCATGGCTTTGGTCGGAGCGGTCGGATTTGCCCACGAGATTGACCTGGATGTCGGCGACGTTGGGGCCGCGCCGCAGGTAGGAGTGGCGCACGAGGCCGTTGAAATTGAACGGCGCCGCGGTGCCCGCGTAGATCTGGCAGTCGCGCACCTCGGGCACGGCGCGCAGGGTGTCGGCCATCTCGCGGGCGATGCGCGCGGTCTGTTCCAGCGTCGTGCCCTCGGTGGCCTTGAGCACGATCTGGAACTCGGACTTGTTGTCGAACGGCAGCATCTTGATCGTGACGGCGCCGGTGAGCACGAACGCGACCGCGCCCAGCAGCAGCGCGACGATCGCGCCGAGGAACACCCAGCGCCACCGCGCGCGATCGAGCAGCGGCTCCATGATGCGGTGGTAGAGCCGGGTGAACCAGTCGTCAGGCGCCTCGTGATCGCCGCCGGCCGCCGCGCCGGGGCCGAGCCTCCGGCGGAGGACGCGCACGGCGGCCCACGGCGTGAGCGTGAACGCAATCGCCACTGAGAAGAGCATGGCCGCCGTCGAGCCGATCGGGATTGGCCGCATGTAGGGCCCCATCAGGCCGCCGACGAAGGCCATCGGCAGAATCGCGGCGATCACGGCCCAGGTGGCGAGCAGCGTGGGATTGCCGACCTCGTCGACGGCCTCGAGCGCGAGCTGGGGCAGCGGTTTCTTTTCCGCCCCGGGCAGCCGCAGGTGGCGGACGATGTTCTCGACCACCACGATCGCGTCGTCCACGAGGATGCCAATCGAGAAGATCAGCGCGAAGAGGGTGATGCGGTTGAGCGTGTAGCCGTAAAGGTAGAACACGAGCAGCGTGAGCGCGAGAGTCGTGGGAATCGCGAGCAGCACCACCAGCGACTCGCGCCAGCCGAGGAAAACCAAGATGAGGACGGCGACGCCGAAGACCGCGATGCCCATGTGGAGCAGCAGCTCGTCGCTTTTTTCGGCGGCGGTGTGCCCGTAGTCGCGCGTGATGGCGATTGCGACATCGGCGGGCAGCAGCGTGCCGCGGAGAGCGGCGACCTTGGCGAGCACGGCGTCGACGACCGTGGTGGCGTTGGCGCCGGGCCGCTTGGCGACGCTGAGAGTGACGGCCGCGTCGAGCACGCCGCGGTGCGGCTCGGCATGGAAAACGTAGCTGGCGGGCTCCTCCGCCGCATCCGTGATCGTGGCGACATCGCGCAGGAAGACTGGCCGCCCCTCAAACACCCCAATCACGACCGCACCGAGTTCCGTGGCGTCGCGGAGAAACGCGCCCGCCTCGAGCAGGACCTCGGTGTTGGCAAACGGCCGCGAGCCGGCGTGGAGCGGGGCGTTGGCCGCGCGGAGAATCGGCGTCAGATCACTGGCGGCGATGCTCCGGGCGGCGAGTGCGGCAGGATCGAGCGCGATGCGAAAAGCCCGGCGCGTGCCGCCGATGATCGTGGTTTCCGCGACCTGCGGGATGGATTTCACTGCGTCGTCGAGCTGAGCGGCGAGCCGCCGCAGCTCGAGGTGGCCGTGCTCCGCGCTGTGCAGCGTGAGGGCGAGGATGGGCACATCGTCGATCGTGCGTGGCTTCACGATCGGCGGGCTCGCGCCGGCGGGGATGCGGTCAAAGTTGGCCTGAAGCTTCTGGTTCAGGCGCACGAGCGCGGTCTCGATGCCGGTGCCGACCTTGAACCGCACGATCACGAGCGACTGGCCGGGGCTCGAGGTGGAGTAGAGATATTCCACGTCCGGCACCTCCCAGAGCAGTTTTTCCATCGGGCGCGTGATGCGGTTCTCGACCTCGGCGGGCGCGGCGCCGGGCATGGCCACGTGAACGTCAACCATCGGCACCTTGATCTGCGGCTCCTCCTCGCGCGGGAGCATGAGCACGGCGAAGAGGCCGAGGAGCAGCGACGCGACCACGATGATCGGCGTGAGCTTCGAATCGATGAACAGCGCCGTGAGCCGGCCGGCGAAACCGCGCGGCGCCGGGGATGGGCCGGGGTTGTTCACGGGGCAATTTCCAGCGGCTGGCCGTCGCGTAGCGTCGCAGGCGGTGCGACTACGATGCGTTCGCCGTTCTCGAGGCCGGCGAGAATCTCGATCCGGTCGCCGCGACGACCGCCGGTTTTCACAAGACGCAGCACCGCGCGCTGGCGCTCATCGACGACGAAGACGCGCTCCATCTGGCCGAACAACGACGCGGCGCCCGCTGGCACCAGCAGGACAGTGGTGGGAGCAGCTGGCACGAGGACCTGCGCGAATTGTCCGGGTCGCGCGGCGGTGCCGGGCGGGATCGCGAGCTTGGCCGTTGTGGTGCGGGTGGCCGGATCGGCTGCGGAGGACAGCTCGGCGACGGTGGCCTGGAAGCGAAGTGCCGCGGTGGGAAGCTCGACGCCGAGGGGCGCGCCCACGACGAGCGCGGCGGCGAGCGACTCCGGCACGGCGACCTCGATTTCTAGGGCGTCGCGGCCGTCGAGCTGGAGCAGCGGCGCGCCGACGGCCGCGAAATCGCCGGGCTCGACGAATTTCCGCGCGACCACCCCGTCGAACGGCGCGCGCACGATCGCGTAGTCGAGCACGGCCTCGGCCTCGCGCAGCGCGGCCTGCGCCTGCGCGATTCGATCCTCGAGACCGCGGACGGTTTCGGGCGTGCCGGCGCCGGAGGCGGCCAGCGTGCGCTCGCGGGCGAACTCGCGCTCCACCTGCGTGACCAGCGCGCGTCCCTGGGCGACGCGGGCGGTGTGCTCCGCGGCGGCGATTTTCAGGAGCACTTCGCCGGTGCGCACGGCCTGCCCGAGGGCGAGTGCGGGAGGCTCGACGGTGCCGGCGACCTTGGCGGCGAGCGCCGCGCGGCGCACAGCCCGGACGGTGCCGCTGATCGGCAGGAGCACGGACACCGCTTCACGCTGGACGGGCGCAACCGAGACGCGCGCGGCCGGGAGTGCGCCGGGCGCCTGGGCAGTCGGCGGCCGGCCGCAGGCGCCGAAGGCGAGCGGCAGCAGGAGACCGAGGGCGAGCCCGGGCTTCACGGGCGGCCCGTTTTTGCGCCACCGATGCGGATCGTGCCGTCCGCCTCGAGCCAGCCCAATTTGCCCAGCAGCCAGGAAGGCGGGCAGAAGCCGGTGAAGACGGACTGAATCAGGTTGAGCCCCGCGAAGGCGGGGACCAGCAGCCAGACCGGGCCGCGATAGTAAGTGAGGGCAACACCGGTGAGGGTGACGGTGCCGGCGAGGAGACGGATGAGGGAGTCGATTTTCATGGCGGGAAGCGTGTTCTTTGTATGCGCATATGCGGATATGCTTGAAAAAATGTCAAGCCCGTGTTTGTTGCCGGCATGGCAAAGAAGAATCCGTTATCCGATGAAGCGCTCGAGCTGGTGGCGCGGCGCTTTGCCGCGCTGGCCGAGCCGATGCGGCTGCGGCTGATCCAGGCGCTCTTCGACGGCGAGCTGAGTGTGAACGAGCTCGTGGCGGCGACGGGCGGCACACAGGCCAACATCTCGCGCCACCTGCAGACGCTCACGCAGGCGCACATCCTCTCGCGGCGGAAGGAGGGCCTGCAGGTCTTCTACGCCATCGCGGACCCCTCGATCGCCAAGCTCTGCGAACTGGTGTGCGGCAGCCTGGAAAAGCAACTGACCCGCCAAGCCGGCGCGCTGGGCGGCGGGTGAGCCCGATCACCGCGCCAGATCGTAGAGCGCGTAACCGGCGAGGAGGTTGGGGAGCGTGCGGCACGGCGTGTGCCAGTTGCCGGCGAGGTGGGCGCGGTGGGCGATGCGGATGCCTTTCACCGCGCAGAAATTCTCAAAGTCCGCAATCGTGAGCGGATTGGCCGGACGGCTTTCGAACCACTCGGTCGTGTATACGGCATTGCGGATCTTGCGGCCCTGCAGGAGGGCGTTGACGCGGTTTTTCCAGAAGCCGTGGTTCACGAAGCCCACAGTAAGGGCGCGGCCCACGCGCAGCGCCTCGAGGATCACGCCTGTGGGATCGGCGAGTTCCTGCACGGTGCGCGAGCAGATCACGCGATCGAAGTGTTTCTCGGGAAACGCGCGCATGAACGCCGTCATGTCGCCTTGGTAAGCCGAGAGCCCGCGGCGCACGGAGGCGGTGATGCGGCCGAAGTCGAGATCCACGCCGACGGCGGAGACCTTCTTCGTCTGCACGAGGTAGTCGAGCAGTGCGCCCGTGCCGCAGCCCAGATCGAGCACGCGGGTGTTGGGCTCCACCCAGTCCCCGATGATCTGCATGTCGACCGTGCGTTTTTCCGTGGGGCGCGCCATGGCTAGATCGAGTAATTTGAGTCGTAGTGCTGGCCGCGCTCAAGGAAGGCGCGGACAAGCGAGTAGAGTTCCTCGCTCTCCAGGAGAAACGAATCGTGGCCGAGATCGGTGGTGAGCTCGGCGTAGCTGGCGCGCTTGCCGGCGCGAAGCAGGGCGAGCGCGAGCGTGCGGTTCTGCTCGGGCGGGAAGAGCCAGTCGCTCGTGAAGCCCACGATCAACGTGTCGCCTTCGACGGGCGCGAAGGCCTGCTCGAGCGAGCCGTAGGCGTGCGCGAGGTCGAACTGATCGAGGGCGCGCGTGATGTAGAGATAGGTGTTCGCGTCGAAGCGGTTGATGAAGCTCTGGCCCTGGTGGCGCAGGTAGCCCTCGACCTCGAACTGCTGCTCGAAGGTGTAGGCGTCGCCGTTGGCGTTTTCCTTTTTCTTGCGGCCGAACTTCCGGTCCATGCTCGCGTCGGACACGTAGGTGATGTGCGCCATCATGCGCGCGATCGCCAGTCCGGTGCGCGGGCCGGCGTCGCGCGGGTAGTCGCCGCGGTTCCACGCCGGGTCCTGCATGATCGCCTGGCGGCCGACTTCGTTGAACGCGATCGCCTGCGCGCCCTCGCGGCCGGTGGTGGCCATCGCGAGCACGCGCCGCGTGAACTTGGGAAACTCGATCGCCGTCAGCATCGCCGTCATGCCGCCCATCGAGCCGCCGATCACGCCGTGCAGCTCCACGACGCCGAGATGGTCGAGCAGAAGTTTCTGCGCGCGCACCATGTCGCGGATCGTGACGAAGGGAAACGTGGTGCCGTAGGCGCGGCCGGTCTCGGGATTTGTGGACGATGGGCCCGTCGAGCCCTGGCAGCCGCCGAGGACGTTGGCGCAGACGACGTAGAAGCGGCGCGTGTCGACGGCCTTGCCGGGGCCGATGAGGTTGTTCCACCAGCCGGGCTTCTTGTCGGCGGGCGAGTGCCAGCCGGCGCAGTGGTGGTCGCCGCTGAGCGCGTGGCAGATCACGATGGCGTTGTCGCGCGTGGTGTTGAGCTCGCCATAGGTCTCGTAGCGCAGCGTGAAGCTGGGGATAACCTGCCCGCTCTTGAAGGTAAACGGCTGGCGGTGGACGTAGTCGCGCGGCACCACCAGCCCGACATCGTCGGGCGCGAGATAGCGCGGCGCGGCGTCGCCAGCCTGGGCGACTTCAAGATCGTCTGTCATCGGAACGCGGCGACGAAACCACCGGGCGCGTCGTGAGGCAAGTAACCGGACGGGTTATGACGTGGGGGGATGGGCAGCCCGGTAGCCCGCCTCGGGAGAGGCGGGACAGACTTCGCGCCGAGCGTCTCGCCGGTCCCTGCTCTCCCGAGCAGGGCTACCCAACTCAGTCGCCCGCGATCGCGGGATCGATTTCCTCGTTGGAGAAGACCTGCTGCACGTCGTCGTTTTCCTCGAGGGTCTCGTGGAGCTTGGCGAGGGTGGCGGCCACGTGGCGGTCCGCCACGGGCACGGTGGTCGTCGGGATGTAGGCGATCTCGGCGCTTTCGGGTTTGAGGCCGGCGTGCTCGAGGGCGTGCGAGACCTTGTCAAAGGCGTGGACGCCGCAGCGGACCTCGAAGCCATGCTCGCTCGCGAGCACGTCGTCGGCGCCGGCTTCGAGCGGGATCTGGAGCAGGCGATCCTCGGTGGTCTTTTCGCGCGCGATCAGGAACTGGCCGGCGTGGAGAAACTGGAAGGCCACGGCACCGGTGCTGGCGAGGTTGCCGCCATGGCGGGCGAAGGCGGCGCGGACATCCTTCGCCGCGCGGGTTTTGTTGTCGGTCGTGACCTGCACGACGAAGGCCACGCCGCCGGGGCCGTAGCCCTCGTAGGTGATTTCCTCGTAAGTGACGCCGGGGGAGCTCGCCGGTGCCCTTCTTGATGGCGCGGTCGACGTTTTCGGCGGGCATGTTGGCGTCGCGGGCCTTGAGCACCAGCGTGCGGAGGCGGGCGTTGCCGGCGGGATCGCCGCCGCCGGACTTGGCGTCGAGCGTGAGATCCCGGGAGAGGCGGGAGAAGACCTTGCCGCGGCGCGAATCGGTGACGGCCTTGAGCCGCTTCACCTTGGACCACTTGTTATGGCCGGCCATCGGGGAGGGAGGAGTGGCTGAGAGCTAAAAGGCTAGAGCTGAGATAGACCGGACCCAAAAGCCCGGGGTCGAGAGCTGGGTTTTTGCTCTCAGCTCTGGACTTTCAGCTCTCAGCTAAAAATCATTTCTTCTTCTTCGGGGTGACGTTCTTCATCTTCTTGCCGAACGCGCTCGCGGTCGTGACCGCCGCGGTGCCGGGGCCGACCGGGCCGGCTTCGGCCGGGTCCTTCATGCGGTTGACGACGAGCTGCTGGCCGATGGTGAAGAGGCCGTTGACAAACGAATACAGCGAGAGCGCGCACGAGAAGGTGTAGCAGATGAGCGCGAAGACGTAGGGCATCAGCTTCATCATCTTCACCTGCGCGTTGTCCACGGAGGGCGATGGCGTGAGGTGCATCTGGATGACCATGGTCGCACCCATCAGGAGCGGCATGATGTTCAGCGGAAGCACCATGAACCCGAGCGGGATGTAGGCGATCGTGTCGGCGGTCGAGAGGTCCGCGGCCCAGAGGAAGGGCTGGAAGCGCAGCTCGGCGGCGCTGGGCAGCATGGAGAAGAAGCCCATGAAGAAGGGCATCGTCAGGAGAATCGGGAGACAGCCGCCGATTGGGTTGATGCGCCGCGTCTTGAACAGCTCCATCGTGGCCTGCTGCTGCTTCTGGGGGTTGTCCTTGTATTTCTCGCGGATGGCCTGGAGCTCAGGCTGGATTTTCGCCATGCGCTTGGCCGACTTGGAGGCGGCCAGCGTGGGCCAGATGAAGATGGTCTTGAGCGTGAGGGTGGTGAGCACGATGGCCCAGCCCCAGTTCCACGAGCCCGGGGGCAGCGCATTGTGAATCCAAGTCATCAGCGTGAGCAGGATTTCGCTGAAGAACTTGAAGAAGCCGAAGTCCATGATCTTGTGCTGATCGGCCTTGAAGACCTTGGAGTTCGAGAGGCGGGCGTATTCGTTGGGGCCGACGTAGAGCGAGCCGCTGAGCTTGAACTCGCCCTTCGGGGCGATCGACTTGGTGTCGAAGAGCGCGGTGCCGGCGAGGCCGTAGGCGTAGACGTTGTCGTCGGCGAGTTCGGTGATGAGCTTCACGCGCCGGGTGATGAGGCTCGCGGCCGGCTCATCGCCGGTCAGGAAGCTCACGAAGAACTGGTTTTTCACCGCGGCCCACACGATCGGGCCGCCGCTGGTGACGAAGGGCGACGAGCCGTGCGCACCCATGCCGAGGAAGCCGCCGCTCGCCTCAAGATCGGAGCGGGGGATGAAGGTCTGATCCTTGCCGGTGGAAAAGCCGGTCTTGAGGTATTGCCCGATGTCCTCGCGGTTATTGGGGGCGGCGGTGCCGAGGGCCAAGCCGACGCGCATCGGCTGGATGGCTTGGTCGGTGAGATTGCGAAAGGTGGTCTCGTGCCGGATGACGTAGGGGTCCGTCGTATCGCCGGTGTTGGGCGAGAGCACATAGCGGCGGGTGACCTCGAGACGGTTCTCGAACACGGCGCGATAGACGATTTCGTTGGCGCCCTGCGAGACTCGCTCGAAGCGCGTGCGCCGATCGAGGCCGGCGAAATCGACGAACGCGAGGATGGGGTCGGCGTGCTCCTTGTTGAAGACGTAGGGCTCGGGTTTCTTCAGCTCGGCGGCGTATTTCCGGAGGGCCACGTCGCGCAGCGCGCCGCCGGAATCCGTGAAGCGCACGTCGACGAAGTCGTTGGACAGCGTGGAGACGAGGGCGTTGCTCGCGTCGCGGTTGACGGTGGCAAAGGCGGCCTGCGGGACGGAAGCCGCGGGCGCCGCGGTGGCGGTCGTGCCGGGGGCGGCGGTCGCGGGCGCGCTCGGATCGACAGCGGCGGGCGCCATCTCGGCAGGCGCGGGCGGGGGTGGCGTGGTGCGCGGCCCGTAGAGCATGAAGGCGAAGGCGGCCAGGAGCAGCACAACGCCGATGGTGGTGTTCTTTTTGTCCATTAGGACTGAGAGGGAGTGAAGGACGGAGGGAGTGAGGGAGTGATCCGCGAGCAGCGGGGTAGTGAGTCAGTCCTGCGAAGCCGCAGCGAAACCGGCACCGGATCGAAGCCGCCCGTGTGCAGCGGGGTGCATTTCACCAGGCGGATGATGGCGAGCGGGACACCCACGAGCGCGCCGTGGGTGCGGATGGCCTCGGCCGCGTAGTGCGAGCAAGTCGGGTGAAATCGGCAGCCGCAGCGGCCCAGCGTGATGACCGGCAATACAGGCGAGATCACGCGCTGGTAGCCCCGGATCGCGAGCAGCAACGCGACCGAGGGCAGGCGCACGACGAAGCGCGCCGCGCGAGCGAACGGCGAAGGCGCGGCCGGCCTCATGGCTGGGCGGCGCGGTCGCGCTCGATCTCGGCGCAGCCGGCAGTGAAGCGTTTTTCCAGATCGGCCATGGGCCAGCCGGTGGCGCTCCCGCGGGCGACCAGCACAAGATCGCAGCCCGCCGGAACGTGCGCCTGCTGATGGCGGAAGACCTCGCGCAGCCGGCGCTTGGCGCGGTTGCGGCGCACGGCGCCGCCGACGGCGTTGGTGGAGGCAATCACGCAGAGACGGGGAGAAAAAGGCTTGGCAGGGACGGGCGCGGCTGAGTCCGGCGCCGCGGGCGTGATGTCCTTCCACCACAGCGTGAAGGCACGGCAATCGATCCGCCGGCCCTGTTCGCGCACGGCACGGATTTCGGCAGGCCGCCGGAGGTGCTGCTCAGTGCGGAAACGCATGGGCCGTCGAAACGCGCGCGGTGCTCCCCGCGCAGGGTCCGCCGCCGGGGCGATCAGACGACCGTGAGGCGCTTGCGGCCCTTCAGGCGGCGGGCGCGGATGACTTTGCGGCCACCTTTGGTCGCCATGCGGGCGCGGTAACCGATCTGACGGGCGCGTTTCTTGCGGTGCGGACGGAATGTGGGTTGCATGGTTTTTGGAAAAAAAGAGGGTCAGAGGTGCCGGACGCCGCGGGGGGTGTCAAGGGCTGAGCTAGAGGCGTGGTGTCCTAGTTTGAATATCGAATCCCCCGCCCCAATTGGATCGGCAATCGGAAGGAGATGGAGATTGAGCAACGGAGTAGTTCGTGCGGGACCGATTCAGGGCAATCGGCGGAACACGGCGCGTGGGTGGTGGCTCAGTTTCGACCCCGCCGGGGAGAAATCCGGGAGAAATGGGCGTTGACAGGACCTCTTTTGATCTTAGCTCTTGGCCCCTTTTCGCATGAAAACGTTCCTCGTTACGAAGGAGACGGCACAACCCGCCAAATGGCATCTGATCGATGCCGCTGGGGTTCCGCTTGGCCGTCTCGCGGTCAAGGCCGCCAACCTCATCCGTGGCCGCCACAAGGCGTCCTACACGCCCAACTGCGACACAGGCGACTTTGTGGTCGTGATTAACGCCGAGAAGGTCGTCCTCACCGGCCGCAAAGAGGACAAGAACGAATACATGTTCTTCTCGGGCTTCGTCGGTGGCGAGAGCTACCGCAAGGTCTCGCTCATGCGTCAGCGCCACCCCGAATTCATCATCGAGCACGCGGTCAAGGGTATGATGCCGAAAAACCGCATCGCCCGCCACATGCTCACCAAGCTTCGCGTCTTCGCCGGCGACAAGCACACCCACGAGGCGCAAGCGCCCCAGAAGTTCACCGTCTGATTCACGACCCACGACCGATCATGAGCGCCGCTACTCCCGCCAACATCTTCCTCGGCACCGGCCGTCGCAAGACCTCCACCGCCCGCGTCCGCCTCGCCGAGGGTTCCGGCAAGCTGACCGTCAACGGCCGCACTTTCGACAGCTACTTCACCCACGAGAATTTCGCCAAGCAGGCGTATGCGCCGCTGCTCACAGTCGAGCTGAAGGACAAGATTGACGTGACCGCCAACGTCGCCGGTGGCGGCGTCTCCGGCCAAGCCGGCGCTGTGGCGCACGGCATCGCCCGCGCGCTCCAGAAGATGAACGCCGAGCTGCGCCCCGCCCTCAAGAAGGCCGGCCACATGACTCGCGACGATCGCATGAAGGAGCGCAAGAAGGCCGGCCAGCCGGGCGCCCGCAAGCGGTTCCAGTTCTCGAAGCGCTAATCGCATTCGAATCCGTTTTCCAAGGCCGTCCGCTTCGCTGCGGACGGCCTTTTGTTTTTCCGGTTGTCGGGTTGGAACATTGCCTGCTACCGCATGGGTGATGAAAACACCCCTCGGCCAGGCTGGAGCCCTCGCAACGATGCTCGTGGTTTCGGGCGGTCGACTGGTGGCTCACCCTGGGCACGACGATGGCCACGAACTCACGTGGGAACTCCGGCATCTGGTCGAGCATCCGTTTGCCACGGCTGGCTGGGTGGGGTTGGCCGGCGCGGTGGCTGGCGCCGTCTGGCTGATGCTGCGCCGTCGATCTGCGGCAGTTCAGGATTTGCGCACCTCGCAACTCAACCGCGGGAAGTAGCGCGCCAGAATCCGGCGCGCATCGCGCAACGCCCGCCGTAGGCGCACCGGGCCGGGCGCGACGATTTTCAGGCTCCACCCGCCGCGGCGCAGCGCGCTCACGCCGAGCCACACCCCGTCGCCATGCAATGCGGCCAGCTCCTCGCGCCACGGCGCGGCGGCATCCGGTGCGATCAATATGGCGTTGGCGAAACAAGCCGCGGGCCCCGAACCCGCGAGCGCGGCCAGATCGCGCAGCGCGGCGCCGCCTTGGTCGAACCGCTCGCGCAGGATCAGCTCGCCGTCGAGCCGCACCTCCAGGGCAAGCGTGAGCCGATCCCAAGCCCACGCCTCGCCATGCGCCACGCGGCCTGGCATCAGTTGATCGACGAAAAACAAACCGCCGGCCCCGGCGATCGCGATGTGCGTGTGCTGGCGGTAGGTGGAGCCACGGTGCGGCACGAGCGGCTCGGGCAGCACCTCGAGCCAGGCGCCGTCAGCCACGGTGAAGTGCTGCTCGCACGCCGCCGAGCCGTCCCGCATCCGGAAGACACGGCTTGCGCTGGGCGTCGTCACGAGGAGCGCGGCGCCGCCCTCGACCGTGATCTCGGACTCAAGCCGGTCGCCCGCGAGGATGCCCGCGGTGGGATTCACGACCTGCGCGATCAGGACGCGGGCGTCGGCGTCCCAGTAGGGTTTGCTCAGATGAAACGGGGCGCGAAAAGACTGAGCCGCGATCACCGTGCGGCCGTGGGCGCGCAGGGCGGCGCGCAGCGAGAGGTGGCCGGAAAACTCGGGCATCGGCGGAGTCGTTGTAGGCGGGGTGCCCTCACCCCGCATTCGCCTTTTGTGCGAACAGCACCTCGCGCTCGATCCACGCGATCACGGCGTCGAGGTTGTGCTCGCGCTTCAGGTCGCAGAACAAAAACGGCCGCGTGCCACGCTGAATCCTGGCGTCGCGGTCCATCACCCCGAGATCGGCGCCGACGAGAGGGGCGAGGTCGATTTTGTTGATGATGAGCAGATCGCTGTGGCGGATCGCCGGGCCGCCCTTGCGTGGGATTTTGTCACCCTCCGCGACGTCGATCACGTAGATGAAGGCATCGACGAGCTCCGGCGAAAACGTGGCCGTGAGGTTGTCGCCGCCGCTCTCGACGAGGAGCAGTTGGAGGCCGGGAAATTTCGCTTCGAGCGCGCGGCAGGCCTGCTCGTTCATCGTGGTGTCGTCGCGGATCGCGGTGTGCGGGCAGCCGCCGGTCTCGACGC
Source organism: Opitutaceae bacterium (assembly GCA_031411915.1). Lineage (GTDB taxonomy): Bacteria > Verrucomicrobiota > Verrucomicrobiia > Opitutales > Opitutaceae > ER46. The sequence continues at coordinate 16,620 of JANOCA010000677.1, forward strand.
CGGCGATGCGCTCGGCGGCGAGCGCGCTGTGCTGGATGAGGAACTGTGCGTCTTCGGAGCAGTAGATGTCGTTGGTGACGACGGCCATCGAGTAGCGCTCGCGGAGGCGTTGGCAGAGCTTGAGGCAAAGCATGGTCTTGCCGGAGCCCACGGGGCCACCGATGCCGATGCGAGGAGGACGAGACATTGATTTACGATTTGGGATTTACGATTTTCGATTGGACGGTGTCACGAAATGAACATCCGCGCGTCCGCCGTCTCGTGCCGGGCTGCGGCGATGTCGAGCCATGGGTTAAACCAGCCGATGTCTTCGAACGCGGTCGTTTCGGCGGCGGCAATGATCCCGGGCGCGGCGGAGAGGGCTTCGGTGAGCAGCGATTGGGAGGCGTTTTGGCCGAGGCGGAGGATCTTCATCGCGGCGGACAGGAGCGACGAGAGAGTCGCGTAAGAAATGCCGGAGAGCACGGCGGTGAGCGGGGCGCCGAGGACGCGGCCTTCGAGGGCGGCGGAGATCGCGGACGAGTGCGGCCAGTTTTCGGCGGTGACGCGGCGGAGAAATTCTTGGGCCAGCTGGTGCAGGCGGAGCGTCGCCATGAGTTCGGCGCGCTGGCGTCCGATATTCTCGGAGGCGGCCCGGGCTTCGCGGGCGGTCTTGAGTGCGGACGAGAGCACGCAGAGTTCGCCGACGCGGGGCCAGTTGGCTTCGCCGAAAGCGTGCCACGCGTGCGCGGCGAGCGGGAGG
>JANOCA010000678.1:0-13926 GCA_031411915.1 Opitutaceae bacterium
ATGAATTCTTCCGCTCGCATGAATACCGCCACGCGACGGGTCGTCTTGGCCGGAGCGACCGGGCTCGTGGGTGGTCATCTGCTGGAGGGGCTGCTCGCCGATGCAACGGTGGCCGAGGTGCACATCGTCGGGCGAAGGCCCGTGGCGGTCGCACACGCAAAAATCCGGATGCACGTCGTCGATCTGCGCGCGATCCCTCCGCTGCCGGCGGTGGACGAAGTGTATCTGGCGTTGGGCACGATCCTCAAGGTCGCCGGCAGCCGCGAGGCCTTTCGCGCGGTCGACTACGATGCGAATCTCGCGCTTGCGCGCGCCGCCATCGAGGCCGGCGCCCGCCGCATCGGCTTGGTCAGTGCCATGGGCGCCGACGCGAAATCATCGGTCTTCTACAATCGCGTGAAAGGTGAGTTGGAGGACGCGGTCTTGCGGTTTGAGACCGCCGCCACGGTCGTGGTCCGGCCGTCGTTGTTGCTGGGCAACCGTCAACGCTTGGGCCAGCCCGCCCGCCGCGGAGAAACCCTGGCGGCACCGATCCTGAATTTCCTGCGGGTGATTCTACCCCGCAATTATCGGGCGATCTCCGCAGAGAAAGTAGCGCGGGCTTTGCTCGCTGAAGTGCCGGCGGCGAAGGGCGCCCGGGTGATCGCTTCGGGCGACCTTCAAGCCTACTGATTTTCGGGTAGTGGGTCAGTTTGCCGGTTGGCGACGAACGTGGATTCAAATTGTAGGGCCCGAGCTTGCTCGGGCCGTTTCCGTGCGAACGACCCGGCGCGAGCAAGCTCGCGCCCTACGAAATTCAAACTGACCCACGACTGATTTCCCGGGCTCGGCTCGATGAGTGCAGCGCAGCGAGCACTTGTCGTCGCCCCTCCGACGCGTGGTTTTTATGAAATGCGCTTCGTGGTTTCGCGGAAATTAGGACTTATACCAACGTCCCGTAGCTTCTGGACTGTAGGGCCTGAGCTCGCTCAGGCCGGTTTAGGGGCAACGCCAGCCGAGCATCGACCAAGGTCGAGCCCTACAAAATCCCAAAGCAACGGGACGTTGGTCTCATAACCTGACCCCTTCGGATTGCCGTTTCAGCGGTTGGCCTTGGCCGCCGTTCCCGGTCCGGCCGCAGCGCCTGCTGGTTCTGGGGCCTCGGCTCCGTCCAGCGACTCCTGCACGGCGCGGCTCGCCCGCAGCCCGGAGACAAAGGCGGCGGCGAGACTGCCGTTGTATTCCACCGGACCGGCCGCTTCACCGGCGAAGAAGACGAGGTCGTCGACCGGCTTGGCGAGTTCCGCATGCATCTTCGACGCCCCGGGCAACGCCGCCGAATACGCGCCGAGGGTCCACGGATTCTTCCCCCAATGCGTGACCTTGGTCTGGTCGTCCCGGATGCGGGCGACCAGCGCGGGGCCATACATCTGCGTGAGCGCCGCCTTGGCGTGGTCGATGGCCGCCTTGTCGCCGAGCTGTTCGAAGCGGCGGGCCTGCGTGCCGCCGTAGAATCCCACGATGAGGTTGCTGCCGAGCGGCTTCACGACGAAGGCCATCACCTCGGGGTCGCCGCTCTCGGGCGCCGGCGATTGCTGGTGCAGCACCCATTCGCTGACCGCTTCGTCCGGGAGAATGTCGCCGTCGAACCGGAACACGATTTTGTTCAGCAAACCCATCGGCAGGCCGCGGATGGCTTCCCATTTCCACGCGGGCAGCTCCGGGGTAAAGGCGATGCGGCGCGCGGCGAGCACCCCGGTCGAGACCGTCACCACGACCCGGCGTCCGCGAAACTTGCCGCTCGCCGTCTCGACGAGCACGCCGCCGCCGATCGCGGCGCCATACCGGACCGCCGTCACCGGCGAGTTGAGCTGCACCGGCACGTCGCGGCCGAAGCGCGTGACAAAGGTGCCGACGCCTTCGCGGATGAAATCGTCCGGGTCGGCCTGGAAGGCGGCCGCGTCGGCGCTGGAGGTCTCGGTGATGTCCGAGCCGCCTTCGAGCGGGCCGATGTTGGCGCCGACCAGGAACCGGTAGGCCGAGCTCTTGGGGAGAAATTCGGACGCCGGCCGGTCGAGGCCGGCGTTGCGCGCCTTGGCCATGCCGTCCTCCGACTCCTGGAAGGCGGCCTCAAATGCGCTTTGCTCTGCGGGCGACAGCCGGTGGCTGCCGATCCACACGGCGCCGTCGAGCTTCGACGGGGCCCGCGAAAAACCCATTTCGTCGACGAGCGCGGTGAGCGGGTTCTGGTCCGCGCTGTGGATCCACGCGGCGCCGAGGTCGATGCCATCAAACCAAGTCGCGGCGCCGGACTTTTTGGACGCGGTGAAGCTGGTGTCCGTGTGGGCGCGCCCGCCAATCCGGCCCGTCGCCTCGAGCACGAGCACCGTTTTCCCGGCGCGGCGCAGGTCCTTCGCCGTGGTCAGGCCGGAAAGCCCCGCGCCGACCACGATGACATCTGCGATCGGCTCGGTCGCGCCGGGCCGCGCAGTCGGAGTCGTGCAACCGGTGAAGCCGAGCAAGGCCAGGCTGAGTCCTGCGAGGGCCCGGCGCGCAAAAGCGGAACGGGGTGTCATGCTCGGGACGCTTGCGACCACGCGCGAACGTGGCGAGCGCGGAAGGAACCCGCTCAGGGGAGTTCCAGCCGTCAGCTGCGAAGTTCGCGCCGCATGAATCGCGCAAGGACGGTGGCTTCATTCGGTGGCACGTCCCGAAACGGAATTTCGGATTTCCCAATGCTCAAGCAGAGCCATCGGGTCGCTTGGGCCTCAACGGCTGGTCAAGAGTCGAGAAATGATCCCTTCCGCTTGGCCTGAGTGCAAAGTGGTTCGAGCCGGTGGTAGGTGACATCGCGATTCCCGCACCGCGCAGAAACTGGCGGCGCGAGAGCGAGTGCCGGGTGGCGACGAAGGAACCGAGCGGAGAGCGAGTGGAGTTGAGGGCGCTCATCGGAGTGAGACGGAGGTTCGCCCGAGGCGCCGTTAGATGGCGGGGAGACCGACAGGTTCGTCCGGTGCCGAGTGGGCTTGGGCTGGTTTAGAACTTCATGCTGGCCGTGAGCTCATACGTGCGCGGCTGAACATACATCCGCTGCAAATAGTAGGGCGTGCCGTTGCCGGAATCGACGGCGGTATTGGGATAGGGTTCGTCATGGCCCAGGAGGTTTCGCACCCGAAACGAAACCAACCAGTTGGTATTTTGACCGAACAGCCGGTTTCTCCAGGCATAACTGGCGAAGGCATCCGTCACCAAGGATTCCGCCCCGGTATACGCATTCTTGACATCAAAATTGCCGGCCACTTCCGGGTAGCCGATGGTGGGAGCATCACGCCAGCGCGCATTTCCGCCCACGCGCAGGCCTTTGACTGTGCCCTGATCGAACGCGTAGCTCCCGACCACGTTCACCAGCCAATGGTTGCCGCGAATCCGGGCGCCGCCGATCTGGGCTTCATGGTAGTTTAGGCGGCGCTCAAAGTTTGTGATAACGTCGCCGATGGTCTGGACGTTATTTGTCCCGGGATTGGTCCTGAGCGACGTAATGGAGGGATCATCCCGGTAGGGCTTGACGAATTGTTCATACCACGGCCGGAAGAATTTATAGGTGCTGTTCAACGTCGAGTCGTTATAGGAGACGTTGGTCATGATGCGGAGCTGCTTCGTCGGATTCAGGGTGGCCTCCAGTTCATAACCCTCCGTCTTATCCGACTCGAGGTCCGTCCAGAGACCATTGCCCGGGTAATCGGTGAAGCGCACGACCCCGGCTATCTTGCTGCCAAGTCCATTACGGAACATGCCCTCGACGTATGAATCGACATTTGCGCCCTGCCGGGCCAGTCCGGGGCCGAGGGCTCCATCCCGGAGCTGGTTTGCGACCCGGTTCACGCCCGTGTTGCTGAAATAATTGAGTTTCAGAATCACGCGGTCTTGGAGGAAGAAGCCGCGCAATCCCAAGTCGTAGCCGGTGCCCTCCTGATCGGGCAAAGGCCGGGCAAGGATGTCGTAGGCGGCGCCGCCGGCCGCCACGGTGTTCGTGGACGTGTTGGCGAAAACATCGAGCCACTTCGTGACTTTGACGACGGCTCCGACGTTGCGGTTGGTGACCGACTTCTTGACCGCCGGGGCGAAGGTTCCGTCCCCCTTTCCGCCGAACAACACGGTGACAGGATCGAGCCTGAAGTCGAATCGCTTGGTAATGATCTCATCCTGGCGCATGCCGCCCGTGAGGATCAACCGACGGGAGAACAGTTCCCACTGCCCGATCGCGGCATAGGATTTGGTGGTCTCGGGCGCATGGGTGTTGGCCAAGCGCCGCACAAAGGCCGAAGTGATCGCGGGGACGATGGCGCCCGGAGTCGCCGGGTTCGCCGCCTGGTTGACCTTGGTGATGTCGTTCGGATTGAAGGCCGGGAAGGTGACCGGTTGCCCCGGCAACAGATAGTAGCGCCGTTTGATTTGATGGTCGGTGTTGTTCCCGATGAAACCGGTTGGCAGCATCGAGGTCGTGGTCATTTCCTCCGGTTGCTCAAAGTAACTGTCGTCATGTCGATAGTAGTGGAAGGCCACGGCCGTGAACTTGCCGAAATCGAATCCCTTGATGGGCTCAAGGCGACTGAGGTTGACCTCGTGGGTCAGGGTTGCGCGCCACTGTTTGGTGGTTGAGTCGCGGGTTTGCAGGGTGGCCACGCCCTCGAGATAAGGGACGCCGAAATAGGGGTTGAGCGGTTTGGTGCGATCCGGGTTGTTCGCCGCCAACTGGGCGGGAAGATAATAATTGGGATCAATAAAGACCTCGTAGTCTCCCCGTTGAATAGGTTGCCAGTCCACGATCTTCGATTTCTCGAAGGCTCCGGCCAGTTCAAAATAGGTCCGCTCCAGAATCTTTTGCTGCCACGACGCCGAGTATTTATCGTAGGTGATTTCAACGTGCTCGGAAGGGCCCGGCACCATGGTGTCCAACGGGAAGTTCACGCCCGGCACGACTGACGCTGGGGTGAGGCTGGTTGTGGGTTGGGCCAGTCCGTTGACCACGTTTTCCGAACCCTTCGACTTTTGCTTCCAATTCTGCACCCCCAGCTGGGGGGCATTCATGATATATACAAGATGATTGACGGTCGATAGTGCTTGGGTGACTCCGGTTATGGTATTGCGGGCACTCGTTAGAGCCGCCGCGCTGCCGGAAGCGACCAGGAGGTTATCGACGGTATTTGCCTTCTGCAGCGGTGTCCGGGGATCCCTTAACCAGGGGGAAACGCTATCGTAGGCCAGATAGGGCCGGGGAAGCGATTCTTTGGTTCTGCCGGTTTCCGCGTTGACGTTGATCGTCGCGCCTTTCGCCGGCTGAATGGTAAGATTCAGATAGGCGGAGTTGCGCCGCATATACTGCAAATCTCGCGGGGTGCGTTGATCGGTGGATAATCCGGCGAAGCGCAGCGCCAACTTGTTCGGGAGGAGGATCTGATTGATATCGACACTCGCCCGTCGAGTGCCCTCCGAGTCGAGGCGCACTTCCAAGCCGTAGCTGTTGGCATTGAATTTCCCTATCTTGTTGGTCGCGTCGAGGGCACCACCCACCGAACCCAAACCAAAGAGGAGGGAATTGGGGCCTCGGGATTGGGTCACCGACTCGGTGTTGTAGTTGTCCGCCTTGATGCGAGTGGTGAAAAAATTATTGCTCAGCGAAGTGGAGCGGAATCCCCGCACCATATACGGAGTGGAGGTGCGCGACGTGCCGCCCTCCGTATCGGCGGAATCGCTCACGAAGGCGCGGGTGCTGGGGAGAAACTCGAGGGCTTCCTCATAGTTCACCGCGCCGATATCCCGCATGAACTCCTCGGTGAGAATCGTAATCGGGTTGGCCAGATCGCGGACCTGGGTCCGCAGTTGCGTTCCCGACAGTGTCTCCGAGGCATAATACCCCTTGTTGGCCTCAGTGCTGACGACGAAGGGATTCAACACGACCGCAGAATCCTCTGCCGCGGAGGCCGCCTTGGCCGCGGAGGGAGCGCGCGGCGCGCTGGGCTCGGGTTTGGCGGCGGGCGCGGCGCGAGCGACGCTGAGCGCGCCGGTCTGCGTATCGCGCACGACCGTCAGACCCGTATCGATGAGCATTTGACGCAAGGCCTCGCTGGAAGGCAGGTCGCCCCGCACCGCCCGGGTGCGGACACCGGCGACGGTCTCAGTGGGAAAGAGCACCTCGAGGCCAGACTGAGCCGAGAAGGTTTTGAGGGCCTGTTCGGCGGCACCGGCAGGCACATCGAAGGATTTGCGGGCTTCGGCGGCCGTAGCCGGCACCGAGACCAGCGCGAGCGCCGAGCTGACGATGAGCGTGCAGAACAGCGGTCGCAGACCGCAGAGCAGATAGGTCATGGTTGGGGAAGGGGTGGGTGTAACAGCCCGCATAACAGCACGGGGTCGCCCTACTCCACGAACGACGACGCACTTTCAGTTACTGGAATTTTCGACCGACCCGGCCCGGCCCGAACCCTCAAAGAAAGGCGCCCGTTCTTCTGCGGTGCCTACCGCGCACGCCACAGCACGATGCGATCGTGGTCCAGGAATTCCGCCCGGACGCCGAAGGTCGCCTCGAGCAGACGGACAAAAGCGGCCGTATTGTCGGCGCGGAAAAACCCGCTCACCCGCACGCGTGCAAGTGCCGGATCGCCGAGGGCGAATTGCACGCGATTGTGGCGATTGAGCAGAGCAATCGCCTCGTCGAGCGGCGTGCCTGAAAATTCCACGCGCGCGCTCCGCCACGCAAGGTGCTCCCGCAACTCTTCCGCCGCGAGCGGCACGACCGCCGCTGCGGGCGCGCCGGGCGCGAGGTCCACCTGCGCACGCTGCCCGGCGTCCACGAACGCGGGCTCCCGCGCTGCGGTCTCAAGCGTCACGCGGCCCTCGGTCACAATGACGCCCACGTCATCGCGCCCGAGCACAACCGCGAAGGCCGTGCCGACCGCACGCACGGCGACCGGGCCGGCCGCGACCACGAAGGGCCGCGCCGGATTCCTTGCCACATCGAAATGCGCTGTGCCACGCCGCAGCACCACGCGGCGCTCCCCGGCCGAATACTCCATCACGATCTCTGCACCCGGCGGCAACTCGGCGACCGAGCCATCGGGCAGGATTTTTTTTTCCGGCAAGGAAACCACTGCCGTCGGCGAGGCCATCGCCCCGACCGCCGTCAACGCGACCGGTTCTGGCGATCGCCGTTGCCATGAAACCCCCGCCCCGACGATCAGCACCGCCGCCGTCAGGCCCGCGAGGCGTCGCCGCGCGCGTCGCCGTCTGGTCGCGTCTGCCGCCTCCAACACCGCACCGGCCGCTCCACTGGTGATCGACCGATCGAACGTGCGCCACGTCTGCTCGTGCTGCGCCAACGCTGCGCGATGGCGCACATCGCTCGCGAGCCAAGCGGCCAGTTCGGCGGCCTCGATATGGGTGAGCCCGGCGTCGCGCCGGGCGAACCACGCGGCCGCGGCATCCTCGATCTGCCGTGGAGAAGAGGGAATGGAAGCGCCGGACTTCATGAGGACTGCGGCACACCGACGTGGTGCCGACGCAAAAATTGGCCGCAACGTTTCACCCCCCGCGAGACCTGCACCTGCACGGTCTGTTCGGAAAGACCGAGACGTGCGGCGATTTTTTTTTGCGAAAGGCCGTGCAGCTTGCGCAGGACGAAGACCTCTCGGCAGCGATCCGGCAACTCGGCGATGGCCGCGCCAAGGAGTGCGATTTCTTCGGCCGTGCAAACACTCTCAGCCACGCCGCATGAGGAATCGACGACCGTCGCCAAGTCCTCCGACGCCAGCGCCGCGCGCACCGGCGAGGCCGTCTCACGCCGCAGCAGATCGACGGCGAGATGCCGGGCGATGCGAAACAGATAGGCCCGGGCAACTCCGAGAGGTCGCTCGGCCCGGGTGCGCAACAGGCGCAGATAGGATTCCTGCACGACATCGTCCACATCGCGCACCGAGGGAAACGCGCCGCGCAAATACGCCTTCAGCGGCGCGTCGTGGGGCTGCACCTCTGTCGCAAACCAAACGTGGAGCGGGTCGGCGGGGGCCGCGGTGTTTTCGGATCGGGGCGAATCCATCGGGCAAACTCGTGGCGGCAACGTGAGTGGGAATCAAGGTCCGTGTGCGGGGCCGTGGCCAGTCAACATGCTCCGCAGCGGTCCACGCCAATATGCGCCTAAATGGGGTCAGCCCCTAACCTTTGTGGTCAGCTCCGCCAAAGGCGCCCCAGCCTCGATGCGCTCCCCACGATTCACTTCTCCGACATAGCGACTCACTGCATCCGGGGCACCCATCACGAGTTGCTCTGCGATCCACCGGGGAGTCGGACGAAGTCATGTGTGAACTCTCGACAGCGAGGCGGGTCACGCGGCGTGGGCGAGGGTTTGGGCGGGGCGGGTTTTGGCGGTGAGCTGCTTTTGCTTTTTGCCCAGCGCACGGAAGTCGCACTCGACCTGCAGCCCGTGCCAAAACTCAGGGGTCTGGCCGAAGAAGGCGCCGAAGCGGATGGACATGACTGGCGTGATCGCACGGTGGCCCAGCACGATCTCGTTGATCGCGCGCGGGGCCAAGCCAATGGCTCGGGCCATGGCGTTTTGGGAAATCCCCATCGGCGTGAGGTATTCCTCGAGCAGGATTTCGCCGGGGGTGATGGGCGGGTTCATGGCTGCGGGTGGATGAGTTGAATGGGCTCGTTGCGATTGCGGCGATAGACGCGGAAGTCGCGAACGTCGGTCGTGATGACTTTTGCTTTCGTAAAGCGCTCGACGAGCTGGAGCACGCAGCCGTCGGCCACGTCCATCGTTGGCCACTATTTCGCGACGGCGGTGCGAACCGAGTCGGCTTCAGCCGCGAGCACGGGCTCGACCATCACCCGGCCTTGTCCCGGCAACGCGAGCACGAGGTCAACGGCGCGCTGTGAGTTGGCGAGGAGGTAGCACGCCTCTGCCAGCACGATCTCGCAGGTGGCGGGCGCTTCGCCAAGGGCATGCAAAACTTCTCGCGCCGACAGGTGATGCTCATCCGCCGCGTTGGCGAAGTCAACCAACGGTCCGGTATCGAGAATGTAACGCGACTAGCCACGCGCGAAACCTTCCCGCAGGGAAAGATCGCTCGGCCCACTCATGACACCGCAAAGCTCCGGAGCGAACCCGTTCCACGTCCGGGAGTTTTTTCCGTTGAGCAAGAGTTTGCCGGACTTCGGCGCGCGCGTGCGCTTTGGCGCTGAAACTTTCCGGTTGGCCTTCATCGGTGGCAGGTTGGTCGGGAATTTCGCGCGGTCAAAAATGAGGATAGCCCGGAATCGAGGAGTCAGCCCAAGCGCGGCGTCAGCAAGACTGACGCCCTACGAAGAAACAGCCCGTCAGACCGTCGCGAGAATCTCGTTGAGTGTCTTGCTCGGGCGCAGCGCCGCCGATGCCTTCGCGTCGTCCGGTTGGTAGTAGCCACCGATGTCGGCGGGCTTGCCTTGGACGGCGATCATTTCGGCGACGATTTGTTTTTCGGCGGCGGTGAGTTTCTCGGCGATGGGCGCAAACAGAGCTGAGAGCTGAGAGTCTAGAGTCTGTTTCGCGAGGGCTTGGGCCCAGTAGAGGCAGAGGTAGAAATGGCTGCCGCGGTTGTCGATGCCGGCGCCGACTTTGCGGGCGGGGCTCTTGTCGTGCTCCAGGAACTTGCCGTTGGCTTCGTCGAGCGTCTCGGCGAGGACCTTGGCCTTCGCGTGGTTCTGCGTGATGCCGAGGTGCTCGAAGCTCGCGGCGAGGGCGAAGAATTCGCCGAGCGAGTCCCACCGGAGGAAATTCTCCTCGGTGAATTGCTGCACGTGCTTCGGCGCGGAGCCGCCGGCGCCGGTTTCGAAGAGGCCGCCGCCGTTCATCAGCGGGACGATCGAGAGCATCTTGGCGCTGGTGCCGACTTCGAGGATCGGGAAGAGGTCGGTGAGGTAGTCGCGGAGGACGTTGCCGGTGACGCTGATCGTGTCCTGCCCGGCCTTGAGGCGGACGAGCGTGGCTTCGCAGGCGGCGGCGGGGGCCATGATCTTGAGGTCGAGGCCGGCGGTGTTGTGCTGCGCGAGGTAGGTTTTCACCTTCGCGATGATTTGCGCGTCGTGGGCGCGTTTTTCGTCGAGCCAGAAAATGGCAGGCATGCCGGAGAGGCGGGCGCGGTTGACGGCGAGTTTCACCCAGTCCTGCACGGGGGCGTCCTTGGTCTGGCAGGCGCGCCAGATGTCGCCGACGTCGACGAGGTGCTCGAGGAGGACTTTGCCGGTGTCGTCGACGACGCGGATGACACCCTTGCCCGGGGCCTGGAAGGTCTTGTTGTGCGAGCCGTATTCCTCGGCGGCCTGCGCCATGAGGCCGACGTTGGGGACGGTGCCCATGGTCTTGGGATCGAAGGCGCCGTGCTTTTTGCAGAAGTTGATCGTGGTCGAGTAGACGCCGGCGTAGCTGCTGTCGGGGATGACGCAGAGGGTGTCCTGGCCCTTGCCCTGCGCATTCCACATCTGGCCCGACGTGCGGATCATCGCGGGCATGGAGGCGTCGATGATGACGTCGCTGGGGACGTGGAGATTGGTGATGCCCTTGTCGGAGTTGACCATCGCGACGGCGGGGCGCGCGGCGAAGACGGCGGCAATGTCGGCCTCGATGGCGGCCTTCTGGTCGGCGGGGAGCGTGGCGATCTTGCCGAGGAGGTCGCCGAAGCCGTTGTTCAAATCGACGCCGAGCGAGGCGAGGGTGGCGGCGTGTTTGGTGAAGAGGTCCTTGAAGAACACGCGCACGCAGAGGCCGAACATGATGGGGTCGGAGACCTTCATCATCGTGGCCTTGAGGTGGAGGGAGAAGAGCGTGCCGTCTTTCTTGGCGGCGTTGATCTGCTGCGCGAAGAAAGCGCCGAGCGCCTTCCGGTTCATGAACGTGGCGTCGATGATTTCGCCGGCCTTGAGCGGGGTCTTTTCCTTGAGGACGACGGTGGGCTCCTGCTTGCCGTCGGCGCTCGGGGCGGGGACGAACTCGATGCGCACGGTCGTCGCGGCGGCTACGGTGACGGACTTCTCGTTGGAGAAGAAGTCATCCTTGCCCATCGTGGCGACGGAGGTCTTGGAGGTCGCCGACCATGCGCCCATGGAGTGCGGGTGCTTCTTGGCGTAGTCCTTGACGGCCTTGGGGGCGCGGCGGTCGGAGTTGCCCTCGCGGAGGACGGGGTTGACGGCGGAGCCGAGGACCTTCGCGTAGCGGGCCTTGGCGTCCTTCTCGGCGTCGGTCGTGGCGACCTCGGGGAAATCAGGGAGCGCGTAGCCCTTGGCCTGGAGCTCGGCGATGGCGGCCTTCAGCTGCGGGACGGAGGCGGAGATGTTGGGCAGCTTGATGATGTTGGCCTCGGGCTTGAGCGTGAGGGCGCCGAGCTCGGCAAGGGCGTCGGCGACCTTTTGGTGCGCCGGGAGTTTGTCCGCGAAATTGGCGAGGATGCGACCGGCCACGGAGATGTCGCGCGTCTCGACGGCGATGCCCGCGTGCTTCGTGAACGCCTGCACGATCGGCAGCAGCGAATAGGTGGCGAGCGCGGGGGCCTCGTCGGTCTTGGTGTAGATGATGGTCGGTTTCGCGGCGGACATGGCGGATGAGATTAAGTAAGAGGGAAGAGGTAAGAAGGAAGATGGCCCGTGCGGGACGGTCAAAGGCAATTCCGCGCCGATGCCCGAGTGGCTCACGAGAATCGAGGTGGAGTCTGCGGCCGTGAGCGGGCAGAGTCGGTGCATGTTGGCCGTGCCCTTGTAGTTTGGCTAGTGATGGCGCTCGCTGAGGTCGTGCAAGGCTACCTCCGCGTGCGCCTGCTCAACCGCCGCGTCGGCGACCGGCGCGCGCGCCAGATCGGCGTGATCACGGGCTCGGTGATCATCCTCGCGATCACGTGGTTCACGCTGCCGTGGGTCGGCGTGCGCACGGAGTGGGAGGCGCTGGGCGTCGGCGCGCTGTGGCTCGGGCTGATGGTGGCGTTCGATGTCGGCTCCGGGCGCTGGGTCTTTCGCGCCTCGTGGGAACGGATCCTCGAGGAGTTTGATCTCACCCGGGGGCGGTGGCTGAGCATCGGGATGGCAGTGGCATTCGCGGCGCCGTGGATCGTGTTCCGGCTGCGCTGAGGAATCGCTCGCCGCGGCGCATCCCCGCTTCCACGGTATCCGTCTTTGCTGTCCCCATGAAACACCCCTTCGCCCCGCTGGCTGCACTGCTGCTCGCCGCCGCCGTTCCCGCCCTCGCCCAGATCGACACCGTCCAGACGCTCGCGCCAGGCGTCTATTTCCACCAAGGCGATCTGCGACGCGGTCACAGCAACAACGGCTGGATCGTGTTCGAGGACTATGTGCTCGTGATCGAGGCGAACTTCCCCTCGGGGGCCAAGGTCGTGATGCCGAAAATCAAGGAGACCTCGGACAAGCCCGTGCGCTTCGCCTTCAACACGCATCACCACGGCGACCACGCCTACGGCAGCCAGGTATGGGCCGACGCCGGCGCCACCATCGTCTCGACGGTCGCGGCGCTCGACGAAATGAAATCCGTCGAGACCGGGCTCTTCGGCAACAAACCCGGCCGTTGGGAAGGCGCGGCCAAGAACCGCCCCGATGTCGCCGAGTCGAAATTGAAACCCCCGTCGCTGCTCTTTCCGCGCGAGCTGGTGTTCGACGACGGCAAGCGCCGCGTGGAGCTGAAGTGGCTCGGCATCGCGCACACGAAGGGTGACGCCTGGGCTTGGCTGCCGAAGGAAAAAATCCTCTACACCGGCGACGCCTGCGTGAACGGCGCGCACAACAACGTGAACGACGCCATCGTCTCCGAGTGGATCAAGACGCTCGATGCGGCGATGAAGCTCGGCGCGGAAAAGGTCGTGCCCGGCCACGGCCCGATCGGCGGCCCGGAGGTGCTGGTCGATCAGCAGCGGTATTTCGTGGAGCTGCAGCAGCGCGTGAAGGCGATGATAGCCGCGAAGAAAACACCCGCGGACGTGAAGGCCGCGCTGCCCGCGCTCATGGCGGAGCTGAAGGCGATCACGAACATCGCGCGCTTTGTGCCGGCCTCGCTCCTGAACCACGCGGACAAGGTCCACATCGAGCTCGGCGGCGGGCCGCTCCCGCGATGAGGGCCGCGCTCCTCCTCGGTTTCCTGATCGCACCGGCCCTGCACGGCGCCACCGCTGCGATCGACACCGCGGGCTTCCGCGACTCCGCGCACCACTGGCGCAACATCAAGCAGCCGGAGCGCTTCATGCAGGCCGTCGACGCGAACCAGCCGGCCTACGCGCCGACGCAGGTGCGCGAGATCGCGGCGAACCTCGTCCTTTTCCAGCGCGCCAATGGCGGCTGGCCGAAGGACTACGACATGATGGCCGTGCTCACCGAGGAGCAGGAGAAGCTCGTCCGCGACACCCGCGCCAACACCGACACGGGCTACGACAACCACACCACGCACCCGCAGGTGGAGTATCTCGCGCGGGCCTTCACGCTCCTCGGCGATCGGGCGCACCGCGCGGCGTGCGAGCGCGGGCTCGAGTTCATGATCGCCTCGCAATATGCCAACGGCGGCTTCCCGCAGTGGTGGCCCAAGGGCGGCACGATCGCGAAACGCATCACGCTCAACGACGGCGTGATGATTGGCATCCTCAACGTGCTGAAGGACGCCGCTGACGGCGCGCCGCATTTCGCGTGGCTCGCCGGCAACGAGCCGCTCCGCGCGCGGTGTGCCGAGGCCGTGGCGCGCGGCACCGCGTGCCTGCTGAAGATGCAGATTCCCGGCCAAGGCGGCGTGCCCACGGGCTGGGGCCAGCAGCACGATGAGGTCACGCTCGCGACCTGCGGCGCGCGGACCTTTGAGCTGCCGTGTGTCTCGCCGGCTGACACGACGGAGACCGTGCGCTTCCTCATGCGCGACTCGCGTCCCGCGCC
>JANOCA010000679.1:0-4847 GCA_031411915.1 Opitutaceae bacterium
CCCTGGTTGCCCATCTGCGTCGCGACGCCCGTCTCCTTCGCGATGCGCGCGACCTCCCGGGCCTCGCGCAGGTTGTGGGTGAGCGGCTTCTCGCAATAGACGTGCTTGCCCGCGCGCATCGCGCGCATCGACACGTAGGCGTGCGTGTGGTCCGGCGTCGCGCAGAGGATGGCGTCGATCGCCTTTTCCTTCTCGAGCATCACACGGAAATCCTCATAGCCCGCGCAGCGGTAGTTCGGCGTCTTCGCGGAGTAGTGCTTCTCGATCTGATCGATGGCGACGAGCCGGCCGCCGTGGCCCTTGTAGTAAAACGCCTCGAGGCTGAACCGCTCCGCGGGATCGGCGACGGCCATCACCTGCACGTCGGCCAGGCCGAGCAGGGCCTTGAGGTTTTCGAGGCCGCGTCCGCCCACGCCGACCATCGCGACGTTGACCTTCTCGCTCGGCGGCACGAAGCGCGCCCCGCCGAGCACATGGCGCGGGAGCACTTGGAACGCAGTCACCGCCGTCGCGGCGGTCTTGATGAAGTGGCGGCGGGTGGACGGGGTGACTTTCATGAGGGGAAGCGGTTGCGGTGATTAGACGTGGTAGAAATCCTCGGCGTTGCGCACGTAGAGGCGCTGCAGGTCATCAGCAGAGCAGCCGCGCAGCGCTTCGTCGAGCGTCACGACCCAGCGCGGGTAGTCGCTCGCCTGCGTGCTCACGGGCCAGTCGCCACCGAACATCACGCGGTCGAAGCCAAAGCACTCAATCACGTGATCGATATACGGCTTCAAATCGGCGGGCTGCCACTTCGCGTGGTCCGCCTCGGTCACGAGGCCGCTGACCTTGCACCAGACGTTTTCCAATTTCGACAGCTCACGCAGTTCGGCGCGCCATGGGTCGAGCTTGCCGGCCTTGATGTCGGGCTTGCCGATGTGATCGAGGACGAAGCTCACGTCCGGGCACTGCCGCACCAGCTTGATCGCGTTGGCGAGCTGGCGGTGGAAGATGCAGAGGTCGAAACTCAGTCCGTGCGCATGCAACGCCTGCACGCCGCGCACAAAGTCGGGCTGCACGCAGAACGCATCGTCGGCCTCCGATTGTATGAGACGCCGCACGCCCTTCACCAGCGGAATGGCGGCGAGCTTGGCGAGCGCATCGCCCACGGCGTCGCCCTTTTCCAGCGGCGCCTGCGCCACGATGCCGCGGAGGCGCGGCTCAGTTCGCGCGACCTCCGCGACCCACTCCGCCTCCTGCTGCGACAGCGCCGGATCGCACTCGCACTGCACAAAGACCATCTTCGCCACCTGCACCGGGCCGCACGCGCGGCGGTAGTCCTCGATGAGGTGGTTGCGGTTGAGCTTCGGCACGCTCGCGAGCCACGGATAACGCAGCCGGCCGAGGTCCCAGATGTGCAGGTGCGTGTCGACGATGGGGAAGTTGGGCATGGCGCTAGAAATCCCAAACCCCAAACGGCCAAACTCCAAATAATATCCAAAACTCAGGCTTCATTCTTTGTTTTCCGAAATTGAGGTTTCTTTGGTGTTTGGACGTTTGGGATTTGTGATTTCCACGCATCGCGCGGCTCATTTCGTCCCCGCAACAATCGTGTTTTGCCCGAGTCCCTCGGGACCGAGGCCGTTATAGCCACCGTCCACCGGCAGATCCGTGCCGGTGATGAACGACGCGTCGTCGCTCAGCAAAAACAAAACCGGCCCCGCAATCTCCACCGGATGGCCCGTCCGCCCGAGCATGTGAAACTGCCCCCAGATCGGATCGAATTTCGCACGATCGCCGTCGGCGGCCTTGTCCACCTCGCGCGTCCAAATCCAGCCGGGGCTCACGCTGTTCACGCGGATTTTGTGCGGCGCGAGGTCGAGCGCGGCGCAACGCGTGAGCTGGGTGACGGCGCCCTTGGCCATGTTGTAGGTCCAGCGATTGGGCTGCGCGACCCACGCCGAGATGCTCGACACGTTCACGATCGCACCCCCGCCCTGCCGTCGCATCGGCTCGGCCACGAGCTGCGTGAGCCGGGCAAACGCCACCGGCCCCACGCCGAACGAACGCGCGAAATCGGCCGGCGTTGCATCGAGCCCCTTGGCGAGAAACGAAAACGCGTTGTTCACGATGCAGTCGATCCGCCCGTGCCGCGCGATCACCTGCGCGACCAGCTCCTCGCAAAATTTCTCCTCGATGAGATCGCCCGTCAGGACCAGCGGGGAAAATCCTGCCGCCGCAAACGCCGCGCGCCCCTCGTCCGCATCCGCCGGCAACCCGCTCACCACGACCGCCGCGCCTTCGCGCAGCAGCTCCAGCGCAATCGCAAACCCGATCCCATGCGTGCCGCCGGTGACGAGCGCGACCTTCCCGGCAAATCGTCCAGCGGTCGGTTTGCGCGTGGCGGGGTTCATGCGGCGACACAGGGAGGCCTAATTTCCGCTCTTGCTCAAGCGCCGGAATACGCGGCCGACTTCGTCGCTCCATGACTGTCCGCCTCTCCCGCATTCGCCCCTTCGGCGCCCGCGCGATGTCAATGCCTGCCTCGCCCACCCCGGCGCTCTTCCCCATGAACGCTCCCCGCCGCTTCGTCCTCGCTCTCGCCCTTCTCGCCTCAGTCTTGCCCTCGGTCGCCGCCGAGAAATTCGACCGCGCCATGTTCGCGCTGCGCGCGTCGGACAAATCCGTCTATCTCGGCTGGCGTCTGCTCGCCGACGACCCCGCCGGGCGCGTCTTCAATGTCTATCGCTCCACCGCCGGTGGCGCACCCGTGAAGCTCAACGCGTCCGGCCCGATGGCCGACGGCACCAATTTCACCGACGCCACCGCCGACCTCGCGCAGGCCAACACGTGGTGGATCACCACGCTCGCGCTGCCCCGCGGCGCGCAGCCGATCGAGGGCGAGGAGGTCGCCCGCGTCTCGCTGCCGGCCAACGCGCCCGTGCAGTCGTATTTTTCAATCAAGCTGAAGGACGCCACGACGACGTTTCAGAAAATCGCCTTCGCCGATCTCAACGGCGACGGGAAGCTCGACTACATCATCAAGCAGCCCAGCGCCGGCCTCGACCCAGGCACCGCCGCGTTCAGCCCCGACACCTACAAGCTCGAGGCCTACCTGCACGACGGCACCTTCCTCTGGCGCCACGATCTCGGCTGGAACATGAACATGGGCATCTGGTGGACGCCTTTCGTCGTCGCGGATTTCGACGGCGACGGGAAGGCCGAGGTCGCGCTGAAGACCGCGCCCTTTGCTGCGACGCGCGAGGAATCGCTCGCCGAGAAGGAGGGCCGCGCGCGCGGCTTCGTCGTCACCGGCCCCGAGTGGTGCTCGATCCTCGACGGGATGACGGGCCAGGAAATCACCAAGGTCGATTGGGTCGCGCGCGGCGACATGCGCGACTGGGGCGACGACTCCGGCAATCGCGTCAACCGCAACCAAATCGGCCTCGCTTCGCTCGACGGCAAGACCCTCAGCCTTCTCGTCTGCCGCGGAACCTACACGCGCATGGTCGTCGATGCCTACAATCTCAAGGGCGGGAAACTTGAAAAAGTCTGGCGCTGGGACGGCGACAAGGAGAACCCGCAAATCCGCGCGCAAGGCAGCCACACGCTCGTGCCGGCCGATGTCGATGGCGACGGCCGCGACGAGATCATCCTCGGCTCCGTCGCGCTGCGCCCCGATGGCAAGGTTCTCTGGAACCTCGGCCTCGGCCACCCCGACATCATGTATGTCGGCGACTACATTGCCACGCGCCCCGGCCTCGAGATCGCGTTCGGCTACGAAGTGAAGCAGGAGAAAAACGGCCTCTGCCTCGTCGATGCGCGCACCGGCGAAATCATCTGGGGCCATCCCTACAAGACCACGCACATCCACGACCAAGGGATGATCGGCGACTTCATCGAGGGTAAACCCGGCGTCGAGTTCTACGGCGCCGAGCAAGACGGCACGGGCAAATGGGTCTACTCCGCCGCGACCGGCGAACTCATCACGGAGGAAAATCTCGGCGGCCTGAGCCCGCGCGCGATCTGGTGGGGCGACAGCTCGACAAAAGCCCACATCCCCGGCCGCAGCTTCGGCGGCGCGTGGGGCGGCGCGCCCGGTGGTGGACGCGGCGAAGGTGGACGGCGCGGTGGCAGCGGACCTGCAGCGGCAAGTGGCACGGGTGTCTCGACCGTGATTCAGAACACGGGCGAGACGCCCGTGCCACCGCCAGCCCCGGCCGGCCGCGGCGGCTTCGGCCAGACGGGTCCGAGCGCGATCATGAAATACGGCGTGGGCAAAATCGGCGAGTTTGAGGGCCGCCTTGTGTCCATCGCGGATATCACGGGTGACTGGCGCGAGGAAATCATCGTGAGCCTGCCCGGCGAAATCCGCATCTACACCACGACGATCCCGACGACGCGCCGCCGCGTGAGCCTGCTGCAAGACCCGCTCTACCGGAAAAATGTCCAGCACCAGACGATGGGCTACCTCTACCCGCCGCAGTTGAGCTATCATTTCAAGTAGGCGCCTCCGGCCAACCGCGCCGGGGCAATTTTAGTTTGTCATTGCGAGCCCGGCACAGCCGGGCGCGGCAATCCATCCGGATTTCAGGCTCTTCGAACCGATGGATTGCTTCGTTGCTGCGCTCCTCGCAATGACAACGAAAGAACAAGCTGACCGCGCGCCCGCCGAAGTCCGGCTTGCCCGTCCGCCCGCTGGACCTACCCTGCCGCGATGCTGTTCCCCGCGGCCCTCGTGATCATCGCCGTAGCGATGGCGTGCCTCGTGCGGAAGGTCGAGGTCCGGCTCGTGCTCTTCGCAGCGGGGCTCGCCCTCGCCTCGGTGGCGGGCCGACCGTGGCGGCGACTGCGGTCTGGCTGGTGAC
>JANOCA010000680.1:0-5537 GCA_031411915.1 Opitutaceae bacterium
TGCACGTCTGGGTCGACGAGACCCGCCCGCGCAACCAAGGCGCGAGCCTCACCGCGTGGGAACTGCTCAACCACGGCGTGCCGCACACCGTGATCGCGGACAATGCCGGCGGCCATCTCATGCAGCACGGCCAAGTCGACCTCGTCATCGTGGGCACCGACCGCACCACGGCGCGCGGCGATGTCTGCAACAAGATCGGCACCTATCTGAAGGCGCTCGCGGCGCACGACAACGCCGTGCCGTTCTACGTCGCCGCCCCGTCGCCGAGCATCGACTGGACGCTGCGTGACGGCCTCCGCGAAATCCCCATCGAGGAGCGCGCCGCGCGCGAGGTCTCGCACCTCAGCGGCCGGCTCGCCGACGGCACGCTCGGCACAATCGCGATTCTCCCCTCGGGCAGCGCCGCGGCCAATCCGGCATTCGACGTGACGCCCGCACGTCTCGTCACGGGTCTTATCACCGAGCGTGGCGTCTGCGCCGCCGACGCGGTCGCGCTCAAACGACTGTTTCCTGAAACATGACAGCGTTTCCTGCCAGTCAGCTCGCGCTCCGCGAGGAAATCATCGCCACCTGCCGCCAGCTCGGCGCGCTCGGCCTCAACCAAGGCACCTCCGGCAACGTGAGTGTGCGCGTCAGCGCAAACCCCGCGGATGGATTTCTCCTCACGCCCACCTCGCTCGACTACACCGAGATGACGCCCGCCGATCTCGTGCACGTGAGTCCCACGGGCACGTGCAGCGGATCGCGCCGGCCCTCGAGCGAGCTTCCGTTCCATCGCGCCATCATGGAGGCGCGCCCGGATGTCCACGCGGTCGTCCACACGCACAGCACGCACGCCACCGCCGTCTCGTGCCTGCGGCGCGCCATCCCGGCGATCCATTATCTGGTCGCCCTGTTCGGCGGCGCCGACATCCGCTGCGCCGAGTATGCGACGTTCGGCACCGATGACCTCTCCACGAATCTCGTCCGTGCCCTCGCCGGCCGCCGCGCCGCGCTGCTGGCCAACCACGGCCTCGTGGTTGTCGGCGACAATCTCGCTCACGCGCTCTCGCTCACCGTCGAGGCCGAGCAACTCGCGCGTCTCTACCTCGCCACGCTCGCGACCGGCGTCGCGCCCGCAGTGCTCGACGCCGCTGAGCTGGCGCGCGTGGCCGAGCGGTTCCGTGAGTATGGATATCGGCCGGTGCCGGAAGCACGCACTGGAGGGTAGAGCCGCTGCCCTGAAATTGGGCCGCCCAAGTGGCGCGAGGCTTGAGCCCCCGCCAAACGCGCCCCCAATTCCCCCGCAGGCCAACGCCTCGCGCGACCTTCATCAACCGCGCGCGGAAGAAACCCAGCGGTGGAACTGGACAACGCCGCGCGCGCGCGGCCAGCCTTGCCGGCATGGAAATCGCCCTCGCCCTCATCGTTGTCGGCGCCGCGGGCTACCTGTTTGTCACCGAGCGCTACCCGGCGGCCTTGGTCGCGATGATGACGCTCACCACGTGCCTGCTGCTTGCGCTGGTGATTCCGTGGATTCCAGGGCTGCGGGCCTCCCACTGGATTACAATCGATGAGGGCGTGGCGGGCTTCAGCAACCCCGCCACGCTCACGGTGGCGGCGATGTTCGTGCTAAGCGCGGGCCTGCAGCACACCGGCGCAATCGGGTGGCTCGGGCCCGGGCTGGGCCGGCTCGCCGGCCACCGTTTCCTGCTCGTCGTCTCGCTCATGGCGGTGGTGTGCGTGGTCTCCGCGTTCATCAACAACACGGCGGCCGTCGCGATTTTCATGCCTGTGGTGCTGGCGGCCTGCGCGAAGAGCGGCACGCCGGCCTCGCGATTTTTGATCCCGCTGTCGTATGCGTCGCAGTTTGGCGGCGTCTGCACGCTCATCGGCACCTCGACCAATCTGCTGGTCAGCTCCATCTCCGTGCGGGCGGGACACGGGGCCTTCACGCTGTTCGAGTTTCTGCCGATGGGCTCGATTCTGTGCGTCGCGGGCATCACCTACATCGCCATCGCGGGCCGCTGGCTGCTGCCCGACCGCGCTGGCCGCGGCGGGGCGCAAAGCTACCAAGTGCAGGACTACGTGACGGAGCTGCGCATCGACACGCGCTCCCCGCTGGCGGGAAAAACCCTCGCCGAGAGCGGGTTTGGCCGCGACCAACAGGCCCGCCTCCTCGCCGTGCTGCGCACGGGCAAATCGATCTGGCCGGAGCCCGACCTCGTGCTCCAGTTGGACGATGTGCTGCTGGTCGAGGTGCCGGCGGCGGAACTGATGCCGCTGCGGGCCAAGTGGCGGCTCACGAGCGAGCCGGAGTTCAAGTTCGGCGCGGAAATGCTGGGCGACGACCCGGTGCATCTCGCGGAGGTGGTGCTCGCGCCGGGCTCGCGGCTGGTGGACCGGACGCTCGAGGAGCTGGATTTCCGGCGGCAATACCGCTGCCTCGTCCTCGGCCTGCGCAGCCGCGATCGCCTGCCGTCGGGCCGGCTGGTGTCGACCCGGCTCGGCGCGGGCGACGCGCTCCTGCTCCTCGGCCCGCGCGAGGAGCTAGCGCGCCTGCGCCACGATCAGGAATTCCTGATGCTCGACCGCGTGGAGGAGCCGGCCTTGCGCCGGGCCAAGGTGCCGCTGGCCCTCGGCATCTTCGTCGCGGTGGTGTTGCTGGCGGGCGCCGGCGTGGTGCCGATCCTGCCCGCGGCGCTGTGCGGCTGCGTGGCGCTGGTCGCCACCCGCTGCCTCTCCATCGAGGAGGCGTGCGAAGCCATCGACTGGAAGGTGATTTTCCTCCTCGCGGGCGCGCTGCCGCTCGGGCTCGTGATGGAAAAATCCGGCGCCGCCGCGCTGCTGGCCGAGGGCGCCGTCGGGCTCGCGCGGCCGTGGGGACCGGGCGCGGCGCTGGCGGTGCTCTTCCTCATCACCGCGGCGCTCACGGAATTCATGAGCAACGGCGCCACGGCGGTCCTGCTCGCGCCCGTCGCGCTGGCGGTGGCGGCGGCGATGGGCGTCGATCCCCGGCCGCTGCTGATGGCCGTGTGCTTCGCGGCCTCCACGAGTTTTGCCACCCCGGTCGGCTACCAGACCAACGCCATGGTGCAGCATGCCGGTGGCTACCGCTTCGCCGACTACGTGCGCATCGGGCTCCCGCTCAACCTGCTGTTCTGCGCCCTCTGCATCTGGCTGATCCCGCGCTTCTGGCCGTTTTGAATTTCATCGGCGGCTTGCACCGCGGCCCAAGCCGTGCCCCCCTTGCCATGGGTTCGGGAGAAGATTTTCCCGGAGGCAATTGAGACGGTCGGGCCGCCGTCTCGCTAAACCAACTCGGCGCAGCCGACGGTCATTGCCGCCCAACCTCGGTCCCTTCGCGGGACCGAGTTGCGTCGCGGGACCGGCGCAGCCGTCGAGATCGACCGACGCAGCCACATGAAAACGATCCCAGACGAAACTCCCGCCGCCCAGCCCGCCGCTCCGGACGCCTCCTGGCGCCAATGGCCGGGCCACATGGCGGACGATGTCGCCGCCACCTATGGTCCGGAACCGCTCGCCACGCTCACGGCCACGCCGGATGAACTCAACCTCACCAGCACGCGGGGAAACTTCCGATTGCCGCGCGCGGCGATCACCAAGCTGGGCCGGGGCAGCCTTTATCCGTGGCTCTTCTCCGCCGTGCGCATCCATCACGATGTCCCCGGCTATCCCCGCGAGCTGCAGTTCAAACCGCTCGGGACCAAGGCTGCCGATTTGCGCGTCCAGCTCCGCGCGCTCGGTTACCCGGCGTAGCCATCAGCGAAAGCCCATCGCGGGATCCGGCCCGGTGCCGGCAACCAGTCCGAGGTAGGGCGGCGACTCCGCTCGCCGCCGGCCTAGTTCACGGAAAAGGCGCGGAACGGAGTCCGCGCCCTACCCTATGCGTCTCTCGTTTTTCAGCTCGCTGGCGCGAACAAGTCCTCGACGGAGTCGCTCTCGACCCCGATGTCGGCGAAGAGCCACGACGAGAGGTAGCGCTCGCTGCTCGAGGGCACGATCACCACGATCTGCTTGCCCTTGTTTTCCGGGCGCTTCGCCAGCTGGAGCGCCGCCCAGATCATCGCGCCGGAGGAGATGCCCACCGGGATGCCGTCGAGGGTGTTCACCTGTTTCGAGACGGGGCCGGAGTCGGCTTCCTTCACGCGGATTACTTCATCGTAGATTTTCGTGTTGAGCACCTGCGGCACGAAGCCGGCGCCGATGCCCTGGAGCTTGTGCGGTCCCGGCGCGCCGCCGGAAAGCACGGGCGAGGCGTCGGGCTCGACTGCGATGATCTTCACGCCGGGCTTGCGCGTCTTCAGCACCTCGCCGATGCCGGTGATGGTGCCGCCGGTGCCGATGCCGGCGACGACGATGTCCACCTTGCCGTCAGTATCGCGCCAGATTTCCTCGGCGGTGGTTTTGCGATGGATGGCGGGATTAGCCGGGTTGGCGAATTGCTGGAGGATCACGGCGCCGGGAATCTTC
Source organism: Opitutaceae bacterium (assembly GCA_031411915.1). GTDB lineage: Bacteria > Verrucomicrobiota > Verrucomicrobiia > Opitutales > Opitutaceae > ER46. Next base: position 4,474 of record JANOCA010000680.1, read on the forward strand.
GCGGCGAGTTCCTCAGCCTTGGCGATGGCGCCCTTCATGCCCTTGGGCCCCTCGGTGAGGACGAGGCGTGCGCCGAGAATCTTGAGGAGCTTGCGACGCTCCATCGTCATCGTCTCGGGCATGGTGAGGATGAGCTTGAGGCCCTTGGCCGCGGCGACGAACGCGAGCGCGATGCCGGTGTTGCCGGAAGTCGGCTCGATGAGGACGGTCTTGGCGTTGATCTTCCCGCTCTTCAGCGCGTCGTCGATCATGGAGAAGCCGATGCGGTCCTTGACGCTCGAGAGCGGGTTGAAGAACTCGAGCTTCAGCAGCACCTCGGCCTGGGCGCCATGGGCGGCGGCGGTGCGGTTGAGGCGGACGAGGGGCGTGTTGCCGATGGTCTCGGTGATGTCGTTGTAGATTTTGGCCATGGGGGAATGTGGTTGGGACGCGCAATGGAGCACACCCGGGCGAGGTTCGCCGCAAAAAAAAGTGGCATAAAGGGATCGGACCGTAAGACGCACGCCCCCTGTTTTTGCCCTCGGCGCGGCCCGAGCGGCCCCGCAAGCTCGGGATTCCATGACTTGGCAAATCGCCTTCGTCTTCGCGCTGCTCATAGGAGCCATCATCGCGTTCCTGCGGGAGAAAACCCCGCCGGACATCGTGGCGTTGTCGCTGTTCGTCATCGTGGTGGCGGCCGGGCTGGTGCCCGTGAAGGAGGCCTTCGCGGTGTTCTCGAACCCGGCGCCCATCACGGTGGCGGCGATGTTTGTGCTGAGTGCGGCGCTCGTGCGGTGCGGGGCGCTCGACTATCTCTCGACCGCGCTGGAGCGCGCGGCGGTGCTGCCGTTCCAGCTGATGATTTTCCTGCTCGTGCTCCTCGTGGCGTTTGTCTCCGCCTGGATCAACAACACGCCGGTCGTCGTCGTGTTTGTGCCCGTGGTGCTGAACTTGGCGCGGCGCATGGGCCTGCCGGCGTCGAAGTTCCTCATCCCTGTTTCCTATGCGGCTGTGCTCGGCGGCATCACGACGCTCATCGGCACGAGCACGAATCTCGTCGCCAACGGCATCTTGGTGGGCCGCGG
>JANOCA010000681.1:0-10072 GCA_031411915.1 Opitutaceae bacterium
GCGGCGATTCCGTTCGACGACTTCGATACCAACGCCGTCGGCACGCTCAACCTCCTCGAAGCCGCGCGGCAGGCCGCGCCCGAATCGCCGTTCGTGCACATGAGCACGAACAAGGTCTACGGCGACGCGCCGAACCGGATCGCATTGAAGGAACTGCCGACGCGCTGGGACTACGCCGACGACGCCTACGCCCACGGCATCGCGGAGACCTTCACCATCGACCAGTCGAAGCACTCGCTGTTCGGCGCGAGCAAGGTCGCGGCCGACGTGATGGTGCAGGAATACGGCCGCTATTTTAACCTGCCGACCTGCGCGCTGCGCGGCGGCTGCCTCACGGGGCCGAACCACACGGGAGTCGAGCTGCACGGCTTCCTCAGCTACCTCGTGAAGTGCAATCTCGAGGGGAAGGAATACCGCGTGTTTGGCTACAAGGGAAAGCAGGTGCGCGACAACATCCACTCGCTCGACGTCGCGCGCTTCATGGCGGCGTTCGTCGAGGCACCGCGCGCGGGCGAGGTCTACAACCTCGGCGGCGGCAAGGCCAACAGCACGTCGATCCTCGAGGCGTTCAAGATCGCGGAGAAGTTCTCCGGCAAGGCGCAGGTCTTCACCTACGTCGATCAGAACCGCGCCGGCGATCACATCTGCTACTACTCCGACCTGCGAAAGATGCGCGCGCACTACCCGGCGTGGGACATCACGCAGTCGCTCGAGGAAACAATCCGCCAGATTGTGGAGTCGTGGCGGAAGCGTAACGCGCCGTAGGAGCAGAGCGGGCCGGCAATTTTTCAGTTGTCGCCAAGCGCCGCGGCGGCGCTTTCGTTGGACTGCATGTCCGACTTCAAGCACTTCTTCGGCGTCGCGCCCTCCGATCAGAACGCCCTCGATCTGTTCGCGGGCGAGTGGTCGTCGCAGCCGCCGTCAAGCCGGCCGGAACTGAAGGGTGGCGCCACGCCGCTCTTCGACGATCCGCGGATCGCGTGGACGCAGCACCGCCTGATCGAGATGGGGCTGGCGGACGGCGTCACCGGGCGCGACGTGCTCGAACTCGGCCCGCTCGAGGGCGGCCACACCTACCTGCTGGATCGGCTCGGGGCCAAATCGATCACGGCCGTCGAGGCCAACGCGCGCGCCTACCTGAAATGCCTGATCGCCAAGGAGACCTTCGGCATGCCCCGCGCGCGGTTCCTGCTCGGTGACTGCCTCGAATTCCTCAAGCAGACCGATCGCCACTTCGAAGTCGGGATCGCGTGCGGCATCCTTTATCATCTGACCAATCCCGTGGAGCTGCTCGAACTGCTGGCGCGACGCTGCGACTCGATTTTCCTCTGGACGGTTTTCTACGACCCCGAGTTTGTGGCTAAGAATCCCGTGCCCGGCGCCAAGTTCACCGAGGCGATCGCGATGGAGACCGCCGGTTTCAAGCACACGGTGCATCGCTTCAACTACGGACCATCGCTCGACTGGAAGGGGTTTTGCGGCGGCGGCGAGGTGTTCAGCTACTGGATGCAGAAAGGCGAGATCCTCGGCGCGCTGCGGCAGTTCGGCTTCACGGATTTCCGCACCGAGGAGCATCCCAACATTCATGGCAGCGCCCTCCTCGTGGCCGCGCGCAAAAATCCCGCTCAAGTCTGACCCAAATTTGACGTAGCCGTCAGGGCGCGACATCGTCTAGACATCAATCCGACCATGAAGCCCATTGCCCGCGTCGCCCTGCCTGTGCTGCTGTTCGCGGCGGGTGCCTTCGCCGCCGAAAACGGCAGCCAGTTGCCGAAGTCGTCACCGTTTCTCACCGCGGCCGGAGCCAGCGGCCCTGCTGCCGCCTCGAACGAGACCATCGAGTTCTCCGGCGTCAGCACCATGGGGCAGAAGACCGACCTCATCTTCAAAAACAAGACTTCGAATAAATCCTCCTGGATCGCAAAGGGCGAGACCAAGGACGGCATCTCGGTCCTGAACTACGATGCCGACAAGGAGCAGGCGGTGATCAAGGTGAACGGCATCGAGAAGGTCCTCTCGCTCCGCCGCGCGAACACCGCGTCCGCCAAGGTGAAGCCGGTGGCGCCGATGCCCACGGGGTTCAATTTGGCCACACCTGCGATGGCAGGCGGCGCGCCCGCCGGCGCCATGCCCTCCATGGCAGTGACATCACCCGCCCTCACGGCACCGGCCGCGCCGCTGACCGAGGTGCAGAAACAGGAAACCGAGGCGCGCATGCTCGTGAGCGATCTTCTCGAAATCGGCATGGCGCAGCGCAAAGCCTACGAGGAAGCGCAGCGCAAGGCCGCGGAGGGCGGCGGCACGCCACCTGCCACCGAGACGCCGGCCAAGCAGCCGTAGCGAGCGTAGGGCGGGCTTCAGCCCGCCTTTTCGCGCTGCACGTTCTCGACGGATGGCGGGCTGAAGTCCGCCCTACCCCTCAGGCTGGTTTCCGGCCCCAGCCGTAAACCCAGAAGTTAAGGCGGCCCGCGACTTTCACGTCATCGAAGCCCGCGTGCCTGAGGAACGCCTCGATCTCGGGGTGCGTCGACGCCTTGGAGATTTGCGCGGGACGTTCGCGGGGTTTGAAGTTCTTGCGGCTCTCCTCGAACACCGTCCAGCCGACCGGCGACGCGAGATCGACGTTGTCGCAGTAGAAGCGGCCGCCGGGTTTGAGCACACGCTTGGCCTCGAGCACGTAGTTGTAACGGTCCCATTCCTCGAGGTGCATGAAGACGACCGTCGTGTAGACCACGTCGACCGACGCGTCGGGAATCGGCTGAAGATCGTAGCCGGAGATTTCCTGGAGGCGGATATTGTTCAGCCCGAGCAGGCGGCGGCCGGCGAGACGGAGCATGTTGGCCGAGACATCGCATCCGATCCACTCCTTCACGAACGGCGAGAGCACCCGACCCACGCGCCCCACGCCGCACCCGATTTCAAGGATGGTGTCGTCCGGCCGGACGCCGACCGTCTCACGCAGGATGTCGATCGTGTCCTCGGCGTCGGCGTGGAACTTATCCTCGTCGGTGTAGCCGGAGACGACGAGGTAGGCGTCCTGCTTGGAGCCCGAGAGGGAGTTCCAAACCGATTTGTAGTCGCCGCGCAGTTGGCTCATCGCGGGGAGTGAAAGGGAAGGCGCGCGCGAAAGGAAAGGGTGAATATCACGACAGCCGGCGAAGTTTCCCCTTCACCCTCACTCTCACTTTCACTTTCACTCCCCCATGCGCATCCTCATCTCCGGTGTCTGCGGCTTCGTGGGCAGCACCCTTGCGCGCGCCTTCGCCGAATCCGGCGCACGGCACGAGATCACGGGCTTCGACAATTTCATCCGGCCGGGCAGCGAGACCAACCGCGCGGAGCTGAAGCGCATCGGCGTGAAACTTTTCCACGGCGACCTGCGCGCCGCGAGCGATCTCGAGACTCTGCCCAAGGTGGACTGGGTGATCGACGCCGCCGCCAACCCGAGCGTGCTGGCGGGCGTGGACGGGCGCACGAGTTCGCGTCAGCTCGTGGAGCACAATCTCGGCGGGACGGTGAACATGCTGGAGTTCTGCAAGCAGCACCGGGCCGGCTTCACGCTGCTCAGCACGAGCCGCGTCTACTCGATTGTTCCGCTGGCCAGCCTGCCCACGGAAGTGCACGGGCACGCGTTTCGCCTCCCGCCCAATGGCGCAGGTCTTCCCGCGGGCGTAGGCGCGGCGGGCGTGAACGAAGCATTTTCCACGCAGGCGCCCGTCTCGCTCTACGGAGCCACCAAGCTCGCGAGCGAGGCGCTCGCGCTGGAATACGGCGAGACGTTTGGCTTGCCCGTGTTCGTCAACCGCTGCGGCGTGCTGGCGGGCGCGGGCCAATTCGGGCGCGCCGACCAAGGCATCTTCGCCTACTGGATCAATGCGTGGCTACGGCAGCGCCCGCTCAACTACATCGGCTTCGGTGGCCATGGGCACCAAGTGCGCGACTGCCTGCATCCGCGCGATTTGGTCCCGGCGCTCGAGCGACAACTCACCGCACCCGCCATCGCAGCCGCCGACCGCGTGGCGAATTTTTCCGGCGGCGCCGCCTCGGCGATGTCGCTGCGTCAGCTCAGCGATTGGTGCGCGGCGCAGGTCGGCCCGCACAGTGTGGGCGCCGATCCAAAGCCGCGGCCCTTCGACATCCCGTGGATGGTGCTCGACTCCGCCAAGGCCGCGCGGCTTTGGCAATGGCACCCGGCGACGCGCACGCCCGACATCCTCGCCGAGATCGGGGCGCACGCGCGGGCGCACCCGGAATGGCTTGATGTTTCCGCCCCGGTGTAGCTTTGCCGCGCTCCATGCCAAACGAGCCCACGCCGCTTTCCCTCCTGTCCGTGATCATCCCTGCCCGCGACGAGGAGGAGTCCCTGCCTTCCACGTTGCAGGAAATCCACAACACCTTCACGGCCGCAGGCATCCCGCACGAGATCGTCGTCGTGGATGATGGCAGCAAAGATCGCACTTGGACCGTGCTCCAGGAACTCCGCGGGCGATTCCCCACGCTTGCGCCCACCCAGAATGCCAGCGGCGCCCACGGCTTCGGCCGCGCCATCATCTGGGGCCTCGACCACAGCCGCGGCGACGCCGTCGTGATCATGATGGCTGACGCCTCGGACTCGGCGAACGACGCCGTGACCTACTGGCGCCTGCTCAACAAAGGCCACGACTGCGCCTTCGGCAGCCGCTTCATGGAAGGCAGCGAGGTGATCGACTACCCACGGGTGAAGCTCTTCGTGAACCGCATTGCCAACTTCCTCGTGCGGGTCGGCTTCGCCATTCCGCTCAACGACACGACCAATGCCTTCAAGGCCTACCGCCGCGCGGTCATCGACGGCTGCCGTCCGTTGCTTGCGCCGCACTTCAACCTCACGGTCGAGCTGCCGCTCAAGGCCATCGTGCGTGGCTACAATTTCGCCATCACCCCCATCTCGTGGCGCAACCGGAAATACGGTGTCGCCAAGCTCAAGATCAAGGAAATGGGCAGCCGCTACTTCTTCATCTGCGCCTACGTGTGGCTGGAAAAATACTTCAGCCGCGGCGATTATCGACGCAAGTGACGATTTCGCATCGCTGCCCTGGCGACCGAGCTTTTCGTTGGCATCGGGCGCACAATTAGTATGAAAGCTGCACAACCACACTGTTTCCACACACCGACACCGAACGAACCCACCGTCCTCACACCATGAAACTGTCCCTCCTCAACTTACTCCGGGCGATAACCACCTTTATCGCGCTGGCCCTCGCACCCCTCGCCTTCGCGCAGGGTGTCGTCTCCTCCGGCCTCACGGGCATCGTGCGCGACAACGCCGGCAAGCCCGTCGCCGGCGCCACCCTCACGGCCACGCACGTGCCCACCGGCACCACCTACACGGCCACCTCCACCGAGACCGGTCGCTACAACTTCCGCGGCCTCGTGGTCGGCGGCCCCTACACGGTCTCCGCCACCGCCAGCGGCTTCAAAGGGATGGAGCGCAACGATGTCATGACCGCGCTCGGCCAGGACGTCGACGTGCCGTTTGTCATCGAGGCCGGCAGTGTCGTCGTGATGGAGAAATTCACGGTGAAGGACGAGGCGCTCGCCCTCGATTCCGGCGCGACCGGTGCGGCCAGCATTCTCGATCGCAGTCGGCTGCTGATGCAACCAAGCGCCCAGCGCTCGTTCGCCGATCTCGCGCGCACGAACTCCATGGTGACCCTTCGCGCTGTCTTCGGCGATCGCCAGGAGGGCATGATCGCGGCCGTCGGCACCAACAACCGCTTCAACTCCATCATGCTCGACGGGGCGCGCATCAACGACGCGTTCGGTCTCAACGCCTCCGGCCTCCAGTCGTTCTTCAACCCGCTCTCGCTCGAGACCGTCGAGCAGTTCTCGATTTCCGTGTCGCCTTTCGATGTCCGCCAGAGCGGCTTCACCGGCGCGGCCATCAACGCTGTCACGCGCTCCGGCACGAACACCTTTCACGGCAGCCTCTACGGCTTCTACTCCGATCAAAAATACGCCAGCCGCGACCTCGTCGGCGGGCTGGCCGGCAAGCGCCCGCTGGACGAGCGCACGACCTGGGGCGCCACGCTCAGCGGCCCACTCTGGAAGAACCGCATCTTCTTCTTCGCCAATTACGAGAAATTCCACCGCGAGCAGGTCGCCCCGACCGCTGGACTCACGCCCACCGCCGGCGATCTCACCGCGATCACCAACGCGGCGAAGGCCATCATCTCCGCCTCCGGAAAAACGATCGACATCGGCACGTTTGGCGGGAGCGGCGTCGCCGTGACGGAGGAGGAAAAGAAACTCTACAAGATCGATTGGAACATCACCAAGGATCACCGGCTCTCGGCGCGCTACAACGAAACCGTCGGCGACCTGCCCCAGTTCGGGCGCTTCGGCAACGCGGGTGCGTTTACCAATCCGATTCTCGCCGCGGCCATTCCCGCCACCACGGCCGGAACGGCTCTCAGCTCGAATTTCTACGCCCAGATCCGCACGGAAAAAGTGTGGGCCGGCACGCTGAACAGCCAATGGACGTCTAATTTCAAGACAGAGATCAAATACAGCGACACCTCCTACGAGCAGCTCACGACCACGCCGGTGGTCATGCCGGAAGTGCGCATTATGGGCGTGAGCGGAGCGAACACCGCCGGCGCCAACATCACCAACGGGTTTATCGCCATGGGCCTCGAGCAGTTCCGCCACGGCAATGCCATCAACGTCGAGACCAAGGCCTATTCCGCCAACGCCGACTATTTCTGGAAAAACTTCACGTTCACAGGCGGCTTCGATCGCGAGGAGAGCACATTTGCCAACCTGTTTCGCCAATCCTCGTTTGGCATTTTCGACTATGCCTCCGTCGCCGACTTCGTGGCGGATCGTCCGGCGGCCTTCTCGCGCGCCTTCTATGTGCAGGGCACACCCGCCGCCGAGGGTGCGAAATTCTCCGACACCGGCATCTTCGGGCAGGCAAAGTGGGAGGTGAATCCGCGCCTAACCCTGACCGCCGGCGTGCGCTCGGACCTGATCGAATCGCCCAAACGCCCGTTCCTGAACCAAGCCTTCACGAATACGTTCGGCCTGCGCAATGACGGCAGCGTCGATGGCGTGCGGACCGTTTCTCCGCGAGTCGCGTTCAACTGGGCGCTCGACAACGAGCGCACGATGCAGTTGCGCGGCGGCGTCGGCCACTTCGCCGGCCGCTCGCCGTTCGTTTTCATCTCCAATGCGTATGGCAACACCGGCGTCGGTCGCTTTGCGGTCACGCAGTCTCCGATCCTAGCCGCGCCGAACAACACCCCGCCTTCATTGACGAGCTATCTGCGCAACAGCTTCGACCCCGCCAACCCGATCGGCCTCGCGCCCACCGACGGCGATCCGACGGCACGGCGCGGCATCGCCCTGCTGCAGGATGGCCTCAAGCTTCCGTCCGTCTGGCGCGGCAGCCTCGCCGCGGATCGGAAAATCCCCGCGCTGGGCGTCAACGTCACCGTCGAGGCCGTGCTCACCCGGACCGACAAGACGTTCTTCAGTGACAACATGAACATCAAGCCTCTCGTCGTCACCGCGACCAGCGGTCCCGCCGTCGGGCTCGACGGCCGCCGGCGTTTCAACGGTGCATCGAATGGCACGGGCGCCTTCAGCACCGCGTTCAACGAAGTCATCCGGGTGCGCAACATCGCCGAGGGCCGCACCTCATATTACAGCCTGACCATCGACCGGCCCATGAAGGGCAACTGGGCGTTCAATCTCGGTTACACCGCCGGTCACGCGCGCGAGGCGCAGTCGATCGGCCAGACGGTCGCGATCGACGGCTGGAGCCGCAACGCCGTATTCAACCAGAACACGGTCGAACTCTCGCGCTCCGATTTCGAGATGCGCCATCGCGTGCAGGCCACGATCGCCCGTCAATTCGAGTTCAAGAAGGGCTGGAAGACCAGGGCCTCCCTCTACTACGAGGGCCGCTCCGGCAATCCGTTCTCCTACACCTATGCCAACGACATCAACGGCGACGGTGTCACCACCAACGACCTCGTCTATGTGCCCACCGGCCCGACCGACCCGAAGATCGCGCTCACCGGCATGAATGGAGTGCAGCAGGCCGCGTTCTTTGATTTCCTCAGCTCCAGCGGCCTGAACAAATATGCCGGCGGCAACGCGCCGCGCAATGCGTTCATCCAACCATGGGTCAACCAGCTCGACCTGAAGTTCACGCAGAAGCTCCCGATCTACAAGCCGCTCGAGGTCGAGCTCTTCTTCGACTTCATCAATTTCGGCTATTGGCTGAGCCGGAATTATTTTGGCGATGTGCGGGTGCTCACCAACACCAGCAACGCGGTCTACTTCCGCCGCACCATGGGCAATGCGACCTACAACGCCGCGGGCCAGGTCGTGCCGACTTGGACCGCCGCCCCCGGCGACGTCGTAATCGATAACGTTTCTAGCCGCTGGCGCGTGCAGTTCGGCGCCGCGATTCGGTTCTAAGCTCGCCTCAGCGATCTTCCAAACCGCCAGCCCTTCCCGGGCTGGCGGTTTTTTTTGGCCCGAATCCGCGTAGAACTCGCCCGGAAAAACCCTTGTTCACGCGCCGCCCGTGCGTTTCCCTTTCCACTTTCCATGATCTATCTGCTCGGAGGCTCTGGCTACGTCGGCACCGCATATCAGGCCCTGCTCACTCGCAAGGGCATCCCTTTCCGCAATCTGCGCCGCGCCGAGCTGGACTACACGCACGGCGACACGCTCCGCGCCGCTCTCCTGCGCGACAAGCCTGCGTTCCTCATCAACGCGGCCGGCTACACCGGCAAGCCCAACGTCGATGCCTGTGAGCTGCACAAGCACGCGTGCCTCTTCGGCAACGCCGTCCTCCCCGGCATCATCGCCGATGCCTGCGCCGCCGCTGGCGTGCCCTGGGGCCACGTCTCCTCCGGCTGCATCTTCACCGGCTCGCGGCCTGATGGCGGCGGCTTCACCGAGGCCGACACGCCGAACTTCACTTTCCGCACCAACAACTGCTCGTTCTACTCCGGCACCAAGGCCCTCGGCGAAGAGGTCCTCGCCGGCAAATCCAACCACTACGTCTGGCGCCTGCGCATCCCCTTCGACCAGCACGACAGCCCGCGCAACTATCTCACCAAGCTCATCCGCTACCCGCGCCTGCTCGAGGCCACCAACTCCGTCTCGCAGCTCGAGGAGTTCGTCACCGCCACCTTTGCGTGCTGGGAAAAGCGCGTGCCCTTCGGCCTCTACAACGTCACCAACCCCGGCCACGTGACGACCCATGAGGTCGTCGAAGCCATCAAGAAAAGCGGCGTCGCCAACAAGGAGTTCTCGTTCTTCAAGGACGAGACCGAGTTCATGCACCTCGCCGCCAAGACCCCGCGCTCCAATTGCACCATGGATTCCTCGAAGCTCGCGAGCGTCGGCATCCAGATGACCGAGGTCCACGCCGCCATCGCCCGCGACCTCGCCCGCTGGCAGAAAAATTAACCGCGAAGGACGCGAAGGCTCGCGAATGAATGACGAATTGCTCCACCGCGATGAATGCTACCGGATCGTCGGCGCGTGCATAGCCGTCCACAAAGACAAGGGTAACGGTTTCGCGGGGCCCGTCTATCAGGACGCTCTTGAAATCGAGATGGAGATGGAGGGCATTCCCTTTGATGCCCAGCGAAACTACATCATTCACTATCGCGGCCGACCGCTGCGGCACACTTACACGCCGGACGTTCTCTGCTTCGATTCCATCATCGTCGAACTCAAGGCCGCCAAGTGCTTGACCGATGAGCATCGCGCCCAAGTCCTCAATTACCTCAAAGTGACCGGCCACCAACTGGGGCTCCTCGTGAATTTCGGTTCTTCCGCACGCCTCGAATGGGAGCGCATCGTCCTCACTCGCCCTTGATCTTCGCGTCCCTTCGCGCCCTTCGCGGTTCACTTCTCTGCTTCCCTTCATGAACATCCTCGTCACCGGCGGCGCCGGCTTCATCGGCAGCAACCTCGTCCGCCTCCTCGTCACGACCACGCAGCACTCGGTGCTCAACGTCGACGTGCTCACTTACGCCGGCAACCGCCACTCCCTCGACGACCTCGC
>JANOCA010000682.1:0-1570 GCA_031411915.1 Opitutaceae bacterium
CATCGAGACGCGCTACGAGACCCGCGCCGACCCGCGGCAGATCGGAGTGAGCGCCGCTTGGCGGTTCTGATTTTCAGCCACGCGCCTTGGCGCCGGATTAGAAATTACTCGCCGCCGCCACGCTTTGCCTGTGCGTTGGGCGGCGCGTGGACTCGCCCACAACCGCTTCCGTCGCCTCCAGCGTCGCGTTGCCGTCGTTCGACGACGACGCGTGGGAGGACCTTCTCAACTACATCGAGGAGAAGCGCGTGATTCCGATCGTCGGGCCTGAGCTGCTGCGCGTCGAGACCGAGTCGGGTTCCTGCCTGCTCTATGACTGGCTCGCGGAGAAACTCGCCGCGCGCCTGGGCGTCGCCGCCGCCTCTCTGCCGCAGCCTTACACGCTCAACGACGTCGTCTGCCAGTTCCTCTCCGCGCGCGGCCGCCGCGAGGAGGCCTACACCCGCGTGCGCTCGATCCTGCGGGAGACGAATTTTTCCGTGCCGCCCGCGCTGCGCCAGCTCGCGCAGATCACCGACTTCAATCTCTTCGTCACCACGACGTTCGATCCGCTGCTGGAAAACGCGATCAACGCCGAGCGCTTCGCGGGCAGCGCGTCCACCGAGGTCGTCGCCTACGCCCCCAACCGCGTCGCCGATCTGGCGGTCGAGCGCGAGCAGTTCCACCGGCCCGTCGTCTATCACCTGCTCGGCCGGCTCTCGGCTTCGCCCACCTACGTGATTTCGGACGAGGACACGCTCGAGTTCATCTGCGCGCTCCAGAGCGAGCACCTCGCGCCGGAGAAACTCTTCCACGAGCTCGAGCACAACCACCTGCTCCTCCTCGGCGGCAATTTCTCCAACTGGCTCGCGCGCTTTTTCCTCCGCATGGCCAAGCGCCGCCGCCTCTCCGATCCGCGCGATGTGGGCGAGGTGCTGGCCGACGACAGCACGTCGCGCGACACGCGGCTCGTCTCCTTCCTCCAGCAGGTGAGTGCGCGCACGCGCGTCTTCGATGGCGCGGAGAAATTCGTCGAGGAGCTGCACCGCCGCTGGATGCAGCGCCGGGGCTTGGCGCCCGCGGCGCCCGCGGCCTCCGGTGTGCAACGCTTCCTGCCGCCCGCGCGCGAGATGCCGGAGCGCGCCGTCTTCATCAGCTACGCGCGCGAGGACCTGCCCGCCGTGCAGCGCCTCAAGGCCTCGCTCGATGCCGCCGGCGTCACGACGTGGTTCGACATGGAGCGCCTCGAGAGCGGCGACGACTACGACCGCAAGATCCGCCAGAACATCGCGCGCTGCGCGTTCTTCGTGCCCGTGATTTCCGCCACCACGCAGCGGCGGCTCGAAGCCTATTTCCGCCGCGAGTGGAGCTACGCCACCGATCGTGCGCGCAACATCGCCGAGGGCGCCGTGTTCATCTTGCCCGTCTGCATCGACGCCACCACCGAGGCCGAGGCGCTGGTGCCGGAAAGATTCAAGGCCCTGCATTTCACGCGCGCCCCCGGCGGCGAGCCCGCGCCAGACTTCGGCCTGCGCATAAAAGAACTCACCGGGGCGAAATAATTCGCAAGACATGAACCACAGAGGCACAG
>JANOCA010000683.1:0-3311 GCA_031411915.1 Opitutaceae bacterium
GGTCGTGATGACGTGGCTGTCGCGGTTGTAGCGCGAGTCCGGATGCAGCTCGGGCACGCCCTCCTGCGTGTCGCCGATGCGGACCTCGTGCGATTTCCAAAACGCCCAGCCGCCGAGCGCGAAGCACACGAGCATGATCGCGATGGAGGGCTTCGGCTTCATGAAGTCGACGAGCTTTTCCCAGAAGCGGTCGGACTTGGCGCGGCGCTCCGCGACCCACGCGGCATAGGACGGCGGCAGGTGCAGGTAGGAGAGGAGCAGCGGCAGCAGAAAGAAATTGGTGATCGCGATCACGCTGACGCCGAGGCTAGCGGTGATGGCGAGTTCCTGGATAACCGGGATCTTGATGACGAGCATCGTGATGAAGCCGACGGTGTCGGTGAGGAGCGCGACGATGCCGGGCACGATGAGCTGCCTGAACGCGGACTTCGCCGCCTCGGCGCCGGCGAGGCCCTTGAAGACCTCGTTGCGGAACGTGCAGATTTTCTGCACGCCGTGGCTCACGCCGATCGCGAAGACGAGGAACGGCACGAGGATCGAGAACGTATCGATGCCGTAGCCCAGCCAGGTGAGGCCGCCGAGCTGCCAGACGACGGCGACGAGCGAGCACACGACCGGCGCGGCGGCGAGTTTCCAGCGGCCCGCGTAGTGCCACACGAGGAGAGCCGTCACCAAAATGGAGATGCCGAAGAGCGTCAGCACGCCGCGGGCGCCGTCGCTGACGTCGCCGATGATCTTTGCGAAGCCGATGATGTGCACGCGCGTCGCGCCCTGGGTGTCCTGCTCGACGCGGGTGCGGATGGCCTCGAGTGCGGTGGCGACCTCGGCGTAATCGATCTTTGCGCCGGTGCCCGGATCGATTTCCTGCAGCTGGGCGCTGACGATCGCGCCGGTGAAATCATTGGCGACGAGCTGGCCGAGCCGGCCGGATTTGACGATGTTCTCGCGGACAGTCGCGAAGCCCGCGGCGGAGGGCGTGAAGTCAGCGGGGATTACGTTCCCACCAGCGAGGCCGTCCTCGACGACCTCGAGGTAGCGGACATTCGGCGTGAAAAGCGACTGCACCTGCGCGCGATCGACGGCGGGGAGAAACGTGACCTCGTCGGTCACCCGCCTCAGCTGCGCGAAGAATTCCGGGGTGAAGATGTCGCCCTGCCGCGCCATGAGCGCGATGAGCACGCGGTTGGCGCCGCCGAAGTCGCGCTGGTGCTTCACAAACGTGCGGATGTAGTCGTGGTCGACGGGCAGCGTCTGGTTGAAGCTGGCGTCGACCCGGAGCCGGAGCGCGTAGTAGCCCATCGCCACCGTGAGGAGCGCGAACACGCCGACAAGCGGCGTGCGCCAGCGGAACATCCAGGTGGTGAATCTCTCGAGCATGGCGGCTAGTGCGCGACGCTTGGGGTAGCCCTGCTCGTGAGAGCTGTGTCGGCAGGCTCACGGCCCCGAGCCTGTCGAGGGGCAGGGACAGCACGGTCGATAAGGTCGGGTCGGTCCCGCCTCTCACGAGGCGGGCTACCGGAACACCACGCCGCGGATCGGAGGAAAGAATGGAGCCGCGGCGCCCTCGCCGCGGTGTAGGGCCTGACCTTGGACAGGCCGCGCGTGCGGCCGGAAAAGGCCTGAGCAAGCTCAGGCCCTACACTCGGAAAGTTTTCCGCAGCGACATTCATGGCGCGCGGAACGGCTGCGGCTTGGCCCCCGGGATCGCTACGGCGGGATCGATGAGCGTCGCGCCGGCCTCGCCGACGGCGAGGAGCTGGCCGTCGGGCAACTGGAGCAATTCGGCGATGGCTGAGGCTGGTGTGATCGCCGAGGCGGTCAGCGCAGCGGTCGGCTCGCGGCCGAAGAACAGCGTGCGCGCCTGGCCGGCGAACACCGTGACGCCGCTGCGCAATCGCAAGGCGGTCGCGAGCAGCGTGGGCGCGGGCGTGGCGACCGCCTGCCAGGACTGGCCATCGTCGGCCGAATGAAAGACGTGGCCGCGCAGGCCGTGCGCGATCACGCTGCGGCGGTCGAGCGCGAGGATGCCGTAGAACGAGCCCTCGTAGGGTGCGGTGAGCCGCGTCCATGTCCCGCCCTGATCGGTGGAGCGCAGGAGCGTGCCGCGCTCTCCGGCGTGGTAGAGCGTGCCGCTGGGGCCGCGGGAGATGCGGTTGAGGTGCGTGTCGTCCTCGGAGATTTTGCGGCGCGCCCACGTCTTGCCGGCATCGGCGGTGGCGACGACGAGGCCGTAGGCGCCGACGGCGATGGCGCGGCGCGCGTCGAGCACGACGACGTCGAGAAACGAGTCCTGCAGATTCTCGCCTTGATAGCTCTTGGCCCAGGTTCTCCCGCCGTCGGTCGTCCCGATGATCACGGCGTCGTGGCCGACGGCCCAGCCCGTGCGCGGCGCGGCCTGCGTGGCGAAGGCGACGCCGGTGAGCGTGGCGCGCACCGGTGAGGAAATGGTTTCCCACGTGCGGCCGTTGTCCGTGGAGCGGACGATGGCGCCGCGCTCGCCGACGGCGATGAGGTCGCTGCTGCTGAGGGCCGCGTCGAGGAGGAGCGTGCGCGGCGGAGAAGGCGCGGCGGGGGCGGAGGCGAGGGCGAGTGGGAGCAGCAGGGCGAGCATCGTGCCGCCTCTCACCAGACGGGCTACGGATCGGAGGTGGGGCCGGTTCTCCGAACCGGCTTGGGTTTCAACGTGACTCGCAGAGCACATTTTCGAATCGCCGCTCAACTCAGGCCCGCTCGGAGAGCGAGCCCCACCTCGAAGGGCGCTAGTCCAACCTCGGCGGGCAGGGACGCCCGCCGCTACGCGGGGCAGGTTCGTTGAATCGGGTGCGGGCACGGGCACAAAAAAGGGCGGGTCCGAGACCCGCCCTACGATGCTGCCTCATCGCACGCCGTCGCGGCGGAGGGTGTCGGGCGTGTAGTCGGCGGGCGTGCGCTTCACGCCGAAGTCATACATTGCGTTCTCGTTGTCGAGGCCGACGGCGAGGTAGCGGCCGTTCTGAAGATCCAAGTGGACCTCGAGCGTGCTCCAGAAAGTCTGCGCATCATAGTAGTTGATGCAGTGGGCCTCGGAGACGCGCCACAGCTGGCCGCGGCCGTCATACTGGTCGGCGGCGAGGATCTGCCAGGAATCCTCGTCGATGTAGAACGTGCGGCGGCCGTAGAGGTGCGAGGTGCCGGACTTGAGCTTGGCCTCACATTGAAAAACTCGAGCTCGAGGCGATCATCCTCGACGAGAAGCCCGGCGCCGGGAACACGCTCATCGAGAAGTTCCAGAAGTATTCTGACGTCGGCTACGCCGTTGTGCTGCTTGCACC
>JANOCA010000684.1:0-4867 GCA_031411915.1 Opitutaceae bacterium
CCAATCCCGGGGCGGCGTGAAGCCGGCCCGGCCCTCGGTGTAGGGGCCGACGCCCGGCTGCTGCCACGTGCCGAACTCGCGCAGCCGCCGGTGCAGCTCCACGACGCGCCCGGGTTCGCGCGCGGCCAGGTCGGTCTTTTCAGCGGCGTCCGCCGCGAGATTGTAGAGCTCGAGCACCGGCGCCGCCGCGGGTTGTGCGGCGAAAAAATCGCCGTGCGCGACGAGCTTCCACTGGCCGAGATGCACCGAAGCGTGGGCATCCTCGCTTTGATGCATATACGAAAACCACGCGCGTTCCGGCAGCGCGCCGCCGCGCAAGGCCGGAAGGACATTCACGCCGTCGAGGTTTTGCGGCGCCGGGGCTTGAGCCGCGGCGAGCACGGTGGGCAGCACGTCGATGTAGCCGATCCGGCCGTCGAACTTCTTCCCGCCGGCGATTCCACCGGCTGGCCAGCGCAGCGCGGCGCACACGCGCGTGCCGCCCTCATACACGGTCAGCTTGGCGCCGCGATACGGCCCGTTGCTGCTGCCGACGCGCGGGATGCCGCCGTTGTCGCTGAAGAAAAGGACGAGCGTATTCGCGGCATCCGGCCGGGCCTCCACCGCCGCGAGAATCCGGCCAATCGCCTGATCCATGCAGTCGACCATGGCGGCGAAGGCGCGCTGATCGCCCTGCAGCTGCGGATATTTCCTCAGGTCGGCTTCCTTCGCTTGGAACGGGCTGTGCGGGGCGTTGAACGGCACATAGAGCAGCCAGGGTTTCCCGGCCGGCGCCGCCTGGATGAAGCGGGCGGCCTGCTCCCCGAGGAGATCCGTGGCGTAACCGGAATCGCCCGACGTGCGATCATCGTCGTGCCAGTCGCGTTCGCCGTCGCGCTCCAAGTTGAAGTAGTCGATCGCGCCGTTCAGGTGGCCGTAGAAGCGCGTGAAGCCATGGGCGAGCGGCAGAAACTCGCGGCGTGCGTGACCGAGGTGCCACTTGCCGACGATGCCGCGCTGGCCGTAGCCCGCGGCGGCGAGCAGCTCCGGCAGCGTCGCCTCGGCCGCGGGCAGGCCATGGCGCGACCACGGCGGCACGACCGCCCGCATCATCCCGAAGCGGAGGGGCCACCGCCCGGTCATCAGCCCTGCGCGCGTCGGCGAGCACATCGGGCAGGCGCGGAAATCCGTCAGGTTCACCCCGGTCGCCGCGAGGCGATCAAGGTTCGGCGTGGCGATCGTTTTGCCGCCGTTGAAGCCGACGTCGGCGAATCCGAGGTCGTCGGCGACCATGATGAGGACGTTGGGCTTCGCGGTCGTGGCGGCCGCCGCCCAGCTCCCCGCCCCGAGCAGGAAAGCCGCGACTGCGAGGGTCCGCCTGACCGAACTGGCGGAGCTGGAATATGGAGGTTTCGTCGGCTTCATTTTTTCCGCTTCTCCTGTTTGTTGGACGCCTTCTTGCCATTGTCCGCACCGCCGCCGGCCCCGGGAAGATTGGGCGCATCGGTCTTCGGCAGCCATTGGGCGAGCGCGGTCTTGCGCGCCGCATGCTCGGGCCGGTTCGCGAGGTTCGTGTATTCCAGCGGGTCCACTGCGTTGTGGTAGAGTTCCTCGTCGCCGTTCTCGTAGCGAATGTAGCGCCAGTCCTCGCTGCGGACCGTGTGGTTCTTGAAGCCGTGGGTCGTGATGGCGGGCAGATCCCACGCCGCGCGCGGATTCTTCAGCAGCGCAGAAATGTCGCGGCCATCCAAGTGGGCCGGAGCCCGCACGCCGGTGAGCGCGCACACGGTAGGATAGATGCTCGTGTAGTCCACGGGCCGGTCGCAGACGCCGCCCGCCGGTGTCACGCCGGGCGCCTTCCACACGAACACGGTGCGCGTGGGCTCCTCCCAGAGCGCGAATTTCCGCCAGTGCGATTTCTCGCCGAGGCTCCAGCCGTGGTCGCTCCAGAGGACGACGATCGTGTTGTCCTTGTGCGGCGAACGCTCGAGCCCGTCGAGCACGCGGCCCACCTGCGCGTCGAGAAACGCAATGGTCGCGAGATACGCCTGCACGGCTTCCTTCCAACGCCCCGACGCCACGATCTGGGCGTGATCGCCCTCCGGCCGCGCCATCCGGCGGCCGGCGGGCGGCACGTCGTCGAGATCGTCAGCCCGGTGCGGTGGAAGCTGAATCGACTCCAACGGGAACAGATCGAACCATTTCTTCGGCACGCTGAACGGCATGTGCGGCTTCACGAAACCCGCGGTCAGAAAGAACGGCTTGTCGTGCTTTTCCTGGAGCCGCTGCACGCAGTAAGTCGCGACGTGATAGTCGGGCAGGTCCTCGTCGCGATTCGCCAACGGCCCAAACTTGATGCCGCCCACGCCGTCGTCCTTTGCCGAGGGATGCAGCTTCAGGTCGCCGCCGGGCGGCAGGAAATAATCCGTCCATTCGCCGCCGCGGTCAGCGGCCCCGTGATAGATTTTCCCCGAACCGTAGACGCGGTAGCCGGCGCGGAGGAAATGCGAGTTGAGCAGCTTGTCCTCGCTGATGCCGGGCCGCCAGTTCTGCGAATTCACGTAGCAGCCCGTCGTGCTCGGCCGCAGGCCGGACATCAGGGATGCGCGCGACGGATTGCAGGCGGGCGCCGTGCAATACGCCTTGGTGAACGTCACGCCCGCCTTGGCCAGGCGATCGATGTTCGGCGTCTTCGTCTGGGGATGGCGCCCGAGATGACCGACCCAGTGGTTGAGGTCGTCGATGGCGATGAAGAGCAGGTTCGGCTGCGTCGCCGCGGCGGCCGTCGGTGCGAACGATGCGAGTGCCCAGAAGGCGAGCCCGACAAACGAGACTGGGATTTTCATGGTGTGGCGTGGGGGAGGGGTTGGGGATTTGGAGAACGTGGCCTACTGCTTGGCGCGCTTCTTGGCCTTCGCTTTTTGGGCGCCCGCGGGCGATTCGCCGTAGGCGGGCTCCCAGATCCAGGGCAGCACGTGCGCGCGCCGCGCCCACGTCTCCCACTGGCCGATCATCCGCCGGAGCCGCTCCGGTTCACGCGCCGCGAGGTTGTTCATCTCGGTGCGATCGGCGGCCATGTCGTAGAGTTCCCAGGCGCCGGCCGGACCTTTCGCGACGAGCTTCCACGGACCGTCGCGCACGGCGCGATTCCCCTCGTGCTCGAAAAAGATCGGCTCGCGGCGATCGACCGGCCGGCCGGCGAAGGCGGGGCGCAGGCTCACGCCTTCGAGCGGGTGCAGGGTCTTCCCGGCATGCGTCTTCGGATACGTGGCTCCCGCGAGATCGACGGCTGTCGCCATGAGGTCGATGAGGTGGCCCGGCTGCGGTTCCAGGGCGTTGCGCCGGGCGGGGGGAATCCCGGCCGGCCAGTGCGCGATCAGCGGCGTGCTGATGCCGCCCTCATGCACCCAGTGCTTGTATTCGCGGAAGGGGGTGTTGCTGACGTTCGCCCACGCTTCGCCGTAGCCGATGTAAGTGTCGGCCGGCCCGGGCAGGACGCCGTAGCCTTGGCGCATCGGGTAGCCGTCGCGCGTCTGCTTCGGAATCATCTCTGTCTGGAGATAGGTCGCCGCCAGCGGCGGCAACGTGGGTCGGTCCGCGCGCGGCTGGAACTCGCCCCGCCGGCCCATCGTCTCGGCGCAGCCGCCGTTGTCCTGGAGGAAGAGGATCAGCGTATTCTCGAGCTGCCCGGTGCGCTTCAGCTCGGCCACGAGGCGGCCGATGCCCTGATCGAGGCAGTCGATCATCGCGGCGAAGACTTCCATGCAGCGGAGCTCGAACTCGCGGTTCGGCACGTCGGCCCACGCGCCGCCGGCCTGCGGGGCGACCTGCCAGCGGGGATCGATCAGGCCGAGCTGCTTCATCTTCGCGACGCGCGTGGTGCGGATGGCGTCGTAGCCGGCGTCGTATTTGCCGCGGTATTTGGCGATATCTGATTCCTTGGCGTGCATCGGCCAGTGCGGCGCGGTGTGCGCGACATACATGAAGAACGGCTTCCCGGCGTGGTCCCGCGCGTGGTCTGTCACGAAGCGGCTCGCGTGATCGTTGATCGCGTCGGTGTAGAAAAACTCCTTCGGCTGGTAGGCCGCATCGGCCGCGGGCGAGATCAGCGTGTTGTCGCGGGTGAGCGAGTTGGGGTCGTAGAAGCTCCCGGCGCCGTGAATCGTCCCGTAAAAGCGGTCAAAGCCGCGCTGCAGCGGCCAGTTGCTTTTATCCGATTCGCCCGAGGGATTGATGTGCTTCGTGACGTGCCATTTTCCGACCATGTAGGAACGATAGCCAGAGGGCTTCACCGCCTCCGCGATCGTGAGGCTGCGGCGGTTCAGTTCGCCGCGATAGCCCTCGAGGCCGCGGTCATTCATCATGTGCCCGATGCCGGCTTGGTGCGGGTAAAGTCCGGTCAGCAGCGACGCCCGCGTGGGGCAACAGCGGGCGGTGTTGTAGAACTGGGTGAAGCGCACGCCGCCCTTCGCCAACGCGTCGAGATTCGGCGTCTCGATCTCGCCACCGTAGCAGCCGAGGTCCGAGTAGCCCATGTCGTCGGACATGATGACGATGATGTTGGGCTGGCGCGGGGCGGCGGCGAACGCGCCCACGCAGCCGAGGCCGAACAGGAAGAGAAGGTGACGCGGTTTCATGGGCCGGAAGATTCGTCGAAGCCGGGTTTGCGCAGGCCGCTGCCGGCTATCTTCTGCAGCGAATCACCGAGGTCGCTTCGGGCGGCGTCCGCGGCGGCGGTCAGGCGCTTCACGATGTCGGGATGCGCGGCGGCGACGTTGCGGGTCTCGCCCGGATCCTCGTCGATGTTGTAGAGCGACAGGCCGAGCTGCTCGACGCGGTAGCCGTGGCGCGTGGCGATGCCCTCGACGCCCGACTGCGTGATCGAGGT
>JANOCA010000685.1:0-3990 GCA_031411915.1 Opitutaceae bacterium
GGTCGCCGCGCGCGAGAATGATCTCCGGGCCGCCCAGGCCGCGGCGGAGAAGGCTCTCTCAATCCATGGCGAGGAAGTCACCCGGCTCAGCGCCACTTACGCCGCCGCCGAGACCGCGGCGCGCAGCCAGCTCGCCGCCGCCATGCAGGATCTTGGCGCCGCGCGGGCGCAGGTTTCCACCTCGCTGGGCGAACTCGCCTCCACGCGCGACGAGCTGGAAAAAAATCGCGCCGCCCTTTCTGCGCGCACCGCCGATTTCGCCGGCGTCACGACGGAACTTTCCCAGCTCAAGACGGCCCTCGCCTCCTCCACCACCGCAGCGACCCTAGCCGCCTCCGCCCACTCGCAGGCTCGCGCAGAGGCCGATGTGCAACTGGCCGCGCTGCGCACGCAGGCGGCCGCCTCGCAGGGCGAACTCGCCACCACCCGCGAGGAGCTGGAAAAAAATCGCGTCGCCCTCGCCGCGCGCACCGCCGATCTCGCCGCCGCCGCCACCGTATCCCAAACGAAGATTCGCGAACTATCGGCGCTGGAGGAAAAGCACACGGCCGCGACGACGGAACTTGCCCAGACCAAGGCCGGCCTCGCCTCCTCCAGCGCGGCCGCGGCGCTGGCCTCCTCTGCTCACGCCGAGGCGCGGGCGCAGACAGACTCGCAACTCGCCGCGATGCGCGCGCAGGTCGCCGGATTGCAGGGCGACACGCAGGCCGCCCAAGCGCGCGCGGAAAAAATCCAATCGGAACTCGAAGCCGAGACCGCCCGCCTCCGCACGGCCACCGCCGCCACGGAAGCGGCGCAGCGCGACACGTTGCAGACGCAGCGGCAACTCTCCGCCACCACGCAGGAACTCGCGACCCTGCGCGTGCAGGTCGCGACCACGGAGCGCGATCTCGCCGCGGCGCGAGATGCGCTGGTGCAGTCCCGCACGCAGGCCGAGCAGCAGCTCGCGATCGCGCGCTCCGGCAGCGTCGCCTTGCAGGACGAGCTGCGCACCGCCTCCGAGATCGTGACCGCCACGCGCGCCGAGGTCGCGCAGCTCGGCCAGCAGCTTTCCGCCGCAGGGCAGGAACTCGCGGCGCTCCGCGTCCGGGCCGCGAGCGCGGAGCGCGACCTCGCGACCACCCGCGTCAGTCTGGACCAGTCGCAAGCTCAGGCCGCCGCCGCGCGCGACCTCGAGCAGCGCGTGCGCCAGCTCGAGACCGAGAAGGCCGCGCTGGCCAACGCCAACACCAAGGCCGTCGGCGACTCCGACGACCGCGCACGCCGGATCGCCGAGCTTGAGGCGCAGCTCACCGAGACCCGCCGCGAACTCGGGCAGGTCAGGGCCACCCTCGCCACCGCCGCCGAATCCCGCACCCGCGCCGAGACGGAGAATGCGCGCCTGCTGAACGAACTTTCCATCCTTGAGCGCACGGCGAAAGCCGCGGCCGCAGAGTTCGCGGCCAAGGCCTCCGCGCAGGACAACGAGACGGTGCGCCTGCGGGCCGCGCTCGCCACTGCCGAGGCCGTGCCCAAGGTCCCGCCCGCGGAACTCGAGTCCGCGCAACGCGCCGCCCTCGAGGCGCGCCAGCAAGTCTCCAACACCACGCAGGAACTCGCCGCCCTTCGCGAACAGGCCGCCGCCGCCCGGGAACTCGAGATCCGCGTGCGCCAGCTTGAGGCCGACAAGGCCGCGCTGGCCATCCGCGCCGTCGAGCTGCCCGCCGTGCAGGAGCGCCTCGCCGCCGCGCGCGACGAAGCCGCCCGCACCAAGGCCGCGCTCGACGCCGCCGTCTCCTCCAACGAGGCCCTCAAGCAAAAGACCGACGGCGAACTCGCCCGCCTCCAGAACGAGGTCGCCATCCTCGAGCGCACCACGCAGGCCGCGACCACCGAGGGCGAGAGAAAACAGGCCGCCTTCGACGCCGAGAACCTGCGCCTGCGCGCCGCCCTCGCCCTCTCGCAAATCGCGCCGCGCACCGATCCCGCCGAACTCGACGCGGCGAAGCGCGACACCCAACAAGCGCGTCAGCAACTCGCCTCCGCGAACGAGGAGATCGCCGGCCTGCGCACCCGCGCCACCGTCGCGCGCGAACTCGAGGACCGCGTCCGCCAGCTCCAAGCCGACAAGGTCGCGCTCGAGCAGCACGCCTCCACCCTCGCCACGCGCGAGGACCTGGATCGCGCCGCCGTGACTCGCGCGGAGACCGACGAGAAGCTCGCCATCGTCCTGCGCGCCTACGCCCAGATCGCGCGCGAGCGCGACGACCTCCGCGAAAAAATTCCCGACCGCGCGCCCGAGCCCGCCGCCCCGGTCATCGTCGCATCGAATCCGCCCACCCAGAGCGTGGGCCGGTCCCGGATGATTTCGGCGCCGGCCAACCCGCCCGCACCGGAAGCCGTGCGCCGCGCGAGCCTGGCCGCCGCTCCCACAAACCCCTACGCCGGCCGCCCCGCCTTCTCCCACCGCATCGCGCCGGGCGAGACGCTGTCCTCGATTTCCGAACGCTACTACGGCACCCCCAGCCGCTGGCCCGAGATCGTCGCCGCCAACCCGGACGTGCTGCCCGACCAACGCAGCTTCGCCGCCGGAAAGATGCTGCGGATTCCGTAGGCGCCGAAGTCCGGCCATTGCTCCAAGCGATGAAATTCCTGTCGCCGCTGTCGATCGAGGAATGCCGCGCTATGCTGCGTGAGCAAATTGGTCCCCGCCCATCGTTGCTCAAGCCTCATTTCCGAAGGCGAACTTCACGGGTCGTCGGAGAATTCAACGGCGAAGACGTGGTCTTGGAGAGCGCCAATCACCAGTTCGGAGAGCGGTTCGTCGGACGGCTCAGGGCCTCCCCAGAAGGCAGTGTGCTCGAAGGTGAATGGAGAGACACATTTGGGCCGTCGATCTTGAGGAAACTATTCTCAGTCGAGCATGAGGTTCTGCGCTTTCTTGAGGTGTGGGCACGCTTCAAGAAGATCTCCGACTGACCGACGTTTCGCGCAGGACGATCGTTCGACGGTCGATGTGAGCCTACGGAGAAGAGACCCCTTCTATTCGTTTCACTGTCTAGGAAATCGCGGGGAAAAGCCGCGCTTGCCTCGCGCGCCCCGCGCCGGCATCGACATTTTTCCCATGTCCTCCCTTCCCAAGGAATTCTCCGGCGTCACCGTCCACACCAAGGCCAATGTCTACTTCGACGGCAACGTCGTGAGCCACACCGTGCTCTTCGGCGACCAGTCAAAGAAGACACTCGGGCTCATCCGCCCCGGCTCCTACTACTTCGGCACCGGCGCCGCCGAGCGCATGGAGATCGTGGCGGGCGAGTGCGTGGTCACGCAGAAGGACGCCAAGGAGTCGCGCACCTACGGCGCCGGCACGCATTTCGACGTGCCCGCCAACAGCGGCTTCACCATCGCGGTGAAGAGCGGGCTGTGCGAATACATCTGCTCGTTCCTGCCGTGAAGCGCACGGGGCTCCGCCCCCGCGTTTTTTCCTTAGGGCGCGACGAAAAGGCCTGTCATTCTGAGCAGAGCGAAGAATCCACTTGGATCTGCGCGATGTTTTCAGGGAAGCGAATGTCCTGCTGGATTCTTCGCTGCGCTCAGAATGACAATCAGGGGGTCTTTTCTTCGACGCCCTCTCACCCGCGGGCGGGCTCCGGCAACGCCGCCCGCCGCTGCTTGAGCCGGCGAACCGCCCGCCAGGCGAGCGCGCCCAAGCTCGCCAGCCAGTAAAACGGATCGACCGCGTAGTCCCAGCAGTTGGCCGACTCCAACGCATCGCAGGCGAAGCCGATGAGCGCCGCGAGCAGCAGGACGCCGAGGCGGTTGCCCAGCCCCAGGAAAATCACCGCCAGCGCGGCCAGGCCCCACGCCGCGACTTCGCGATCCCACCCCCAGAAATAGACATCCACCGAGCCCACCCGCATCGGATGCAAGTAGAGCGCGGAGCCGGCCACGGCACCGAAGATCCACGTCGCGGTCCAGTCGGCCGGCCGCAGCACGGCGAGGCCGCACAGG
>JANOCA010000686.1:0-2899 GCA_031411915.1 Opitutaceae bacterium
GACCATCGTTCTCGTTCTCGTAATCTTTTTCGTTCTCCAAAGAACAGGAGAACTATTACGATTACGAGAATGAGAACGAGAACGATACACGACGATGTTTGACCCGCTCAAAATCCGCGACGATTTCCCAATCCTGCACCAGCAGGTCCACGGCAAGCCGCTCGTATACCTCGACAACGCCGCCACCGCGCAGAAGCCCCGCGCCGTGATCGACGCGCTCGTGCGCTTCTACGAACGCGACAACAGCAACGTCCACCGCGGCCTCCATGCGCTCTCCATGCGCGCGACCGATGCCTATGAGGGGGCGCGCGCGCGCGTCGCGAAGTTCATCAACGCCGCCGATCCCGCCGAGGTCATCTTCACGCGCGGCACGACCGAGAGCATCAACATCGTCGCCCGCAGCGTCGCCGCCACGCTCAAGCCCGGCGACGTCATCCTCTGCACCGAGATGGAGCACCACTCCAACCTTGTGCCGTGGCAGCAGGCCGCGCGCGCCAGCGGCGCCACGCTCAAATTTGTCCCCGTGCTCGGTGCCGACGCGGAGGGCGGCCTCGACCTCGCGGCGCTCGACGCGCTGCTTACGCCGCAGGTGAAGGTCTTCGCGTTCACCCACATTTCCAACACCCTCGGCGGCATCAATCCCGTCGCCGAGCTCTGCCGCCGCGCCCGCGCGGTCGGTGCCGTGAGCGTGATCGACGCCGCGCAATCCGTCGGCCACGGCCCGCTCGACGTGCGCGCGATCGGCGCCGACTACGTCGCGTTTTCCGGGCACAAGATGTGCGGCCCCACCGGCATCGGCGTGCTCTACGGCCGCCGCGCGCTGCTCGACGCGCTCGCGCCCGACGAGACCGGCGGCGGGATGGTCGTGACGGTCGACTACGCGGACGCGCGATGGAAACCCTCGCCCGAGCGCTTCGAGGCCGGCACGCCCAACGTCGCCGATGCCATCGCGCTGGGCGTCGCCTGTGATTACCTCGACGCCCTCGACCGCGCCGAAATCGCCCGCCACGACCAGGCCCTGGCCGCCCTCGCCTACGAGAAGCTCTCCGCTCTGCCCGGCATCCGCCTGATCGGGCCGGGCCGCGGCGGCGTGCGCAGCGGCCTCGTGAGCTTCGCCTTCGAGGGCGTGCATGCGCACGATGTCGTGACTTTCGCCGACGAGGACGGCATCGCGCTCCGCGGCGGCCACCACTGCAACCAGCCGCTGATGCGCAAGCTCGGCCTCACGAGCACCACGCGTGCGAGTTTCTACATCTACAACACCGAGCAGGAAATCGACGCGCTCGTCGCCAGCCTGCGCCGCATCCAGAAATTTTTCGGCGCGAGCTGACTCCCTTGGCGGCCTCCGGTCGCAGTTCCGGCTTCAGACGGAAGGTGTGAGCGATTCGTTTTCAGCATTCCTTCCGGCTGAAGCCGGAGCTACGAACACAGGCGCCGCCCCTTCATGAGAAATCTCGCCGCCCGTTTTTCATTCGTCGCCGTCGCTGCTTTTTCCCGCGCTGCCACCTCAGCCGCCGAGGCGCCCTTCGATCTCATCATCGCCGGCGGCACGGTCTACGACGGCAACGGCGCTTCGCCGCGTCGAGCCGATGTCGGCGTGCGCGGCGACACCATCGCGCGCATCGGCGATCTCAGCGGCGCCGCGGCCGCGCGCCGCATCGACGCCCGCGGCCTCGCAGTCGCGCCCGGCTTCATCGATCTCCACGCGCACATCGATCCGATCGAGCGGATGCCTGATTGCGAGAGCGCGGTGCGGCAGGGCGTGACCACTCTGCTCGGCGGGCCCGATGGCAGCTCGCCCTTCCCGTTAGGCGAATTCCTCGCCCGGCTCGAAAAAATGCCCCTCGGCGCCAACGCCGCCTACCTCGTCGGCCACGGCTCGATTCGCAGCGCCGTGCTCAAGCTGGTCGATCGCGCGCCCAACGCCGCCGAACTCGACACCATGAAGGCCCACGTCGCGCAGGCGATGCGCGACGGGGCCTTCGGCCTCTCCACCGGCCTAAAGTATCTGCCCGGCACGTTCGCCAAGACCGACGAGATCGTCGCCCTCGCGCGCGTCGCCGCCGCGCAGGGCGGCATCTACACCTCGCACCTGCGCGAGGAAGGCGTCGGCCTGGTCCCCGCGGTCACCGAGGCCATCGCCATCGGCCGCGAGGCGCGCATACCCGTCGTGCTCACGCACCACAAGGCCATCGGCAAGCCCGCGTGGGGCAACAGCGTGAAAACCCTCGCGCTCATCGACGCCGCGCGCGCCGAGGGCCTCGACATCATGGCCGACGCCTATCCCTACACCGCGAGCCACACGAGCCTCAGCGTGCTCATCCCGCCGTGGGCGCTCGAAGGCGGCGCCGCGCAGTTTCGGAAACGCATCGACGACCCCGCGCAGCGCACCCGCCTCAAGGCGGACATCGTCGAGGCCATCCTCACCGATCGCGGCGGCGGCGATCTGCGCAACATCCAGTTCTCCGCCGTCACTTGGCAGCGCGACCTCGAAGGCCGCACGCTGCACGACTGGTGCGTCGATCGCGGCCTCGCTCCCACCCCGGAAAATGGCGCCGACCTCGTGATCGAGGGCCAGCGAAAAGGCGGCGCGAGCTGCATCTACCACGCGATGGACGAGGCCGACGTCGAGCGCATCCTCCGCCACCCGCAGGTGATGGTCGCCTCCGATGGCCGCCTCTCCCGCCCCGGCGAGGCCGCGCCGCACCCGCGCTGCTATGGCACGTTCCCCCGTGTGCTCGCCCGCTACGTGCGCGAGAAGAAACTTTTCCCGCTCGAGACCGCGATCGCCAAAATGACGTCGATGCCCGCCCGTCGCATTGGCCTCACCGATCGCGGCCGGCTCGCCGAAGGCCTGCACGCCGACGTGGTCATATTCGATCCCGCGACCGTGCGCGAC
>JANOCA010000687.1:0-14137 GCA_031411915.1 Opitutaceae bacterium
TGGATATCGGCGGACAGAGGTGGAAACTGAAGGCCGGCGTCGGGGCCGTCGATAGCGAAGACCATTTCGCCGCGCGCATTGACCACAACCGCTTTATCGCTAGGTCTGACCCTCCATGCCGAAGAAAACCGCCGCCCGGAAACCCGTCGCGCCCCGCGTGCTGCGCGGCACTGTGTTCATCACCCGGCAGGTGCACTTCAATTCGGCGCATCGGCTCCACAATCCCACGAAGAGCCAGAAGTGGAACGAGGCCCAATACGGCCTCTGCACCAACCCCCACTGGCACGGCCACAACTACGTGCTTGAGGTCACGGTGCGCGGCGAGCCGGATCCCGTGACGGGCTACATCGTGGACCTCGGCGAGCTGAAACGCCTCCTGCATCGCGCGGTCGTCGATCCCTGCGACCACAAGAACCTGAACACGGACGTCGCCTTCCTGCGCGGTGTCATCCCTTCGACGGAGAATCTCGTGATCGCATTCTGGGACGAGATCGCGCCGCTGTTGCCGCCGCAGGCGAAGCTGCATCGCGTGCGGCTGTTCGAGACGCCGCGGAACTTCGCGGAGTTTTACGGCCCTGACGCCCCTGCGCCATGAAGCCGATGTATCTGCACAACTCGAGCGGCGGCCAGCCGGCGAAGATTCAGCGCAGTTACGATCGCAAGTTCCGCTCGACTCAGGCGCACAAGGCTTCCCTGCCCGACATGATGCGGGCCGCGACCGATGCGATTCAGGGCGCCAACGTCCCGATCCAACAGGTGGGTATCCATAATTTCCGCCTCCCGCTGAAAATCCGCACCAAGGCCGGGAAGATCCTCACCCTGGAGGCCAGCGTGACGGGCACCGTGTCGCTGGAGGCCGAGCTCAAGGGCATCAATATGAGCCGCATCATGCGCTCATTCTACGATCACCGCAGCGAAGTCGTCACGGGAGAGTGGATGGGGAAAATCCTCAAGGCCTACCTGCGCAAAGTGGACACGAAGGATGCACGGCTGAAGGTGAAGTTCTCCTACCCGCTCATGCAGCCCAGCCTCCGCAGCGATCTCGCGGGCTGGCAGTATTACGACGTGGCGTTCGAGGGGGTGATGACCGCGGGCGGGCGCTACCGGCGTTTCATCCATTTCGACTTTGTCTATTCCTCGGCCTGCCCGTGCAGCGCGGAGCTGGCGGAGCACGCGCGCGACACGCGCGGCGCCTACAGCGTGCCGCACTCGCAACGCAGCAAGGCTCGCATCTCCCTCGAGGAAGCCGACGGGAAAAAAATCTGGATCGAGGATGTGCAGGCGCTCTGCCTCGCCGCCTTGCAGACCGAGACGCAGGTCATGGTGAAGCGCGAGGACGAGCAGGCTTTCGCCGAGCTCAACGGCGCCCATCTCAAGTTTGTCGAGGATGCCGCGCGGCTGCTTTACCGGGAGTTCGACGCTGATCGGCGCATCGTGGACTTCCGCATCGCGTGCTCGCACCTCGAGTCGCTGCACTCGCACGACGCGGTGAGCGTGATCTGCAAGGGCGTGAAGGGCGGCTTCATCGCCGACTTCATGGATTTCGGGCTGCTTGCGTGCTGATATCCCGTCGCTCGATGAAACCTCCCATCGTCCTTGTCACCGGTGCCTCGCAGGGCATCGGCGCCGCCATCGCGAAAGTGTTTGCGGCTGAGGTGCGCGGCGTGCGGCTTGCCCTTGTGGCACGCAACACCCGGAACCTTGCCACCATCGCGCGCGCCTGCGCTAGGAAGGGAGCAGTCGCCGAGGCGTTTGCCTGCGACGTGAGCGCCGAAGCCGACGTCGCGAAAATGACTGCTTTGGTGGCTAAGCGTTTCGGAGCGGTCGATGTGGTCATCAACAACGCCGGGGTTTTCGCCGGGGCGCCTTTTGCCGAGACTAAGGTCGCGGAATTCGACCGCATCGTCGCGGCCAATCTGCGCAGCGCTTTTCTCGTCACGCGGGCGTTTCTTCCGGCAATGATGCGGCGCAAGCACGGCGATGTTTTCTTCATGAGTTCGATCGCCGGCCTCGCGGCCTATCCGAACGGCGCGGCGTATTGCGCGGCGAAGTTCGGGGTGACTGGGCTCGCGCAGGTGCTGCGGGCCGAGACGAAAGGCACCGGCGTGCGCGTGTGCTGCGTGCATCCGGGCGCGACCGTCTCGCCTTCGTGGTCGGGCAGCGGCGTGGTCGAGGAGCGAATGATGCCGACGGCGGATGTCGCGCGGGCTTTCCTCGATGTCTACCGCCTGTCACGTCGCACCGTGGTCGAGGAGATCGTGTTGCGGCCGCAGGGTGGCGATATCTGAACGGTCCGCCCATGCCGGCCTCGGAACAGCCCGACCTTTTTGGCGACGGCCCGCCGCCTGCGGCGGATTGGCCGGCGAGCGCCTCTGGCCAAAAAGTCCACCAACCGCTCGCCGCCCGGATGCGGCCGCGGCGGTTGAGTGAGGTCGTCGGGCAGGAGCACATCCTGAAGACAGGAAGTCTGCTGCCGCGCCTGGTGGCGCAGAACCGCTTCGGCTCGCTGCTTTTCTACGGCCCGCCCGGCTGCGGCAAAACCAGCATCGCCGAGGCGATCGCGCGCGAGACCGGCAGCCGCTTCGTGCGGGTCAACGCGGTCATGTCCAACGTCGCCGAGCTGCGCGAAATCCTCGCCGCCGCGCGCCGCCGCCCCGAGGCCGCGACGATTCTCTTCATCGACGAACTCCATCGCTTCAACAAGTCGCAGCAGGATTTGCTGCTGCCGGATGTGGAGGAGGGCAGCGTGCGCCTCATCGGCGCGACCACGCACAACCCCGGCTTCTACGTCAATCCGCCGCTCCTCTCGCGGAGCCACCTGTTCCGCCTCGAGCCGCTCGCGACCGCGGCCGTCGCCGGTGTGATGCGCGCAGCGCTCGCCGATGCCGAGCGCGGCCTCGGCGCGCGCGGCGTGACTGCCGCCGACAAAATCCTCTCAGACTTGGCTATGCTCTGCGATGGTGACCTGCGCCGGGCGCTGAATTCGCTCGAGGTGCTGGTGCTCGGCCTCGCCGAGGGCGCCGCGATCACGGAGGCCGAGCTGGAGGTTTTCGCGCGCGAGCGCCGTATCCGCTACGACGCCGACGAGGATGAGCACTACGACACCATCTCCGCCTTCATCAAAAGCTGCCGCGGCAGCGATCCGGATGCGGCGATGTATTGGCTCGCGAAGATGCTGGCCGGCGGCGAAGACCCGCGCTTCATCGCGCGGCGCCTTGTGATTCTTGCGAGCGAGGATGTGGGGCTCGCCGATCCGCAGGCGTTGCCGCTCACGGTCGCGGCGCACCATGCGTGCGATTTTATCGGCCTGCCCGAGGCCGAACTCACGCTTGCGCACGCGACGCTCTACATCGCAACCGCGCCGAAGAGCAACACGGCCACCCTCGCGCTTGGCGCCGCGCACCGCGCGCTCAAGGAACACGCGGTGCAAGCCGTGCCGGTTCACCTCCGCGACAAGGGCGGCCAGGCGAGCAAGCGCGCCGGCCACGGCAAGGGCTACGCCTACTCGCACGATTTCCCCGAG
This sequence comes from Opitutaceae bacterium, assembly GCA_031411915.1. Taxonomy (GTDB): domain Bacteria; phylum Verrucomicrobiota; class Verrucomicrobiia; order Opitutales; family Opitutaceae; genus ER46. Next base: position 3,524 of record JANOCA010000687.1, read on the forward strand.
AATATCACCGGCCAGGACTATCTCGAAAAACCCCTCGCGCTCTACACGCCCAAACCCGTCGGATGGGAAGCCAAGATCGCTGATCGCCTGTCGCGCTGGAAGGAACTAAAGGCTTCGCTGCGCACGCGAGGTTGAGCGCCTCGCGCACAGCGATTCGAGTTGTAGCCCTGCTCGTGAGAGCAGGGACCGGCGGGAATTGAAGCGGCGTTCTGTCCCGCCTCCCACGAGGCGGGCTACCCACCGATCACAGGGACTCGAGCGCGGTCTTGTAGCCTTGGATGACTTCCTCGCGGTTCGACGCGCTGCACTTCAGATCGCGCAGGAGCCCGTCCTTCAGACCGTAGATCCAGCCGTGCACGGTGAGTTCCTGACCGTGCTGCCACGCATCGCGCACGATGGTCGTGCGGCAGACGTTGCCGACCTGCTCGATCACGTTGAGCTCGCAGAGCCGATCACAGCGGTCCGCGGGCGTTCCCTGCACGCACTCGAGGCGCTGCTCGTGTTTCCGGCGCACGTCCTGCACGTGTTGGAGCCAGTTGTCGGCCAGGCCGATTCGCTCCCGGTGCAGTGCGGCGTTTACGCCGCTGCATCCATAATGTCCGACCACGAGGATGTGCTGCACCTTCAGCACCTCGACGGCGAATTCCATCACCGAGAGGCAGTTCAGATCGGTATGCACGACCACGTTGGCGACGTTGCGATGAACAAACAGTTCGCCGGGCAGCAGCCCCACGATGTCGTTGGCCGGCACACGGCTATCGGCGCAGCCGATCCAGAGGTAACGGGGCGACTGCTGCCGGGAGAGGGCGGGAAAGAAGTCGGGATTCTGGCGGCGGATGTTGTCCGCCCAGGTGCGGTTTTTGGCAAAGAGATGTTCCAGGTTGTGCATCGGCGATGAGGAATCTCACGGTCGGGGGGGACCGTCAAACGGAACTAAAAAACCCGTCGTGTGAGTTCAAGTCCCTTGCTGGCCGGGTTCGCGCCGATACGGTATACGAAATGAAAGCGCTGCTGATTCTCCTCAGTTCCTTTTCGGCCGGACTCATCATGAAGTCGGAGACGCTCTCGATGGTGCGCGTCGTGTTGGCTGAACCCGCTCCGACCGACTCGAACAAGAACGCGGCCTCGACGAAAAAGGCGGACGCCAAGGCGCCTCTTGCCGCCAAGGTCGAGGGCGTGGAAGTCACCCGCTCAGGCGGCGGTTTCTTGGGTGTCGCGATCGTGGACGGCACATTCAAAATAGCCTTCTACGACGCCAAGAAGAAGGCCATCGCCGCCGATGTCCCGCGCGCGCTGCTGCGCTGGAACCCGAAAAACCAATCCGGTTCGGAGCGCGTGGTGCTCAACCGGACCGAGGATGGCAAGGCGCTGGCGTCGCCCCGCAACATCCGTCCGCCCTATCTCTTCAAGCTCTACGTCACGCTGCTGAAGTCGTCCGTCGAAGGCGAGGCCGAGGACGCCGCCGGCGAGACCTATGTGATCGATTTCCGGGCCTGATTGGGCCGGGGTGCGTGGGCGAGCCCGCGAATCGCGCGGGAATTTCAGGTTGCGGATTGCGCGGGAAGGGGCGTTCCTCACCCTCCGCGATTTTTCGCGCCCACATTCACGCTCCCAGATGAGTCTCTCCGCTCCCACAACCACGCCCGTGCGCGGTGCCGGCCTACGCATCGGCATCGTGGCCGCGCGCTTCAACGAGGCGCTGGTCGACGGCTTGCTGAGCCGCGTGAGCGACGGGCTGACGCGGGCCGGTGTGCGCGAGGCCGATGTGGCAATCGTGCGCGTGCCCGGTTCCCATGAGGTGCCGTGGGCCGCGCAGCGTCTCGCGGCCACGGGCCGCCGGGATTGCGTCGTGGGCCTGGGTGTCCTGATCGCCGGCGACACGAACCACCACGAGTTGGTCGGCGAGAGCGTGTCGCATGCCTTGCAGCGCGTCGCTCTCGACACGGGCGTGCCCGTGATCAATGGCGTCATGGCCGTGAACACCTTGGCGCAGGCGCGGGCCCGCTGCACCGGTCGCATCAACCGCGGCGCGGAGTTCGCGGCCGCCGCGCTGGAGATGGCGGCGCTGAAGCGGAGGCTTTCCCGATGAGCAAACCGAATTTTGCCCAGCGGCGCGACAGCCGGGTCGCGGCCCTCCAGTATCTCTACGCGTGGAGCATGAACCAACCGAAGAACCTCGCTGAGGATCTGCGGTTCTTCTTCGAGGAGTGCGAGCACCCGCGCGAGCACTACGGCTACGCCGAGGAGCTGATCCAAGGCGTGATCCTCAACGAGCAGCCGATCGATGCGCAGATCAAGGCGCTGGCGCAGAACTGGGACTTCGAGCGCATCGCCAAGATCGACCTCGCGATCCTCCGGATCGCGATGTTCGAGATGATGCACCGCAAGGACGTCCCGCCCGTCGTCTCCATCAACGAGGCCATCGATCTCTCGAAGCAGTTTTCCAACGCCGACTCGAAGCGCTTCATCAACGGTATCCTCGACCGTCTCAAGACCCAGCTCGGCCGCGATGCGCGCCGCGTGGAGGATCCGCAGTAGTCCGCCGCCGGGCGGCCGCGCGCCGATGTTCGGTCTCTTCAAGAAATTCAAGGACGGTCTGGCCAAGACCGTCGCGGCCATCGCCACCAAGACCCGCGGGATCTTCGGCGGGCGCACGATCGACGCGGCTTCGCTCGACGAGCTGGAGGAGGCGCTCTACACGGCGGACTTCGGCGTCGATACGACCACCGAGATTCTTGCCGAAATCAAGAAAGCCTACGGCAAGGACAAGGCGCTCCAGGGCCGGCAAGCCGCCGAGATCGGCGCGGCGGTGCTGCAGCGTGTGCTCGCCGGCAGCGAAGGCCGGCTGGATCTCGCCGGCGGAGGACCGAACCCCGTCGTGATCGCGATGATTGGCGTCAACGGCTCAGGCAAGACGACCACCTCCGCCAAGCTGGCTTGGAAGATGAAGCAGGAAGGCCGCACCGTGACGCTCGCCGCCTGCGACACGTTTCGCGCCGCGGCGGTCGAGCAGCTCAAGAGCTGGGCGACGCGCCTGGAGATCGACATTGTGGCGAGTCACACCGGCGCGGACGCGGCGGCGGTGGCGTTCGATGCGTGGCAGGCGGCCAAGTCCCGGGGGAAGAATTTCCTCATCGTCGACACTGCCGGGCGCCTGCACACGAAGGGCAACCTGATGGAGGAGCTCGCGAAGATCCGCCGCGTGCTCCAGAAAATCGATCCGACGGCGCCGCAGCACCGCTGGCTCGTGGTGGATGGCTCGCTCGGCAGCAACTCGATCGAACAAGCCCGGGCCTTTCACCAGAGTTTCGGGCTGACGGGGCTCGTCGTGACGAAGCTGGACGGCACGAGCCGGGGCGGCGCGCTCGTGGGCATCTACCGGCAGCTAAAAATCCCGATCTACTTTCTTGGCCTCGGCGAGCAGCCGGAAGACTTGCAGCCGTTCAGCGTGGAGAATTACGCGAAAGCAGTGTTCGGAATCGAGTAAGCGCGCCGCTCAGTCGACCTGGGCGAGCGCAGCCCCGATTTGCCGGCGCAGCGGCTCGTCGGCTGGCTCGGTGAGGAGCCGAAGGGTATATTCCAAGGTGGCGCGATGGTGGCGCCGCATCGCCAGCAACTTGGGAAGATTCGCCGCGAGCGCCGCGCGATCGCCGGCCTCGGCATCGAGCTTCACGAGCTCGGCCAAGGCGAGTTCGTTGCGCGGATCGCGTTCGCCGGCGCGCGCGACGACGCGGCGGGCGGGTTCGGAAAACCCCAGGCCCTTGAGCTGACGGGCGATCAGCAGCATGTCGTTGGAACGCACGCGCGGCCCGTCGCCAAAGGCGCTGAGCGCCACCTGGGCGCGCGCGAGATCGCCACTGCCGAAGAGCGCGACGGCGCGAAGGCCCGCCATCAGCGCGGTGATGAACTCGGCGTCCGAGGGCGCAGCGCGCACCACGCTGTCGGTAAACGCGAGCGCGCCGGAATAGTCCCGGGCGGCGATCAGCGCCTGCGCCCGGGCGAGATCGAACACCGGCGTCGCCAGCTTGCTCTCGCGCGCGAGGCCGTGGACTTGCTCAGCCAGCGCAGGCTGGGCCGTATCGACTGCGAACCAAGCGAGGAGCACGAGCCCGGCCTGGTCCTTGCGGAAGGCCGCGAGGTAGGCCGCCAGTTCGCGCGCCTCGGCGGCGGAGTCGCCGGACAGGCGATAGGTGTGCAGCACGTCGATGCGGGCCCCGGCGCTGGAAGGGCTGTTGAACTGCCGGAGGAGCGCGAAGCGGCGGGCTTCCTCGAAACGGCCGAGCTCACGGTTGAGGCGGACGAGCTCGACGTAGAGATCGTCGCGGCGGCGAAAGACAGGGACGGCGCGCTCGAGCCGCGCGAGGGCGGCCTCGCGCTGGCCGCGCTGCCACTCGCAGCGCGCGAGCAGGAGCTGCGCTTCGAGGCTCCGGCCCAGGCGCCACTCGGCGACGATGCGCTCGGTCTCGCCGGTGCGGCCGCGGTGATAATGGGCGGTGGCGGCTTGCAGCGCGATGAACTGGTGCACCGTCTTCTCGTCTGGCGTGGCGGGCAGAAGTTCGCGTGCAAGCTCGATGGCGCGCTCGTCCTCCTGCGCCTCGAGCAGCATCGGGAACAGCAGCTTCATGTAATCGAGATCACCGCGCGCGAGCTGCACGCCGGCGATCAGGGTTTTGAGCGCGCGATCGGGTCGGCCAATGCGCGACTCGATGATCGCGATGTAGCGGCGGGCGGTGACGTCGTCCGGCACGCGCGCGAGGCCGGCGAGGAGGAGCGCGTAGGCCGTGCGGTATTCTTGCCGTTCCCAGGCGGCGCGGCCGGAGGCGATGTAGTGATGGCCGAGCCCGGTCTGGTGCTGCATCCGCCGCCACGGGTAAAACGCCAAGTCGAGGTAGCGCACGCCGTCGTAGTTGCGGCGGAACTTGAGGTAGCCCCACGCGGCGCCGGCTAGCCCCAGCCAGCCCGCGATGGCCAGGGCAACAAGCACCCCGGCCACCCGCCGCCAATAGACGTGATGATAAAAACCCGTGGGCGCGGCCACCCGCACCCAGAGCTTGCGGCGGTGGGCGCGAGCACGCGGGTCGAAGACCACGATCTCCTCTTTGCTGAAGTCCAAGGGCCCGATCAAAGCACCACGCGCGGCGGCGTCGAGCGGGGAGCGCGCCGCCGGCCGGGCCGACACTTTTTCAAAACGCGACGCGCAGGCCCGCGAGCACGCCGCGGCCGGCGAGGGGCGCGAGGTCCTTGACGAACGATGGATGCGGCCGGGCCTCGGCGTTGCCGAGGTTCGTGCCGCGCAGGAAGAACTCGGTGCGCAGCCCCCCGAACTCCGCCGTGCGGCTCACATGCGCGCTGACGAGCGCGTAGCGATCACTGGGCGTCTCGTTGGGGGCGACGCGTGTCTGCCGAGCCACGAACTGCGACTCGAGGCCCGCGCTCCACCCCTCCGTGGCCCAGAACAGACCGGCCGTCACCCGGCCCGCGGGGATGCGCGGCAGGTGCCGCGCGCCCTCGCGTCCGCGCGTCAGATCGGCGGCGAGGCGTAGGTCGAGCTGCCAGTCGCTGTGATCGTGCAGGTGCCAGAGCGTCTCGAGCTCGACGCCGTGGAAGCGCGCCCGGCGCTGGACGTAGCGATAGACGGGCAGGCCGCCGCCGTGCTCCTCCACCTCTTCGTCGCCGGGCGGGAGGAACTCCCACTCGCCGTCGTCCTCCACAGCCACCAGCCCGGTGGGCTGCTCGAAGATGTAGCCGGAAAACCGATTCGTGAAGACGGTGAGCGTTCCGGTGACAAAGCCCGCGCGGCGACGGATACTCGCCTCGGCGCTCACCGAGCGCTCGGCCCGCAGCCGCGCGTCGCCGATCTCGAAGGCCTGCGTGCCGGCGTGCGGGCCATAGGCGAAGAGTTCCTGGGCGTTGGGCGCGCGCCCCGTGCGCGTGAGGGAGACGGCGAGCGCGTAATCCGGGGAAAATTTCCAGACGGCGCCGGCGGAGCCGCTCAGCTGGTCGTCGCGCCGCGCGGCGCGGCCGGGCACCGAGATCCTGTTTCGCTCCACCCGGCCCCCGAACTGCCACGCGACCGGGCCGGCGGCGATCTCCTCGAAGGCGAAGAGCGCCGCGGTGTCGGTGCGCGACGGCGGGAGAAACGCCTCCTCGCCCGCCGCGGCGAAGTCGCTGCGCGTGTGCTGCGCGCCGAAGGCGCCGCTCCGCGGCTTGCCGTCGCCGTGCAGCAGCTCGACGCGGGCCTCGTGGCCGCGGTTGGTGAAGACCGTGCCGACCTCGCCGGCGGGCTCGATCTCGGCGTGGCGGTAGCGGGCGCGGCCGAACTTGAAGCGCACGTCGCGCACGAAGCCGTGCCCGTCGTGCCACTCGCCCTGGACATCGGTGCGGCGCTGGCGCAGGGCAAGGCGGATGCCCTCGGCGCCGCCCGCGGGCGCCGCCTCCGCGTGCCCGTGGCCGGGCACGCCGTAGGCGCTGTCGAAGCCGCTGTGGCTTACGCCGAGGTGCAGGGTCTTGGAGACGTAGGAGAGGCCGGCGCCGGCGCTGGTGTTCACGAGGGAGCTGTTGGGCAGGCGGTCGCGCGCGAAGGCAGGCGCTGGCTCGCCGTGCGCACGGGCCTCGGCCGTCTCTTCCTCGCGCAGGCGCGCGCTCTCCGCAAAGCCGGGGATGCGGAGGTTTTTCGTCGTGCGGCGGAAGCCGTCGAGATGCAGCACCAGCGCGCGATCCGTGCCGGGCCGCAGCGCCACGTCGAGCACGCCGCCGCCGGCCCATTCTTCGGCGCCGGAGCCGCGGCGCACCTCGGCGGAGCCGCGCACGGTCTCGGCGGGGAGGTCGGTCTCGATGCGGTGGGTGATGACGTTGACGACACCGCCCACGGCGTTGCTGCCGTAGAGGAGCGACGCCGGGCCGCGCACGACCTCGATGCGCTCGACGAGGAACGGCTCGACGCTCACCGCGTGGTCGGGGCTGGCGACGGAGGCGTCGAATGTGCCGACGCCGTTCTCGAGCAGGCGGATGCGGTCGCCGCCGAGACCGCGGATGATCGGGCGGCTCGCGCCGGCCCCGAAGGCGGTGGCGTGCACGCCGGCCTCGCCGGCGAGGGTCTCGCCGAGCGTGGCCTGCTGCTTCAGCCGCAGCGCGCGGCCGGCGAGCACGGTGGTGGCCTGGGCGAGATCGATCTGGTTGCGCGCGAAGGGCGCCACCGAAGTGACGAACTGATCGAGCGTGACGACGGCGCCGTCCCCGTGGGGAGGCACGGCCGGCGTGTGCGAATGCGCGGGCGTGGCGGGCGCCGACGCGGCTTGGGCGGACAAGGCGGCGGCCGCGCTGAGCGCGACGGCCAGACGTGGCGAAGGGAAAAAGGAACGAAGGAAGGAGGAAAAGGACATGGTGAATCGGTTTGAAGCAACGGGACGGCAGCGTCCGCACACGGCGGAACGCAGGTTGGGCACGCCGCGCGCGCGGGCGCGGCGGAGACACGGCTTAGCTGGCCCGATTCACCGGCGGCCCGCGCTCCGGTTGACGGAGCCAGCGGGGGGAAACCAAAAAGACCTCGGCCGCGGTGACCGGCGAGATGCCGCCGACCAATGCGCCCGGGGGTGTCAACGCGATCGGCCCGACGGGAAGATCCACGCCACCGGCAAACAGCACGACGGCGCACGCATCATCGCTGTCCTCGCCGTCATGGTGACGGTGTGCGTGTCCGTGGTCGTCGGCTTGGTGCAGCCAGTCGTGCGCGAGCGGACTCGCGGCAAAGACCGTGAGCGCCAGCACCAGCGCGGCGCAGCCGCCGGCGACGACACGGCGCAGCCAGTGCGGCAGCGGGTCGAGGCGGGCGGCGGTTTTCATGCGTTGGGGGGAAAGTCGCGATTATGGCAGACGCGTCAAGTGGCGTGTGCGCGGCGGCGCTGCAACAGCGTGACGGCGAGCAGCAGCGCGAACGAAAGGACGAGCAGCACCGCGGCGAACGCGTGCGCGCGCGGGTAGGAGAGGGCCTGGACCTCATCGTAGAGCGCGATGCTCGCGACGCGCGTCTCGCCCGGAATCGAGCCGCCGATCATCAGCACGACGCCGAACTCCCCGAGCGTGTGGGCAAACGCGAGCGTGAGACCGGCCGCGATGCCCCGCCAGGCCAGCGGCGCATGCAGGCGCAGGAAGACATTCGCCGGTGAAGCGCCGAGCGCCGCGCCCGCATCGAGCTGATCGCGCGGCACAGCGCGGAGCGCGGCTTGGAAAGGCTGCACCGCAAAAGGCAGCGAATAGAACACGGAGGCGACGACCAGCCCCGCGAACGAAAACGCGAACGGCGCCCCGAGCGCGTCGCGCCACCAGCTGCCCGGCGGGTGCGCCGGCGAGAAGGCGACGAGCAGGTAGAAGCCGATGACCGTCGGCGGCAGCACAATCGGCAGCGCGACGAGCGCCTCGATTGCGGGTGCGACGCGCCAGCGCGTGGTGTTGAGCCAATGCGCGAGCGGCAAACCGATGACTCCGAGGATGACTGTGGTGAGCGCGGCGAGCCGCAGCGTGAGCCACAGCGATTGCCACAGGGGCGCGGGCAGGCCGAGGAAACTGGAGGCGGCGTCGGACAAGGGGGGGCCACGCTCTACGCTCGGGGCGAGGCGCTCAACGCTGAACGTGTCGTCTGATCGCGCAGCTTCCGTGGTGGGGGCCCGATCTCCGAGCGGGCCTGGGTTTATTGGGTAACGTGCACTGGAACTCAGGCCGGTTCGGAGAACCGGCCCCACCTCGGAATTGTGCCTACTCGCGCACCGATAATTTTCCGACCGTGGGCGCGAGCGGCTGCTCTTTCAGGACCGCCTGCCACTTTTCCAGGGACTTCCTGGTCGCCGCGAGCTTCTCGCGCGCGTCGTCCACCCCCTTGCCGGCCTCCGCTGCCTTTTTGGCGGCTTCCGTGGCCTGCTTGGTCGCAGCCGTGATGCGGTCGTTGAGCGCTTTCAGTCCGACCGGATCGGTCACGCCCTTGGCCCGGGCATTGGCCAGGGCTTTCCGTTCGAGGTCCGCGTTGGCCTGCGCGACGGCGGCCTCGGCTTCAAGGATGGCTTTGCTGGCCGGCGCCTGGTCGATCGTGGCTTGGAGTTCGATGATGCGGCGGGCGTCGCGCGCGACGCGTTCAGCGAGCGGCGGGGGCGCGGAGTCGAGTTCGCCGACGGTCTTGCCGCTGGCGGCGTCGAACACCAGCACGCGGCCCTGCCAGTCGCTGCTGATGATCCGCTTGCCGTCGTCGGTGAAGGCGACGCGGTTCGGCAGGTCGCCGGTGAAGGCGGCGGTCGTCACGTTTTTCCCGGTGGTGTTCCAGATTTGGACCTTGTTGTCGCGACCCGAGGAGACGATGCGGTCGTCATGCGCGAAGCGCGCGGCGAGCACGCCGCCGGCGTGCGCGTTGAGGCTGCGGAGCGCGGAGCCATCGCGCGCCTTCCAGAGCTTGAGCGTGCCATCCTCGCTGGCTGAGACGAGCATCTCGGCGTCGTCGCGCCAAGAGATGGCGGTGATCGCGCCTTTGTGGCCGGGGAGTGTGAACATTTCCTGGCCATTGGTTGCGTCGCAGAGAATCAAGCCGCCATTGCGGTCGCCGCTGGCGAGCACCTTGCCGTCCGGCGAGAATTCCACGGCGGTCACCCAATCGGTGTGCTTCTTCAAGCGGTGCTCGAGCGCGCCGTCCTTGGTGCCGAAAATCTTGAGCACGCGGTCCGGGCCGCCGAGGGCGATCCACTGCTGGTCGGCGCTGACGTCGGCGGCCAGCACGGTGTCGAATTGATCGCCGATGGTGATGACGCGCTCGGTCGTCGCGATGTCCCAGACCGTGACGAGGCCGGACTTGCCGCCCCGGCCGCCGCCGGCGAGGAGCAGCTTGCCGTTGCGGCTGAACTTCACGTCGGCGGGCGAGCCGTCGGGAAACGGCAGCACGCCGAGGAACTCGAGGTCATCCGTGCGATGCAGCACGATCTGGCGCGTGCCGGCGAGCGCGACGACGGGCGACCACGGGCTGGCGGCGAGGGCGGCGAGCGCCGAGCCGCGGGCCGCGCGGACCACCGGATCGAGCGCGAGGCGGCCGGGCATCGGGGGCGGACCCTCGGGCCGTCCGACCGAGCCGGACTTGATCGCGAGATCGACGGCGGGCTTGTTCGCCGCGATGGCCTTGCTGTTCTGGCCCTGCAGAAGGCCGCCCGCGATCCAGTCGCGGATGATGCCGATGTCGCGCGCGCTGAGCTTCGCGTTGGGCGGCATCGTGGGCTCGTCGGCATGCGTGATCGACTTGTAGAGCTGGCTGCCGTCGGGATCGCCCGCGTTGACGGTGGCGCCGCCGCCGCCGCCCTTGAGCGTGTTGCCGAACGACGTGAGATCGAGGTCGCCCTTGAGCTTATCGGGGTTGTGGCACTTGAGGCAGTTGTCGCGGAAGATGGGGACGACGTCGTCCTCGAAGGTAACCTTCTTCGCGGGCTCGGCGGCGGAGGCGAGAAGGGGGAGCAGGAGCAGGAAAAAGATCGAGGTGGAGCGCGTTTCCCACAACGCGCGTGGGGGACGGCGGATTTACAGAGAAGCGCGGTTGGGGGAACGCGCTCCACCATAAAACTAAAGCAACGTTGTGAATTCTAAGTTTTT
>JANOCA010000688.1:0-9883 GCA_031411915.1 Opitutaceae bacterium
TGATCAACGCCTACACCGCGCGCCTTTCGCCCACGGTCGTCGCCAACCTCCTCGCGGAGCTGATGCACGGTCGCGGCGGCGCCATCACCGCCGGCGAAGTCGGGTTGCCGATCCACCGCGACGGCAAAATCCTTCCCTCCGGCATCTATGGCCGGTGGGAGCAGTAGGGCGGGATTCAGCCCGCCCAAGGTGGAGCGCGTTGCCCTCAACGCGCTGGCCTGAGTCACGCACCCCGGTTTCGCGAGCCCTACCGATACTCGCACAACTCCAGAATCACCCCATCCGGATCGAGGAAGTAGAGCAGCGTCTTGTCGCCCGCCGCGAACTTCACCACGCCGCGCGGCACCTTCACTGGATCGGAAAAAAGAGTCACGCCCGCCGCACGCAGCCGGGCCGCCAGCCCCGCGATGTCGTCCGTGCGAAACGCGACATGTCGCAGCCCGTGCGTGTTCGCCCGGGAGTTCTCCGGCAGCACCACGCCCGCCGGCGCGACATACTGCAACAACTCGATCCGCGGCCCACCCCCGCCCGGCAACTCGACGAACGCCACGAGCCCCTTCACGCCCTTCAGCCCGATGATCTCCTCAATCCACGCGCCCTCCATCACCACATCCGCCGTCTTCACGAACCCCAGCACCTCCGTGTAAAACTTCACCGACCGCGCCAGATCGGCGACGACGAGGTTGATGTGATCGATGGCGCGGATCATGGCTTTCGATTACGGGCCGGTGCGGCCGCGGTGCAACGGCGTTCCGCTCCTTGACGCCCCTCGACCTCTCGCCGCAACGTTCGCCGTGGCCCTGCCCCGCCTTCCTCGTGTCGCTGGTTTCGCGCTCGGCTTGATTGCACCGGCCGTCGCTGCACTCGCCGCCACGCCCCCCGCCGCCGCGGAGCTGCAGCGCCTCTACGACGATCACGATTGGTTCACCCTGCGCGAGAAAGTCGACGCGCGCAGCCCGGCATTTTTCCGCGGCGCCGTCGCCGCGGCGTTCCACGACTTGCCCTCCGCCCGCCGGCAACTAGAGGCCGCAATCGCCGCCGACCCCACCTCCGATCACGCGTGGGATGCGCAGCACCTGCTGGTCTCGCTCGCCTTTCGCACCGGCACCCACGGCACCGCCCGCGCGCAGCTCGAAGCCATGCTCCGGCAACGACCCACCGACGGCAGCGTCGCCAACGCCCTCCCACTTGCCGCCGCGTTGGCGCATTCGCCCGATCAAGCCCTCACGCGCCGCGCCCCGGTGCGCTTCCCCGCATCCGCGACCGATCGCGGCCATCGCCTCCCCGTCGCGATCAATGGCCACCCTGCCCGCTACGTGCTCGATAGCGGCGCGAATTTCTCCGTGCTCAACGAGTCCGAGGCACGCCGATGCGGCCTGACGATCCGTGACGCCTCCACCACGATCGCAAATGTCGCCGGCGGCCAGCTCGGGCTCCGCGTCGCGGTGGCTGATGAACTCACGCTGGGGGGAGCGCGGCTCACCAACGTCGCGTTCCTGGTCTTTCGCGACGCGCAGCAGCCTTTCCCCGAGATGGCGCCGCACGAGCGCGGCGCCATCGGCATCCAAGTCCTGCTCGCGCTTGGCTCGCTGCATCTGCATCGGGACGGCCGCATCGAACTCGGAATCGAGCCCGCGACGAAAAGCGCCGCATCTGGCGCCCCGCTGTGCTTCGACAACCTCTATCTCGTCGCCCGCGCCGCCTGCCGCGACCGCCCGCTCATGGTCATCGTCGACACCGGCGCCCGCACCACGCAGCTCTGGCCGCCCTTTGCCCGCGCGCTCCCGGAACTAATGACGACCGCCGGCGCCGACCGCACGGAAGACGTCGCCGGGGTCGGCGCCACTGCGTCGATCCGCGCGGTGACGTTGCCGAGTCTGCCGCTCCGGTTCGGCGACTACAGCGTCACGTTGACCGGTGTCACCGTGCTGCAGCGCGACTCGAGCGCCCAGAGCCGGTGGTGCGCGGGCAACCTTGGCCGCGATGTGCTCGGCCGCGCGGAGCGGGTCGTCGTTGATTTCGCCACGATGCGTCTGCGACTGGAGTGACCGGAAGCGTTTCCCTCTTTCCCTCCCACCCCCGGTCCCTCATTCCCTCCCGCATGTCCCTGACCCCGCTCGCCTCCGCCTACTACGACCGCTCGCTCGCGCTGCTCGCCACCGCGCGGGAGAAAAACGCCGCCACCATCGCGGCCCTCGCGCCCATCCTCGGCGCGTCCGTCGCGCGCGGCGAGGTCATCCACACCTTCGGCTCCGGCCACAGCGAGATCATCGCCCGCGAGATCGTGGGCCGCGCGGGCGGCCTTGTCTGCATCACCAGCATCAACGATCCCACCGCCGGCTTCATCGAGAACCTCGTCGGCTACGGCACCGCGCTCGTCGAGCGCTACGATCGCCAATACGAGCTGCGGGCCGGCGAGGTCGTCATCGTCATTTCCAATTCCGGAAAGAATTCCTCGCCCCTCGAGGTCGCGCTGCACGCGAAGAAAAAGGGCTGCGTCGTCGTCGCGCTCTGCTCGCTCGCGATGTCGTCCACGGCCAGGACCGTGCATCCCGGCGGCAAGAACCTCCACGCCCTCGCCGATTACGTGCTAGATAACGGCGGCGTCCCCGGCGACACCGTGATGCAGATCACCCCCGAGGTCGCCACCGGCCCCACGAGCACATTCATCGGCGCCTCGCTCCTCAACTGGCTCACGCTCTCCACGATGGAGTGGCTGAAGCAAAACGGCCACGAGCTGCCCGTGCTCCGCTCGCAAAACATCCCCGGCGCCATCGACCACAACCGCAAGGTCGGCGCCAAATACAAGCACCGCCTGAGCAAGCAGCTCGCGTGATGCGCCTCACGCCAAGGTCGCGAAGATCGCCACGGCTGAATTTCCTTTGCGTCCTTTGCGCCCGTTGCGTGAGTCAATAAAGCCATGGCCTACAAAATCGGCATCGACGGCGGCGGGACCAAGACCGAGTGCATCCTCGTCGATGCCGCGGGCCATATCGTCGCGCGCCATCTCGCCCCCGGCTGCAATCCCAACGTCGTGGGCCCCGAGAAGGCCCGCGCCATCGTCACCGCCGCGATCCGCGGGTTGATCCTCGAGTCAAAAATCAACACGCACGCGACGCCCATCGCGGTGACTTGCCTCTTCATGGCCGGCCTGCCGACGTTCTGGCAGGAGTTCACCGCGACGCTTGTCGGCGTGGGTCGCGTCACCGCCGCCCTCGACTCGTTGCCCACGCTTGAGCTCGCGACGGGCGGCGCGCCCGGGCTCGTGATTCACGCCGGCACCGGCTCCTTCGTCGCCGCCCGCTCGCCCGACGGCGCGATCCACTACGCCGGCGGCACCGGCTGGCGTTTCGGCGACCCGGGCAGCGGCTACGAACTCGGCCGCCGGGCCATCGCGCGCGCGCTGCTCGAGCTCCAAGGCTGGCTCCCGCCCTCGCGCCTCGGCCCCGCCGTGCGCGATCACACCCAGCTCGGCGAAGGCGCCGATGTCCGCGCCGTCACCCGTTACTACTACAGCCACGCCGAGCCCAACCGCGTCATCGCCGCGCTGGCGCCCGTTATTCTCCGCCTCGCCGACGAGGGCGACGCCGTCGCGCGCCAGGTCGCCATCGAATCCGCCAGCGAGCTGCTCGATCTCGCGAATTGCGTCGCGGGGAAACTCTTCCCCGGCACGGCGCCGGAAAAAATCCCCGCCGGAGTGGGCGGCGCGCTGCTCAACCACCCGATCGTCGCCGCCGCGCTCGCCACGCGCACCCGCCTCCCCTTGCAACCCATCACCGCCGCGCCCATCGAGGGCGTGCGCCGGCTGCTTCTCCGTGAAAATTGATCCTGCGGGCCGTCGCCTGCTCCTCGTTTTCGCCCTTTGCGCGCTGGCGCCGCGGCTCGCCGCCGCATCGGCGGAAAAGGTCCCGGGTCGCTCCTATTTCGGCGACAAAAATCACGTCGAATACCTCGCCGGCGATCTGCCTATCGTCCTCACCTCGCCCCACGGCGGCCGCCTGCGGCCCGACGCTATTCCCAACCGCACCAAGGGCGTCACCGACATGGACGTCAACACGCAGGAACTCGCCCGCGCCCTCGCGGCCGAGCTGTTCGCGCGCACGGGCCGCCACGCCCACCTCGTCGCCAGCCACCTGCACCGCAGCAAGCTCGATCCCAACCGGGAGATCGAGGAAGCCGCGCAGGGTGATCCGATCGCGCAAAAGGCGTGGCAGGAGTTCCACGCCGCCATCCGCGGTGCGCTCGCGGCCGCCGTGGAGCGGCACGGTTTCGCGTTCCTCATCGATCTCCACGGCCATGCGCACCCCATCGCGCGGCTCGAGCTGGGCTACGCGCTGGATGCCAAGCAGCTCAATCGCGACGACAAGGCGTTCGACGCCTCCGGCGTCATGCAGCTGGGCACGCTCCGCGATCTGCACGCGCGCCTTGGCGGGAGCGCCGCCGCGCTGCTGCGGGGCCCCGGCAGCCTCGGCGATCTCTTTGAGTCGCGCGGCCTCCGCGCCACGCCCAGCCCCAGGGAACCGCAGCCGGGCGACGGTCCGTTCTTTTCCGGCGGCTACATCGTCCGCCAGCACGCCGCCGCGCCCGATACGCCCAAGGTTGACGGCCTTCAAATCGAGTGCCCCCGCGCCGGCGTGCGCGACACCCCCGAGTCACGCGCCCGCTTCGCCCAAATCACGACCGAGGTGCTGATGGTGTTCCTGAAGGAACGCTACGCCTACGATCTCGCGGCGAAAAAATAACGCGACCCGCACTCGTGCTCCTGCCGATGCTTGCGACCGCATCCCGCACAATCCTAGCCGAGACCGAGTGGCGCGCCCGCGCCGCCGCCCACGAGGCCCGCGTGCGTGCCTGGACCGATCCGCATCAGGCCCGCGCCTCGCGCGGTGAGAAGCACCCGGTGCTGGATTTTCTCTTCACCTATTACGCGTTTCGCGCGGCCTGGCTGCGGCGCTGGCACCCCGGTCCTGATGTTGTCCTCGCGGGTGAGACTGCGCGCGAGTTTCTCCGCTGGCCGGAATACCGCGAACTTTCCGAAGGTGGGGCCGGCTCTCCGAGCCGGCCTGAGTTTCCGCCCACGCCTCGCCCACTCGTCGCCCTCGACTGCACCACGCTCCCCACGCACCGCCGCGAGTTCGTCGCGTGGCTGCGCGGCATGCTGCAGGCGATGCAAGGGCGGCCCGCGTTCTACGGCTGCTTCGGGCTGCACGAATGGGCGATGGTTTACCGCCAGACGCCCGACGAAGTGCGCCACAACCACTACCCGCTCCGCTTCCCGCCCACCGACCTCGCGCGCATCGTGGAGAGCGCGCCCATCACCTGCACGCACTTCGACGCGTTCCGGTTCTTTACCGCGCCCGCGCGGCCGCTCAACCGGCTCCAGCCCACGCGCACCGACACCGCGCAGCTCGAGCAGCGCGGCTGCCTGCACGCCAACATGGATCTCTACAAATGGGCCTTCAAGCTCGCGCCCTTCACGCCCGCTGAGCTGATCGCCGACTGCTTCGAGCTCGCCCGCGACATCCGCGAGATCGACATGCGCGCGAGCCCCTATGACCTGCAAAAACTCGGCTTCGCCCCCATCCCCGTCGAGACACCCGCAGGGCGCGCCGAGTATGAGCAGCACCAGCGCATGTTCACGGCCCGCGGCGAACCGCTGCGCACCCGCCTGATCGCGCTGTGCGAGCGATTGCTCGCGGCGTGAGGCCTACAACGCGCTCATCCGCTCCAGCGCCATGGCGGCGGCGGTCGTGCGGTTTTCCACGCCGAGCTTGGCGAATGTGCTCTCGAGGTGCTTCTTCACCGTGGTCAGGCCGATGCCGAGGACGGTGGCGATCTCGTCGTTGGTCTTGCCCCGGGCGACCCAGAAAAGCACCTCGGATTCGCGCGGCGTGAGGCCCAGCGGCTCCAAATCCGACGGAGTCGGCTCGCGGCCGGACCGGCGCCGGCCCGCCGGCACTGAGACCTCGGCCCGCCGCAGACGCGCCCGGACGGCGGAGAGCAGCTCGTCGGGAGCCGCCGGTTTCACCAGATAGTCGTCGGCGCCCAGATTCATGCCGGTGCGCATGTCGTCGTGCGTGTTCCAGCCGGTGAGGAAGACAAACGGCAGGTGCGCTGTCTTGGGATCCCCGCGGAGCGTCTCCAAGACCCGGTGGCCGTTCATCTCGGGCATGGTGATGTCGCAAATCACCAGATCCGGGGCCTCCGTGCGCGCGCGGTCCACGCCTTCCCGGCCGTTGCGCGCCTCGATGACGTGAAATCCCTCGAGCCGGAGCAGCTCGCCATAGTGCTCGCGCAGCTTGCCTTCGTCGTCGATGAGCAGGATTCGTTTCACGAGGCTGTTGAGGCTGCGCAGCGGCTCTGCCGAAGTAAAGCCGCGGATGGGCCGATCGGCTAGGGCCCGCCTGGCCCGTGGTGGACGGAGCAATGTCATGGCACACTGTGCCTACTCCTCGATCGCCCTATCCCGATGCATTCATCCCAAACCCGCACCCCAGTGTCCACCGTTGATCACGATCGATTGCGGCGATGAGTCCCTACGAAATCTCGTTGGTTCGGGCCTCGTTTGAGCAGCTCGCGCCGGTCGCGGACCAAGCGGCGGCGTTGTTCTATGCCCGCGTTTTCGAGCTGGAGCCGGCTCTGCGAGAGCGATTCTCGGGCGATATGCAGGACCACGGTCGCAAGTTGGTCGCGCTGCTCGGCGCGACGGTCGCCGAATTGGATCGCGCGGACACGCTGGTGCCGGTGGTTCGGTCCCTCGGCCTGCAGATCCCAGGGCCGCGTGTCACCGAGTGGCAATGCGCCAACGTCGGACTGGCCCTGCTCTGGACCTTGGAAAAATGCCTCGGGCCGCGATTCACGCCGGCCGTGCGCGACGCTTGGTCGGGCACCTGCTCGCTCCTCGCGAATATCCTTGTCGGCAGCCCGCGCCTGCGAGCTGCGGCCGCCTGACCCCGGCACCGCCGCTGGGCATCGGTCGCAGCGCGTGATTGCGCTGCGCCCGGAGCGCCGCTTCGCTTCCGGGCCGCGCCGCGATGTCCCGCTCCCCCACCACTACCGTCGACGAACTTGAGCGCCTGCTCGCCGAGCGCACGGCCGAGCTTGCCCAGGCCCGCGCCACGCTCACGGACATCACCGCCCGGCAGCGCGAGTCGCAGTCGTATTTCGAGAAGAGCTTCCACTCGAGCCCCGCGCTCATGGCGATCACCCGCCTCGCCGACCGCAAGATCGTCGAGGTCAACCCCGCCTTCATCCGCGCCTGCGGCTACACGCGCGAGGAGATCCTGGGTCACACGGCCGACGAGATGAACTTCTGGGCCGTGCCGGAGCAGCGCGACGCGTTCTTCCAGCTCCTGCGCCAGGACGGGGCGATCCGCGGTTTCGAGAGCGCGCTCCGGCTGAAGTCCGGCGCTATCCTGACGTTTCTCGTCCATTCGGACATCATCGAGCTGGGGGGCGTGCACTCGCTGCTGACGGTCGGCATCGACATCACGGATCGGCTCCGAAGGGAGCAGGTGCAGGCGGCCACCTACGAGATTTCCCGCGCCGTGCTCGCGGGCGGCGACCTCTCCGATCTTTTTCCACGGCTGCACCGGATCGTGAGCGGCCTCATCTCGGCGCGGAATTTCTACGTCGCCGTGATCAAACCGGATCACTCGTTGCTGTCGTTTCCCTACTTCGTCGATGAGGTCTCGTCGCCGCCCGCGCCGCGCAAGCCCGGCCTGGGCCTGACCGAGTATGTCTTCCACACGGCGCAGCCACTGCGGACGACCGCCGACGGCATGACGGTGCTTTTCCGCGACGAGGTCCGCTACCAACCCAAAGGCAAGCCCGCCGCCGTGTGGCTCGGCGCCCCGCTGCTCGTCGACGGCCGGCCCATCGGCGTCATCGCCGTCCAGGATTACCACAACGCCCTCGCCTACACCGACGCCGACCTCCAGCTCCTCAAGTTCGTCGCCGACCAAGCCGCCGTCGCCGTGTATCGCCAGCAGATCGAGGCGGCGCAGCGGGAATCCCGCGCGTCTTTTGAAAAGACCTTTTTCTCCAGTCCGGCTCTCATGACGATCGCGAGCGCCACCGATGGGAAGCTCATCGAGGTCAACCCGGCCTTTGAGCGCGGCTCGGGCTACAATCGCGCGGAAGCCATCGGCCGCACGACGCTCGAACTCGATCTCTGGCGCAACCCCGTGCAGCGCGACGAATTTTTGCGCCGCCTCCGCACCGACGGCGTGATCCGCGACTTGGAAGCGGAGTTCCAGAGCCGCGATGGCTCGAGCCGCACGCTCCTGCTCAACGCCGACCTCATCGAGCTCGGCGGCCGCCCGTGCATGCTCACAGTCGGGGTCGACGTCTCCGAGCGCCACCGCCGCGAACGCGTGCAGAACGCCGCGTTCCAGCTTTCGCGGGCCGTGCTCGCCGGCGGCAACCTCGAGGATCTCTATGCGGAGGCGCACCGCATCGTCGCGGGCCTCATGCCGGCGCGGAATTTCTACGTCGCGCTGCTCAGCGCGGACGGCCGCGAACTGTCCTTTCCCTACTTCGTCGACGAGCATGTGTCCGCCCCGGCCAACCGCACACCGGCGAACCGGTTTTCCGAGCTGCTGATCGAGACGCGCCGCCCCCTCCTGGCCACCGCCGCCGAGCTCGATGCGCTGCTGCGCGCCCGCGGCGGCTACACGCCCCTGGAGCGGCCCGCCGCGCAGCGGCTGGGCGCGCCGTTGGTCGCCGCCGGCCGCGTGCTCGGCGTGATTGCGATGCAGGACTACGAGCGGGCCGACGCCTACGACGTGGAAGACCTCCATCTGCTCAACTTCGTCGCCGAGCAGACCGCCGTGGCGATCGAGCGCCGCCGCGCGGAACTCGCCCTCACCGAGGCGGAGTTGAAATACCGCGGCATCTTCGAAAACGCCCTCGAGGGCCTCTACGTCACGCTGCCAAACGGGCGCTTCGTCAGCGCCAACCCCGCGCTTGCCCGGCTCCTCGGCTACGACACACCCGCCGACCTCATCGTCGCGACGACGGACATCGCGAGCCAGATTTACGTGCGCCCGAACCGGCGCGACGAGCTGCTCGCCGCCGCCCAGACCTCCGACGAGATCTCCGGCTTCGAATCCGAGATTCGGCGGCGCGACGGCTCCATCTGCTGGGTCTCCGAGTCCGTGCGCGTGGTGCGTGACGCCGATGGCGCCATCGCGCGCTTCGAAGGCGTGGCCAACGACATCACCCAGCGCCACGAGGCCGCGCGTGCGCTGAGCGAGGCCAAGGAAGCGGCGGATGCGGCGAGCCGGGCCAAGAGCTACTTCCTCGCGAGCGTGAGCCACGAGCTGCGCACCCCGCTCAACGGCATCCTCGGCTACACGCAGATTCTGCGCCGCGATGCCGCGCTCAACGAGCGCCAGCGCACCGGCGTCGGCGTGATCCACGAGTCCGCGGAACACCTCCTCGCCCTCATCAACGACGTGCTGGACCTCTCCAAGATTGAGGCCGGCCGCATCGACCTGCACCCGGCGGACTTCGACCTGCTGGACTTCGCGCTGGCGGTCGAGCGGGTCTTCGCCACCCGCGCGCGGGAAACCGGCATCCTCTTCGAGACCGCCGTCGCCGCGGATCTCCCGCCCCGCGTGCATGGCGATGAGCAGCGCCTCCGGCAGATCGTGTTCAACCTCGTGTCCAATGCCGTGAAGTTCACGCGCACGGGGGGCGTCGTGTTTTCCCTGCAGCGGGCCACGGGCAAGGAGGCCGCCATCCGATTCTCCGTGAGCGACACGGGGCTCGGCATCTCCGCCGAGGACGTCGGGAAACTCTTCGAGCCTTTCACGCAGGTGGGCAACCGGGCGAGCGCGGCCGCCACCGGCACCGGCCTGGGCCTCGCCATCAGCCGCAG
>JANOCA010000689.1:0-12851 GCA_031411915.1 Opitutaceae bacterium
AGGCGCGTGAGCGGCTGATAAATTTTATCGATCAGGGCGTTGCAGGCGTTGGCGAGCACATCGCCGAGTTCGACGGTGTGCGATTTGCCGCCCATCACGACCTTGACCTCGATCGGTTTGCGCGAGGGGCCGACGTAGCCGTGCGCTTCCTTAATCTCGCGGATGCGGTGGCGGGAGAGGCCGTTGTTCGGATAGACGCGATCGAACTCGGCGTGGAGCGCGGCATCGATGGCATCGCCGGCGAACGGGATGCTGATCTGATCCTCCGCGGCAGGGAAGGAGCCCTGCACAAGGCACAGGTCGCTGGTGCCGCCGCCGATGTCGATGAAGAGCGAGTTCACCACGGGATCGAGGTAGTTGGGCTGGCTGATGCGGGAGTCGTCGCGGTAGCCGAGCGCCGCGAGGAACGGCTCGGGGATGAGCAGCACGCGGTCAAAGATGCCGTGGGCGCAGCGGCGGATGTCATCGCGCGCGCCGGTCACGGCGTTGGCGGGCATCCCGATGACGGCGCGGATCTCCGCCTGCCCGGTCGGATCGACCAGCGAGCGGATGTGGCGGAGGAAATCCCGTGCCGCGTCCGGGCTCCCAATCACGCCCTCGGCCACGGGCGCGACGAGGCGGACGTGAAGCATGTGGCGCAGTGCTTCCTCGCCGAAAAGGATCCGGGCGTTGCCGGCGACAATGCCGTCGACGATGCCGTCCTTCACGTAGCCGACAACCGTGGGCACGACCTTGCTGACCGCGATGTCGGTGCCGCTGGGTGCGCCCGCGAGCGCGCAGGACTTGTTGGTGCCGAGATCGAGGCCGAGGAGCATCGTTTTGGAGGCGGTGATGCGCGTGGGAGCGTTGGCGGTCGCGCCGGGAGCGGCGGTGGCCGCGACGGGCTTGTCCAAGGGAGCTGTCGTCATGGATGGATTATGTGGTTGGGTGTTGGACGCGGAGCCGGGCTGGAGTGGTCATGAGGCGCGCTGGTCGCGGGCGGCGGGCGCAGGGCGCTCAAGCGTGAGCATCTGATCGATGAAATCCGCGATGTTGCCCGAGGTGGCAGGGCGCACGCGTGCCGGTCCTTCGACTGCCGGCGAGGCGATCCGGGCAATCGGCGAGGTCGGTGTCGCGACCGCGGCGGTGGACTTAAGTCGCTCGGCGAGCAGGGGCGCGAGCACGTCGGCGAGGAGTGTGGCGTGGACGAGACGCTCGGCCGCGGTCGCGAACATCGTGCCGTCGGCTTCGACCGCGCGGAGCGCATTGACCGCAGCGGCGAATTCGCCCGTGCGCAGCCGATCGGCCTCGGTGATCTCGCCGCGTTCGACGAGGTCGCAGATCCGCCGGCAAAGCCGGGCCACTTCAACCCAACCCGGTGCCGGGACCGGGAACGAGGAAGTGGTGGGGGAATCTGGACCGCGCATTTGGACAACTGCGTCCTAGACCCACGGTGCGCGCCGCGGTTCGGAAAAACTTCCGGATCGGCGAGCCTTACTGCGGACCTAGCGCGAAATAAAGGACCGCGACGCCCGCCGCCAACGCGACCAGCGCGAGTCCGAAATAGAGGAGGCAGCCCTTGCGCACGTCCTTGCGGACGGCGCCGGGTGCGCTCCGATATTGAGCGAGCAGCTCATCGACGTGGGCTTCGGGGGGCGCGGGTCGCGCGGGAGCGACTGGTGAGACCGGAATTGCCGGCGTCGGTGGGAAGGAGGGGTGGGTGAATGAGGCCGCGGGTGGGGGGCTGTCCGACGCTTTCCCGGTTGCCGCGATCTCACGCTCAAGCCAGGCGAGGTGCTCCTGCACGAGCGCTCGCTGGCGCTGGAGTTCGGCGAGTCGGTCGGACATGCGCGGAAAACTTGGGTGGTGCGCCAAACGCGGGCAAAACAAAAGGCCGGTCCGTGAGGACCGGCCTTGGAAATGAAAAACGGGGACGACTTAGGCGGTGACGACCGACACCGAGCGGTGGGCCTTGTCGAACTGCACCTTGCCGTCCTTGAGGGCGAACAGCGTCCAATCGCGGCCGACGCCGACATTCGCTCCGGGGTGGTGCTTGGAACCGCGTTGACGGATGATGATGCCGCCGGCGCGAATTACCTGGCCGCCGTAAACCTTCACGCCGAGGCGCTTCGAGACGCTGTCGCGTCCGTTCATCGATGTGCCCTGACCCTTCTTGTGTGCCATGGTGGTAGTCTCCTGAGTTAAGCTTTGATGGATTCGATCTTGATCACGGACAGGTCCTGACGGTGGCCCTGTTTGCGCTCCATGCCCTTGCGCTTCTTCTTCTTGAAGACGACGATCTTCTTGCCGCGCTTGTTCTCCAGGATGGTGGCCGAGACGCTCGCGCCGGTGAGGCGGGGCGTGCCGATGCGGTAGGCTTCGCCTTCGCCGGCGGCCAGCACCTCGGTGATCTCGATTTTCGCTCCCTTTTCCGTGCCAGGGTAGCGGTTTACGATAAGGATGTCGCCCTCGGAGACAGTGAACTGCTGCCCTTGGGTCTTGATGGTCGCTTTCATAAAATAAAACCCGGGACTAAGCGTTTCGGCAGAAGTGAACGCAAGGCTTTATTTGCCCCGCTTCAACGGTTCCTCGCCGTCATTTGCCCGGCTTCTGCGGGCGGTAGAAAATATGGTTGGTCAGGAAGCTCAGTCCAAACACGCCGCTCAAGGTCCGGATGTTGCGCATCGCGCCGAAAACCATCGTGAGCGAGCTCGCCTGCGGCTCCTGCACTCGCACCAGCAGCAGGCAGCCCAGCGCGGCGAGGATGGGTTGCAGCGCGAAGCACACGTGATGCACGGCCAACGGGTCCGACCAGCGCGCAAGCGCCCAAGTCAGCACCTCGCCGCCGGTGATCGGGGCGATGGCGGCCACGAGCGAGATGACCGCGACGTTGACGCCAATCGCGAGGTTCTTCGCCTGGGTGGGGATGAGTTTCAGGAGGAGCGTGAATTGGCCGAGGATGAAACCCGCGCTCACCGCGCCGCCGAAGAGCCACATCGGGTAAAGCATCAGGCGGTTCTCCGGGGTGAGGATGCACCAGAGGAAATTCTGCGCCTGCCACACCAGCATCGAGATCGTCATCACGGATTTGTTGCCGAACCGATCCAGCAGGTGGCCCCACGCGGGCAGCGAGAGCGCGCCGGTCAGTTGCGCGGCCATCGAAAGCAAGCTGACCTCGAAGGCTGACATCGAGAGCTGCTCGAACATGAAGGTATGGTAGAACGGCCCGAAACAATTCGCGGCAAACGCCCACACCGCGCCGAACGCCACGAAGCCGAGGAGCGAGCGCGACCCGAAGACGAGCGAGAGCTGTTCGCGGAAAGGGAGCGGCGCCTTGGTCTCCTGCGCGCGCAGGCCCGTCGGGCTGATCCATTGCCAGCGCAGGGAGAAATACCGCAGGAAAACGGCGCCCGCGATCAGGATTTGGAAGACACCGATCCCGTAGTCCCACTGCGCGAGCGACCAGCCGGCGATGAGCAAGAACGTGAGCGTGGAGATCTGCAGGATGGCGTTCCGCCGGCCGAAATATTTTCCGCGGATGCGGTGCGGCACCCATTCCTGGATCCACGCGTTCCAAGAGACACCCGCGATCGCGCCGAAGAAGCTCGTAATCAGAAACCACACGATCAGCCACCGGCCGGCGGCCTCCGGATCGTTGCGCGGGATCTGCGGGAGGAGCGCGCCGAGCGCCGCCCACGAGATCATGTGCAGCCCCGCGGCGACGATGCAGACGGTCTTGGGCGGCTTCCACCGCGCGAGGAAAGGCGCGACGAAGATCTGGAGGAAGTTGCCGAGGAATGGCAGCGCGCTGATGAGCCCGATGGTCGTCTTCGGCAGCTCAAAGGCCTTCGCCACCAGCGCGGTCATGACGACGTTGACCGGAAGCGACATTGTCACGATGGGCATCGCGACGATGCCCTCCGTGGTGCACAGCCGCAGCGCGCGCAGGAGGTCCGCCTTGCGGGCGGGTGCGGTGGAGCGCGGGACGGTTGCTTTCACGGTGCGGCGGTGCGGAATCGAAGGCGATGAGAGCGACGGTTGACCCCGAGGTTTTCCAGCAGAAAAAGGCCGTGGCGATCGCGCGCTGGCTGATCGGCAAGCATCTGGTGCGCCGCCGGGCGGATGGCCGGCTCGACGCGCGCCGGATTGTCGAGACCGAAGCCTACGTCGGGGAGCGGGACCTCGCCTGCCACGCGCGCGCCGGGCGCACCGGCCGCACCGAGGTGATGTATCGCGCGGGCGGCGTCTGGTATGTCTATCTCTGCTATGGCATCCACGAGATGCTCAACCTCGTGGTCGGTCCCGCGGGTTGGCCGGCCGCCGTGCTCATCCGCGGCGTCGAGGGCGCGAGTGGTCCGGGCCGCGTGACGAAAACCCTGATGGTCGACCGCGCGCTAAATCGCGCCCTGGCCGATGAGGCAGGTGGACTCTGGATCGAAGATCGCGGCGAACGTGTGCCCCGCGGGAGCGTGCGCGCGCTGCCGCGCATCGGCATCGACTACGCCGGGCCGGTGTGGGCGGCGAAGAAGTGGCGATTCGTGCTGGCGGCGCCTACAGGGAAGCCAGCACGTCCGAAACTGAAACGGATTCGAGGTCCGGGCCTCGCTTGATCACCTTCACGTTTGGCCCCGGGGGCGCCCACATCGCCGGATCGGTCGGGCCGAACAACACGACGCACGGCGCCCCGCAGGCTGCGGCAAGGTGGCTGATGCCCGAATCGTGGCCGAGGAAGAGCCGGCAGGAAGCGAGATGCAGGGCGAGTGGCTCGAGCGAAGGCTGCCGCATCACGTTCACATTGGGAAGTGACGGCCATGGGGCGAGCGCCAGCTCGGCTTCACCCAGGATAATCGTGATCGGGGCCGGCAACTCCGCGATCAGCGCGAGCCACCGATCACGCGGCCAGTTTTTCTTGGGAGAACCGCTGCCGGGGTGAATCGTGATGCCGGTGCGCGGCGCCGAAGAGCGGGCCAGCGGAAGAAGAAATTCGTGACCGCGGAGGCCGAGCGGTCCGAGCGTCGCGCAGTAGTGCGCCGCGGCGGGTGCGATTTGCGGATGCGCGTCGCCGCTGAGAAATACCTGTCCGGCGTGACGCGGGAAGTGTCGTCGCAGTTCACCCGCCGGATCCGGCCACCAACTCACCACGAGATCGAAGATGCCCAACCACCCGGCAAACTCCGGCGGCAGCGGCTCGCGGGAAAAGAGCGCGCTCCATCGCCCCTCGTGCTGCGAGTGCGCCGCATCAATCAGGCCGCGGGTGACGGCGAGCTGCGCGGCGGTGTGGTTGCCGACGAGTTCGATGCGTGCGGCGGGCCAGCGGGCGCGGAGCAACGCCAACGCCGGCAGCGTGACGATGAAATCGCCGAGCGCGCCGCCCCTAAGGACGAGGATTCTTCGCATTCGGCGGCTCGTAGCTCACGAGCGTGGCGACGCCGCGGCCCACCTTGAACTCGACCTCGAATTTCAGGGGAAGGCGCCGCGGATCATCCTGCGCGATCCACACGCGGGCGGAGGCGCCGCGCTTGAACATCCCCTTGGGCGCGGTCCTTTCCATGCGTGGTTCGATCACGAGCGCGCGGAAGGTGCCGAGCGGCGTCTTCACCTCCTCCGTGCGCGCGGCGTGGATGGTGAGCTCGTAGAAATCGTCGTTGAAGAGCACGAGCGCCTCGCGCTTCTCGCCGGGCTGGAGGTTCCAGCTGCGCGTCTGCACGAGCTGCGTGATCAGGTCCATCGGATCGCCGGGGGGCAGGACGAGGGTGCGCGGCTCGGTCACGCCGGCCTGCGTGTAGAGCGCCACCTTTTTCTCGTAGTCGAACATCACGGTGTGGTCGTTGCTCTTGTCGCGCTGCTGGCTCCACTCGCGCAGGGAGACGAGCCGGCCCGTGCCCAGATCGAAGAGCGATTCGGCGCGGGCGTCGAAGGCGAGGACCATGCGGGCGAAGCCCTTGGTGGCGGTGGTCGTGACGACGCGCAGGCGCGGCTCGTTGAAGGCCGGGTCTTTCTGCACCGCGATCTTGATTTCGCCGGCGCCGGGGAGGATGGCCCAGGAGACCTTGAAGGTGAACTTCTCGCCGTCGTGCAGCGCCAGGGGCTCCGCCGCAAACGCGGGCAGCGCAGACAGGAGGACGGCGAAAAAGCAGGCGCGGAAAATCATGAATTGACCAGCTTGGGGAGTGCAGGCGCGTTGGGCAGCGCAAAAATGCGCCGGGACGAAATCGCCCAGATCGTCTCGGCGGCTCCGGGCGGCGTGGTCCAGGGCGCGCCTCCGGCCCACGGGGAGAATGCGGGCAGCACCCAGCGCCGCGCCCCGACAATCAAAGCCGGCAGCTTCAGGCGCGAGCCCGCGCCATCGCTCCAGGCCGCCGCGGGATGATGATGCCCGATGACCTCAATGTGGCCCGGCGGCACGTCCGCGGGCTGGTCACCGTGATGGAAAAAATAGTCTCCCCGCGTGCAGCAGGCAGCGCCGCGCTCGCGCCAGCGGCGGTCGTGGTTGCCCGCGATCAACGCGATGGGCACCGGTGAGGTGCGGAGGAAGGATTCGGCGCGCGCCGCGCCCTCCGCCGCGTGGACGACATCGCCCAGCCAGATCATTTCGCGGGGCCGGAGTTCGGCGATCAGGTGGCGCAGGCGACTTTCAATTTCATCATCGCCCCACGCGGGCAGAAGATTGCCACGAGCCCGGTGGCTTGCGGCGTAGCCCCAGTGCAGATCGGACACGACGAGCACGCGGAGGTCCGCGAGCCAGAGCGCCAGCCGCGAGTCGAGCCAGACGCCGGGGCGGATTTCGGCTTGGATGGGCGGCGGCGGGGCGATGGGCATCGAAAGGAGCTACCCTGCCTAACTCGACCGTGCCTTCAAACTCTCCCGCTTATTTTCTGACCGCGCCATACATCTCGTGGAAGAGCCGCTCGATGGTCGTCTCCGGATCCTCGAGTGTCATCGTCTCCCGGATGCGGCTGACAAACATGCCGAACGAGAACGGGCTCACGCGCTCCAGCGTGCGCACATCCCAGGGCAGCGCGGCCACCTGATCCAGAAACTCGATCGCGCGCGGCAGGTCGAGAAAGCGCTGCGTCGCCTCCGCATAGGCCTCGGCGAGCAGAGGATGATCCGGTTCGTGCTGGCGCAGCACCTCGAAGATAATCTCCGAGCTCCATTGCAGCGCGCGCGCGCCGCGCTCCGCGCCTCGCACCCGGCGCGGGACCATGAGGCCGGTCTGCGCCACGCCGCGGAACTGCCATTTCACGAGCGCGCTCTCGGCGAGCGCGGCCCGCAGCGCCTCCTCGGCGCCCGCGCGGCGGAAGAGCGGACGCCATTCATCCGCGGTCAGCATTTGAAACGGTTTCACCGTGAGCATGAACCCGTAGTCGTCGATGGTGGCGCGGGCGTTGCCGCCTTTTGCCTCGTGGAGACGCTGGGCGATGATGCGCGAGAGCGCGTCGTTGGCCGAACGCCCGATCAGCGAGTGGAAAAAATAATGGACGAGCCCGGCCTGCGCCACGTGCTCGACGAGGAAGAAGGCGCCCGTCGGTATGACCGACACGCGGGCCTGCAGCACGAAGTGCTCGGTGAGCGCGCGCGCGTTGCGGGCGGAGAGGCGGTAGTCGTCGCAGAGGATTTGCAGGGCCGCCGCTTGCCGGCGTGCCGTTGCTTCGTCGGCGGACGCGCGGCCGGCGACGGGCGCCGGCCCTGCAAAAGCCTCGGCCAGCTGCGTGCGCAGGCGCACGACCTCCGCGGCGAGGCCGGAGCCGAGCGGCATCTTGTTCGCATACCACCGCGGCACGGTGGGCACCGAGCTGTCGGCCGCGGCAACTTTCGCGGTGAGGAGCCGGGTCTCGACGAGCCGGATCGTGCGGCCATTGAGGACAAACACGTCGCCCACGCGCAGTCCCTTCATGAAGGACTCCTCGACCTGACCCAGATTCCGCCGGCCGAGGCGCACCTGCACCATGCTCTCGGACGCGATGGTGCCGATGTTTTGGTAATAATCCCTCGTCACGCGCGGGCCCGCGGGCACGAGGCAGCCGCGGGCATCGAGGCGCACCTTGCCAAAGATATTCTGATACTGCCGCTCCAGCGCCGCGCCGCCGCCCGCGAGGTAGTGCAGCACCCGGTCAAACTGCGCGCGGGCCAGCGCGCGATACGGATGGCTGCGCCGCACGAGGGCGAACGCCTCGTCGGGCGTCACGCTCTCGAACACCGCGAGGCCCACGAGCGTCTGCGCGAGCACATCGAGCGGGTTCTCCGTGAATTTCAGCGGCTCCAGCTCGCGCCGCTCCATCATGCGCGCGGTGACGGCGCACTCGGCGAGATCGTTGATGTTGCTGGCGACGAGCACGCCGTGGCTGGTCTCGCCCATGGAGTGGCCGGAGCGGCCGATGCGCTGAAGCGCGCGCGCCACGCCCTTGGGCGCGGAGATCATCACGACGGTGTCGATGGCGCCGATGTCGATGCCCAGCTCCAGCGACGTTGAGCAGACGACCGCGCGCAGTTCGCCGCGCTTCAGCCGGTCCTCCACCTCCAGCCGCACGGTGCGGTCGAGTGAGGCGTGGTGGACCTCGATCAGTTTGGCGAGCGCGGGGAGGAGCTGTTTGAGGCGCAGGCCGATGCTCTCCGCGCCGGAGCGGGTGTTGGTGAAGATGAGCGTCGTGCGTTTCTGCGCGATCCAGGTGCCGAGTTCGGCGAGCACGCGCGACGCGGTGAAACCCGCCGCCGGATAGGCGTGGTCGCGCAGGGGTGAAAACACCTCGATGCGCGCGGGTTTGCGCTGCGTGACCTCCGCGATCCGGCACGCGCGGCCGGGGCCGACGAGGAACTCGGCGACGGCCTCGAGCGGGGAGACGGTGGCGGAGAGGCCGATGCGGATGAGGGAGGGAGGGAGGGCTGAATCGTCTGTGGTTGGGTGGCCGGAGCGGACGCCTAGGAGAGGCTTCCCGACCTCTTCGAGCCGTTCCGCGCCGATCATCAGGAGCGCGCCGCGCTTGTTTTCGGCGAGAGCATGCAGCTCGTCGGCGATGAGAAAGCGCGTTTCGCGCAGCGCGGGAATCCAGGCGGGTTGGCTCAGGAGCAACGTGAGGCTCTCGGGCGTCGTGACGAGGATGTGCGGCGGCTTTCGGCGTTGGCGGGCCCGCTCAGCCGGCGTGGTGTCGCCCGTGCGCGCGCCGATGCGCAGCCAGCCCCAGCCGAGCTCGTCGAGCGGCTGCTGGAGATTCTTGCTGAGATCGTAAGTGAGGGCACGGAGCGGCGAGACGTAGATCGCCGTGATGCCGGCGGGGAGGGCGCCGCGCGCGCGGGCCTCCGCGAGATCATGGAACACACCCAGAAACGCCGCGAGCGTCTTGCCACTGCCGGTCGGCGAGGAAAGCAGCGTGGAGCGGCCGGCGAGGATCTCGGGCACCGCCATGAGCTGTGCGGGTGAGAAATGCACAAAGCGGCGGCGAAACCACGCGGCGAGCTCGGGATGCAGCGCGGCGAACAACGCCGCTTCGCTGAGTGCAGGCGACTCGAGGCGCGTGAGCATCACGGGGCGGCGGCGCGTGGCACGGTGGAGTCCGCGAAGCTCGCGCCGGCGAGGCGGCGGCAGGTTTCGAGCGTGTCGATCTCGGCGGGGGTCTTGTCGGTGCGGATGCGCGCGATGCGGGGAAAACGCAGGGCGAAGCCGCTTTGGTGACGGTCGCTGGGCTGGATGGAGTCGAAGGCGATTTCGAGCACGGTATCGGGCACGACCGTGCGCAGGCGGCCGCGGACCTCGGTGGTGCTGGCCAGAAAATGTTCGGTGAGGCGCGCGATCTCGACGTCGGTGAGGCCGGAGTAGGCCTTGCCGACGGTGAGCAGGCGGTCGTGCTCGGTGTCGCGGATGGAGAACGTGTAGTCGCTGAGGACATCGCGGCGCTTGCCGTGGCCGTATTCGACGGCGACGACGACCACGTCGAGGGTGGCGTAGGCTTTCTTCAGCTTGAGCCACGCGAGGCCGCGGCGGCCCGGCGTGTAGATTGAGGCGGGGTCCTTGGCCATGAGCCCCTCGTTGCCGCGCTGGCGGGCGGCGAGGAAGGCGGCATCGATCTCAAGCGCGGTGTGGGCCTCGCGCACGGGAGAAAGAAGCAGGGAGCAGGGAGAAGGAAGCGGAGCGAGCAACGCGCCCAGCGCTTCACGGCGAGTGGAGAGCGGCTCCTTCAGCAGCGTGCGACCGTCGCGCCACAGCAGATCGTAGAGCGAGATGGAAACGGGGATTTCGGCGCCGAGGAAAAAATCGTCGCCCTTGCGGCCGAGGCGCTTTTGCAGCTCGGCGAAGGGCAACGCGCGGCCGTCGCGCCACGCGAGCAGCTCGCCGTCAGCGATGAAATCGCCAGGGAGCGCCAGCGCGGCGCGCGCGAGATCGGGGAACTGTCCGGTGATGCGCTTCAGGTCGCGGGAGAACAGCTCGACGCGATCGCCCTGTTTATGGAGCTGGCAGCGGATGCCGTCGTATTTCTCCTCGAGCCACACCGGCGGAGCCAATCGCTCCAGAATCGCCGCGGCCGTCGGCTCCGGGCTCGCGAGCATGAACTGGAGCGGGTGAAAAACGCGGAGCTGGATCGTGTCGAGCGTGCCGGTGCGGGCGGCCCGCGCGACGGCGACGATGTCGCCGGCGAGCATGCTGGCCTCGCGCACGCGCTCGGGCGGCTCACCCGATGCCGCGGCGATTGCCTCCTCGACGAGGCCTTCCTTCAGGCCCACGCGCAGGTCGCCCGTGGCGATCTTCACGAGGTATCTGGCCTCGGCGGCGGAGAGCGTGCGGAGGCGGGCGATAAGCAAATCGAGCTTCGCGGCCGGACCGCGCGCGGCGGCGACCGCCGCGAAGAACTCCGCGATGGCCGCGAGCGTGGCTCCGTGCGTGGTGACATTGGGGGCGAGCAGCGCGCCGGCCGCGTCGCCGGCATCGGCGTAGCGTTGGTAGGCCGCGCGGTAATCGGCCTCGCTCCGGCCCGCGACTTCGAGGACCCCACGCTTAATCACGGACCAGCCGGCGGCGAGCACTCGGCCGTCGGACTGCGGGAAGGGGCGCGCGGTGAAGAAGAGCGCGGCGAGCGCCGCATTGTCGGGTGCGAGGGTGGAGAGGTAGGCGGAAAGCAGGGCGATTTTTTCCAGTTTCTTGGGCGTGGCGCGGACACTTTCGGCGACGGCGGAGAAATGAGCGAACGAGTCGGGGGTGATCTGTAGGGCGTCTGTCTTGCAGACGCCTTCGTCCGACGCCGCGCGAGGCGTCTGTAAGACAGACGCCCTACTTCGGATGCCCAGTTCGAGCTGGTTGGCCTCGCCGAGCGCCCACGCCTCGATGCCGCGCTCGCGCAGCGTGCGCGCGAAGTCCTGCGTGAAGCCGTGCAGCGTGAGCACGCGCTTGGGTTGCACGGCCTCGACGAAGCGCAGCAGGTCCGGGTAGTCGGCGTGGTCGGAGAGGGGAAACGCCGCGTCGCATTGGTAACGGTAAATCGCGCCCGGATCGATGGCCCAGCCGGTTATGACAGCGGTGCGACGGCGCGGGATTTTCTTGAGGAAGCCGGAGCTGGCCGATTGCGGCGGGCAGATGACGACGTGGCCCGCCAGCTCCGCGGGGTCGAAGTCGCGCCACGCGGGGAACGCGATGCCGAGTTGCTCGTAGATGCGCGTGAGACGTGCGGTCTGCGGGTGGAGCATCACGGGCAGCCGCGCCTCAGCGAGGCCGCAGAGCAGCTCCTGGCTTTTGCCGAGGCTGTAGCCGAAGAGCACGGGCGTCTCCCCGTCATCGAGGCACGCGTGGCAAAACGCCCCGATGGCCGCCAGCACCTCCGTCGTGGGCGGAAAGACATAGTGCGGCCGGCCGAAGGTCGTCTCCATGATCAGGGTGTCGGCGCGCGGGGTGGCGCAGGGCTCGGCGGAGCGGCCGGGGCGGAGCTTGAAGTCGCCGGTGTAGAGCAGCGTGCCGTGGCGCTCGTGGGTGAGGAGGCTTTGCGCGGAGCCGTGGATGTGGCCGGCGGGAAAGAGGGTGACCGTGGTGTCGGGCGTGAGCGCCTCGGTGTGGCCAAAGGGCAGCACATGCTCCGTGCGCTCGCCGGGCATCCGTGCGCGCATCAGCCGCGCGGTGCCGGCCGAGCAGAGAATCTCCCCGTGGGGCGCGATGTGATCGGAGTGGGCGTGCGAGACGAACGAGCGCGCCTGGGGGAAATGCGCGTCAAGCCACCACCCGATTTGCGGGAGCCAGACACCGGCGCGAAAGTCGACCTGCCATGACATCGGCGCAGACGATTGCGCGGACGCACGTAAGCACAAGCGGGCCCGCCGGAAAGTCGGGGCGCTCGGCCCGCCTCAGCGCCGGAACACGAAAGTCCAGAACACGACGAGGAGCATGAGTGCGCCGACGACGAGCCACAGGGGATTGGGCGAGCGGCGCATCGGTTTTTGCGGTTCGTCCGCGAAGGCGGTCTCCGGCAGGTCGAGGCCGTCGTAGCGGGTGGCGTCGTTCTCGCGCCAGCCGCTGTTCTCATCGGCGCCGCAGCCGGGGCAGACGCGGGCGGAGCGGGGAATGTCCGCGCCGCAGTTGGCGCACTCGGTGGGAGGATCGCGATCGGCCGGGGTCATGTTATGGCTTTTGGGCAGGAACGGTTCTCCGGAACGTCCGCGGACGCCTCGGAGAGGCGTCCCTACCTCAGGCGCTGAAGTATTTTCGTTTCGCGAGGCGCCACGCGGTCACGAAGAACGCCGTCAGGGGCACCGCGAGCAGCATGCCGAGCACGCCGCCAAACGCCGTGCCCCAGAAGAAGACCGCCACGATGATCACCACGGGGTGGAGGCCCGTCGAGTGGCCCATGATGCGCGGCGTGAGAAACCAGCCCTCGATGCACTGCACGACGATTTTC
>JANOCA010000690.1:0-19467 GCA_031411915.1 Opitutaceae bacterium
GGGGCCTGGGGGGCCTTCGGCGGTATTTCTGAGTTGGTTTCACGGCGGGGTTGCTTGTGTGGTGGAGGTGGGGTGGCGCTTGTTTGTTTGGTGTGTGTGGTGGGGGGGCGGGTTGGTGTTTCCAGGGGGGGGGAGGCCTCGTCCACGACTCAGGCACGCCTGCGGTGATCGGTCGTCAGAATTCCCGCCGTAGGCGGACGAGGCCGGAGATGCCGAGCGCACCCGCGCCGTAGACGCGGTCGTCGAAGCCGAGCGCACGATGGCCCATCGCCGGCGGGCGGCTGTCAAAGACGTTCGTCACACCCAAGGTGATGGAGGTTTTCCTGAACCCGCGGTAGGTCACGGAGGGACTGATGATCGTAAAGACGTTTTCGCCCCAGCCCGCGGCGGTCCAGTTGTCGTTGAAATACTTTCCGACGACGTCCGCCGCCACCCGTGCGCTGAAATTCTTGTAGCTCCAGCCGAGGCTGTAGTTGTAGCGCCACTCGACGTCGAAGGCCAAGCCGGTGTTGTTGAAAAAGCCGGCGCCCGTGCCGGCATCGGAGCCTTTCTTGATGACCTGGCTGGCGGTCGCGTCGAAGTTGAAGCTGCCGAGGCGCGTGTTGCGCAGGCCGTAGCGCAGGCCGTAGTCGAGGCCGCGGTAGAGTTCGAAGCCGAGGTTGCCGGAAATGGTGCCGATGCGGGTGATGCGGCCGGGGGTTCCGTCCGCCGCCGTGGGCTCGCGCGTGATCTTGTCTGGGAAAAGCCGGCGACCCTCGGCGGAGAGCAGGTAAGCCGCGCCGAGGGAGATGATTCTATCGGTGATTTGAATGTCGAAGAAATCGACGCTGAAGCTGAGGCCCTTGACGGCGGGCACCTCGAAGACGGCGCCGGAATACTGCACCTTGCCCAACTCAGGCTTGAGGTTGGGATTGCCGCCGACGGTCGAGGGCATTTGCCGCGCCGCGTCCTGCGGTCGCAGCGGATCGAGGAAAGCGGCCGTGGTGGTGGCGTTGGACTGAGGCGCGTAGAGCTGACCGATGTCGGGGGCCTTGAACGACTCGGAATACGAGCCGCGGAGAATCACGTTGAGAAAACGGTTGGACGGCAGGCGGAGCTTGGCGGCGGCCTTCGGCTTGGTGGTGTTGCCAAAATCGCTGTAGCGCTCGTGGCGCACGGCGAACTGGAAATCGAGCCACTTCTGGACCGGCACAGATAGCTCGGCGTAGGCGGAGTGGATGTCGCGCGTGCCCTTGAACGGCGTCGTGGCCGTGAAGCCGATGAAGTTCTTGGGCTCGGGATTGCCGGTGAGTTCGTCGTGACGGAACTCGTAGCCGCCCGCGATGCCCAGCTCGCCGGCGCCTTTCCACGGCAGCTGGTAGAACGTCCCGTTGACGGAGGCGTCGTAGCTCAGGCTGCTGATATCACCGTCGAGACCGCGGGAGCGGGTGTAGAGATTTTTCTCGATGTCGGGATTGTCGGAGGGGCCGAAGGGATTCCAGGCGGTCGCGCGCGTGGTGCCATTGAGCGCCGCCTGCAGATCGGCCGCGGCGATGAGGTCGGTGTCGCGCGTGGTCCCGTTCTCCGCGTAGCTGACCGCGGTCTCCCAATTCCAGATGCGGAGCGCGGTGCCGCGCAGGCCCGCCACCGTCGAGAGCGTGGTGGTGGCGACCTCGCGCTTGGGGAGAGAGCGGCCGCGAAAGAGGTAGGGAAAGGTGGTCGTGGTGCCGGTGAACGACAGGCCCGTGGGATTGTAGGGGTTGGTCGCCGGGAGCGTGATGCCCGCGAGCGAGTTCGTGTAGCCGTAGGGCTGCAGCTCGTAGTGGGTGAGGCTGCGGCTGTAGAGAACGTTGGCGAACGCGGTGATCTGCGGGTTGAACCGGCGCAGGATACTGGCATAGCCACCGCCGCTCTCGCTCGACGGATACAGCTGCGTGACGTTGGCGAAGTCCTGCCGGTTTTCGTTGGTGAACACCGCGGTCGAGGTGCCGACGTAGCGGAAGCTCGCCTTGGTGGGATTCGCCACGCCATCCGGGCCCTGCACGATGTAGAAGCCGCCCGCAGTCCCGAGGCCCGATGCCACCGCCTGCGCGGCCGTGAGGTTCAGGTAGGACGGGTGATAGATCGTGCTGTTCATGTTCAGGCCCTTCTGGCCGAGGTAGCGGTAGTCCGTCGTGGTGACTCCGTAGTCCTTGATGAAGCTGGAATTCCTGGACTGGAGCGTGAAGCCGCCGGTGATTTCCCAGCCGTCCTTGGAGAGGCCGGTGAAGACGCTGACCGTCTTGCGGAGCGTGTCGTGCTTGAAGGTGTTGGAGAGCGTGACGTCGATCGAGGAGCCCTCGTAGTTCTTCTTCAGGATCATGTTGAACACACCCGTGATCGCGTCGGAGCCGTAGATCGCGGAAGCGCCGTCTTTCAAATACTCGACGCGCTGGACGGCTGAGGAGGGGATGCTGTTGAAGTTAAAGACGGTCTGGGGCGTGCCGCTGGCGCTGTTGGTGAGCGCGTAGGGGATGGCGCGGCGGCCATTGATGAGGGAGAGAACACGGTTGGAGCCGAGACCGCGGGGATTGATCGTGGCGGCTCCGGTGACGAAGCTGCCGGTGGTGAACTCGGACACGCCGGTCGAGTTGTTGTAGGGCAGGCTCTGCATGAACTCACCGAACGTGGCGTAGCCCTTCTCCTCGATGGCGGCGGACGTGAAAGTGATGACGGGTGAAACGGTCTCGTAATCGAGGCGTTTGACGCGGGAGCCCGTGACCTCGAAAGCCTCGAGCGTGGTTGTGACGGTGGCCGCGGACGCGGCCGACGCGGGCGTCTGCGCGCGGAGGGCGCAGACCGCGAGGGATAGGACAAGGCTCAGGCGCGCGACCGCAAAGGCGGCCGCCGGACAACGGTTATTCATGGTGTGGCGGTCAGACGGTGATGCCGCTGGTTGTGCAGACGGCGTTGGAACGGACAGAGCAGGACGAACGCCAGTTGCGCCCGGGGAGGCAACCCCGAAGTCCGTGCCCAAGGTGGAGGGCGTTGCCCTCAACGCGCTTTCAGGATTGGCGCGCGGTCCCAAAACCGCGTCTTCCGGACAAGCCGCTCCACCTTGAGCCAGCCGGTTCCCTTCACTCCTTCACTTCACCGGCGTGTCGATCACCCTGGTCGGCCCGATGTTCACGCGGCCGCCGGGCGGCGGGACGTATTTCTTCAGGAACGCATCGACGCGCGTGTAGTGCGCGATGCTCAGCTCTTCCTTGCGGAAGCCGTGGCCCTCCTTCTCCTCGATGATCAGCTCGAATGTCTTGCCGGCTTTCGTCAGCGCGGCGGCCATGTCGTGGCCTTGGGAGATGCGGACCCGGGGATCGTTCTTGCCGTAGGCCATGAGCACGGGCGCGCGGATCCGGTCGGCAAAATGCACGGGGGACGTGTCGTGGATCCGCTTCCGATCCTCGGCTTTCGAAAGGTCGCCGATGCGCGTGCCATACCAATGAGCCGTCTCGGCACGGACGCCGTTGCCCCCGGGAATAAGTTCCTTGATGTCCGAAACGCCCACGTAATTGACCCCCGCGCAATACAGCTCGGGTGTGAACGCAAGGCCGGCGAGCGTGGCATAGCCCCCGTAGCTGGCGCCCGCGATCACCACGCGCTGCGGATCGGCGACACCCTCCGCGACGGTCCATAGCACGGCGTCGGACAAATCGTTTTGCATCTCAAGGCCCCATTTTTTCCAACCGGCGCGTTCGAACGCCGCACCGTAGCCGCCGGAACCGCGGTAGTTGACCTGCAGGACAGCGAAGCCGCGGTTGGCGTAGAACTGGACCTCGGGATTGAAGCCCCACGAATCGCGGATCCCGAAGGGTCCGCCGTGGGGATGGATCACCAGCGGGAGATTTTTCGGCTCTCGACCGACCGGCAGCGTGAGGTAGCCGTGAATCGTGAGCCCGTCGCGCGCCTTGAACACGATCGGTTTCATCGGCGCCATCTGGTCGGGATCGATGCCGGGTTTGATGACGGCGACCTCCTCGATTTTTTTCGTCGCGGAATCGAAGAGGTAGTAGACGCCCGGATCGCGATCACTCGTCGCGGAGATGAGACGGCGCGATCCGTCGGGTGCGGCGTGGAGAACCTGGTTGGACGTGTCGCGCAGCGAGAGATCGATGCGTTTTTGCAGTTCGGCCGACTCCGCGTCGAGCCAGTGGAGCCGCGGACGGTCGGCGTTGATGGATAGGGCAACGACCTTTTGCTTCGCCTCGTCCCACACGACGCCGCTCACGTCGTAGGTGTCGTCGCCGTGGACGAGCTCGCCTAGCGTCCGGGTCTGGGTGTCGTAACGGTAGATGGCGGCGGTGCGACGACCCACGCGCGAAGAGACGAAAAGCGTGCGGCCGTCGCCGTCGAAGGCGATCGGGTTCCGGCCCG
This sequence comes from Opitutaceae bacterium, assembly GCA_031411915.1. GTDB lineage: Bacteria > Verrucomicrobiota > Verrucomicrobiia > Opitutales > Opitutaceae > ER46. The sequence continues at coordinate 4,390 of JANOCA010000690.1, forward strand.
GTTCATCGGACTCGTGCCGGTGCACCTCGGCCCAAGTGCCCAGCTTAGGATCGCGAAGAAGGATTGAGATCGTCTGGCCTTTTTGGGCGACACCCATGCGGACGTTTTGCTGGCGGTCGAGAATCCAGCGACGGACCCAGCCCGGATTCTCGGTGTGCAACGTAAGGCGCCCGCTCTGCAGGTTCATCGTGCACACGTCGGGACCCTGCGCACCGGAAAGGCTGCCCAGGACGAGGATGTTCTTCGGATCTTTTGGGAGGCGGGCCAGCAAGCCGCGGAAGCGGAGGTTGGCTTCGCCGAGGAGACCTCCCTCCGGCGTCGCCCCGAAGAGCAGCGAGCGTTCCGTGCCGTCGCGGTTGATGGCATAAACGGTCGGGATCTCCTGTCCATCGGTGTCGCGGCTGAAAACCAACCGATCATTGCTGGCCCAAAGGAAGGAGCCGACGTCGTTGTCCTTGAAGTTGGTGAGGAGATTCTTGGTTTTCTTTTCGAGATCGATCACCGCGAGGTTCATGCGGCGCTCATGAGGCACGAGGCAGGCGATGCGCTTTCCGTCGGGGGAAAACGTCAGCCGCGCGATGTTGGCCTTCTTGAAGAAGGTCTCGACCGGCAGCTCGGGCGGACGAGCGGGCGCAGCGAGCACCACGCCCGCCGTGAGCGCGAACCCAAGCGCAAGGCGGCGCAGCGCAGTCACGGCTCAGAATTCCCGGCGGGCGCGGAAAATGAGGGAGCGTCCGAGCGCGCCGCCGCTGCCCGAGGAGCGATCGTCAAAGCCGAAAATGACGAACCCGTTTTGCGGGGCGCGATTGTCCATCACGTTGTTCATCCCAAGCGTGAGCGTGGTGCGCTTGAAGCCGCGGTAACTCACCGTCGCGCTCACGATGGTGTAGACGTTTTCACCCCAGCCGTTGGGATTCGCGACGGTCGTGAAGCCGCGGTTGTGGTATTTCCCGATGACGTCGGCGTTGGTGCTCACGCTGAAATTCTTGTGCCGCCAGCCGAGGCCGTAGTTGTAGCGCCACTCCGGGGCGAAGTAGCGGCCCGTGGAATCACCGAAGCCGGCGCCTTGGAGCGCGTCGATGCCGCGCTTGATGGTCTGCACGATGTCGGCGTTGAAGGTGAAGCTGCCGAGCCGCGTCTGGCGGAGCGAATAACGCAGGCCGAAATCCATGCCGCGGAAGAGCTGGAAGCCGAGATTGTTGGACACGCCGAAGACGGTATTGATCGGGCCGGGCGCACCCGGGGGATCGGTCGGCAGGTTGGGGTTGCGCACGACGGCGTTGGGGAAATTGGCCCGACCCTCGGTCGAGAGGAGGTAGGCCACGCCGAGGGAATTGATGATGTTGTCGATTTTGTAGTCGAAGAAATCGACCGTGATGCTGAGGCCCTTGATCGCGGGAAACTCAAGGACGCCCCCGACGTATTGCACTTTGCCCTCCTCCGGGATGAGGTCGGGATTGCCACCGACAACCGTGCGGATCTGGCGCGCGGGCTCGAAGGTGCGGAGCGGGTCGGCGACGGCGCCGCTCGTGATCGCGGACGTTTGCTTCTGGTAGAGCTGGCCGAGGTCCGGCGCCTTGAAAGACTCGGAGTAGGAGCCGCGGAGGAGGACGTTGACGAAGCGGTTGGCGGGGAGCTTCAGCTTGGCGCCAAACTTGGGCTTGGTGGTATCTCCGAAATCGCTGTAGTTCTCGCGCCGGGCGGCGATCTGCAGCTCGAACCACTTCTGGAGCGGGACGGACAGTTCCGCGTGCACCGAGTGGACCTCGCGAGCGCCGTAGAACGGGACGCTGTTGTTGAAGTTGATGTAAGGGCTCGTGTCGGGATGGCCGCGGAGAGTGTCGCGGCGGTATTCGTAGCCGGTGGCGACGCCGAGCTCGCCGGCGCCGCGCACGGGGATCTGCCAGACACTGGCCGAGGCGCGGAGGTCGGTGAAGAACGAGTCGATCTTGTTGTCGAGCTGGGCGGCGCGAACGAACTTGTCGGTGAGGATGCGCGGATTTTCCGAGGGACCGAAGAGATTGAAGGCGGTGGTGCGCGTGGTGCCAGCGAGCACGGCCTGCAGATCGGCCGCGCGGAGTTGGTCGTTGAGGCGGCGGGCGCGGTCGACGCCGTAGCCGACGCCGCCCTCCCACTCCCAAATCCGGAACGCGCGGCCGCGCAGGCCGACAAGGCTGTTGAGGGCGCGGTCGTTGACCTCGCGCTTGGCCCGGTCGGCCGTGTTGAGCACGGTGAAGACCGCGCTGGTGCCGCTCTGGGTGAGAGTGATCCCGAAGGGATTGTAGGGATTGTTGGCCGGATAGGTCATGCCGGCCGCAGACGTGGTGAAGCTCGCGGGGGTGTTTTCGTAGTAGGTGTTGCTGCGACTGTAAGAGACCTGGAGGAAGGCGGTGACCGATGCGTTCAGCCGCCGATTGATCGTGGCGAGGAGGCCGCTCGATTCGCTGGCGGGGAACACCTGCGTGTCGCGGGCCTGATCGTAGAGGTTGGCGTTGGGAAACGCGGCCAGCGAGACCACGGTGCCCGCATAGACAAACTGGCTGCGCGTGGGGTTGGCGGTGGGCACGCCGCCCGGCAGAACGTAGTATCCGGCGAGGGTGCCGACACCAGCGGCCGCGGCCTGCGCGGCCGTGAACTGCACGTAGGACGGATTGTTGCTCGAGCCGAGGAAACTCTGTCCTTTGGGCGCGAGCGGACGGTAGTCGACGGAGTTGATGCCGAAATCTGTAAGGAAGTTGGAGTGCCGGACCGTATGGTTGAGCCCGAGCATCACTTCCCAGCCGTCCTTCGAGAAACCGGTGAACACACTTGCGCGGCGAGTGAGGGAGTCGTGCTTCAGGGTGTTGGAAGCCGAGAAGTCGAGCGCGGTGCCGCTGTAGTTTTTCTTGAGGATGATGTTGAAGACGCCGGTGATGGCGTCCGAGCCGTAGAGGGCGGAGCCGCCGTCCTTGAGGAAATCGACGCGGTCGATGGCGGACTGCGGGATGGAGTTGAAATTGAAAACGGTCTGAGGCGTGCCACTCGCGCTGTTGGTGAGCGCAAAGGGGATGCCACGGCGGCCGTTGATGAGCGTGAGCACGCGGTTGGAGCCGAGGCCGCGCGGGTTGATGGTCGCGGCGCTGGTGACAAAGCTCGCCGTGGTAAACTCGGAATTCGCGGTGCTGTTGTTGAACGGCAGGCTCTGCATGAATTCGCCAAAGTTGGCGTAGCCCTTGTCCTCAATGGTCGCAGCGGTGTAGGTGATGACGGGCGATGGCGTCTCGTAATCGAGGCGCTTTACCCGAGAGCCCGTGACCTCGAAAGCCTCAAGGGCGGTGGGGGCGTCTTTCTTGGGTTCGGTCGTCGGCGCGGCGGGGGTCTGCGCGGCGAGCGGGCTGGCGGACAAAAGGGCAAGGAGCCCGAGATGGGCGGACGCGCGGGCGCGCGCCGACAGCGGCGTGTTCATGGTGGTCAGGTTGGTGGTGTGAGGCGTCGGCGCGGCCCGTGAAATCACGGGCCGGGGTTGTGGTGACGGATTATGACACAGGGTAGTTCGTCTCATTGGCAATGCCGAACTCGGGGGCCGCGGGCCACAGGCCAAAGATCGCGCGCAAAAAAAATGCCCCGAGCTTAGGCCCGGGGCGTGAATCAAACGGACGAGCGCGCGGCGCTTAGAATTTCTTCGTGAGCTTCAGGTAATACATCGCGCCGTAGGGATTCGCCACGGCCGGATCGTAGCCTTCGGCGTTGCCGTCGTAGAACGGCGGCGGGCGGTCCTTGGCGTTCAGCACGCCGACGGTGAACTTCGTGCCCCGGAGCCACGGGAGTTCGTAGCCCACCTGCACGTCATAAGTGATCCACGGGCCGAGATCGATCCAAGTAGTCGGCAGGGTCTTCGCGATTGCCTGCGCTTGATAGAAGGCGTCGTTCTTGCCGACGTAGTTGGTCGTGAACGACGCGCTCCAAGCCTTGCGTCGCCAGTCGAGGCTGCCAACCCAGCGCCACTCGGGCAGGCTGGTGCTGCCGCGATTCTCGAAATTGGGATTCGATTTGGCGCTTTGCGTCACGAACTTGTAGAGCCACGCGCCGCGCCATTCCGCATTGAAGCGACCAAAGCGATCACTGTTCCAGCGGTAGTTGACGCCGAAATCGAGGCTCTCGGTGTAACGCTTGGCTAGGTTCTGGAAGGTGAGCCGGAGCTCGACCAACTCGCCGGGCTGGCCGAGCGCGTTGTCCTGCGCGGTCGGCGCTGCACGCACGACGATGGCCGGGTCGTTCTCGCGCAGGGAGACCGCGGTGCTCGGCAACTGGATGCGGTCGTAAATGTAGATGTTGGACCAATCGGCGGAGAACGCGAAGCCCTTGAGCAACCCTCCGGTCGGCTCGATAACGACCCCACCGTAGTAAGAGCGCGAATTCTCAGCATTCAGGTTGGCATTGCCGCCGCGCACCAGACGCAGGCTCGTGGAAACGGCTTGGATCGCGGGGTTTTCCGGATTGCGCCGCAAAGGATCGACCGTTCCTGCCGCAGCAAAGCCGACGCTCTGCGCCGAGAAGAGTTGGACGAGCGCCGGAGCGCGGAAACCCTGCGAATACGAGCCGCGGACGAGCGCCCACTTCAAGGGCCGCGCCGAAATCGAGTATTGCGGCTTAAACGCGGTGCCGAAGTCGCTGTAGTCCTCGTAGCGGCCCGCGACGCTGAACTCGACCTTCTTCATTAGTGGCGCGCTCAATTCGGCGAAATACGAGTTCGCCCGACGCGATCCAAAGAGGTTGGTGCCACCGCCGCTGCCGGCGAAATCGCCGTTGGCGGAGGCCGGGTCGCGAACCTGCGAGATTTTCTCGCGGCGGACTTCAGCACCACCGGCAATACCGAGATCGCCGGCCCAGAGCTTGACGACGTTGCTGTTGTTAAACGTCAGGTCACCCAGCCACATATCGTAAGCGTTGTTCTGGAGGCGGAGGCCCTTGAAGGTATTGATGACCGCGGTCTGGTCGCCGCCCCGCGGTGCCCCACTGAATGCGCCGAAGGGGTTGTAAGCCGTCGCGACCGTGGTGCCGCGGATGGCATTGCGCAGCAGGGAGCGAATCGAAGCGCCACCGTCCACATTGCTGACGGCGTCGCGCATATACATCAGGCCGCCCTGCCACTCCCAGTTGTCGCCCACGCGACCCTTGAAGCCGCCGACGAGGCGCGTGACGGTGTCGTCCACCTCGCTCGTGCGATTGCCGACATCGCGCATGCGATACCAGATGCGGACATCCGTGGGCGTGCCGCCGTCGGTGCGGTTCACGCCGAGGGGATTGTAGGGGTTGCTTGCGGGCACGACGAGGTTGCCGACCCCCGCCACCGTCTCGTTGAATGAATCGAGGCCGAGCGGCTGAACCACATTCAGCACTTTCATGCGCACCAATCCGACCTCAAGAAACGACGACAGGCGGTCGGAGATGTTGAAGTTAAAGTTCCCCATGACGGTGTAGCGCTCGATCTCGGGCGAAACCGAGGCATCGACGTTGGGATCGCTGATGGCGTTGTTGTAGTTGGCGGTGCCGGGGACGTTGGCGAGCAGCTGCTGCGTGGTGTAGGGCTGGAGGGACGTGCCATACACGGGTCCCGTAAGCACGCCCGCCGGAGTGACCGCGCGGACAAAAGCCGGGTAGCCGATGGGCTGGGTGCCACCGAGCACCGGGAAGTTAAGTCCACCCACATCAGTATTGTCGGCCGAGCGGCTCCAGTCGCGGTCGCGGCGGAACTGGGCGTTGCGCTTCTGCCAGTCCACGGTGAGAAACCCGCTACCCTTCTCGTTGGCCACGCCGCCGGTCAGGGTGATGCCCGGGGTGGCAATGTCGGACTCGAAGGTGTTGCGATACGTGCTCGAAATCTCGAAGCCCTGATAATCCTTCTTCAGGACGTAGTTGATCACACCTGCCACCGCATCCGAGCCGTAGATGGCAGAGGCGCCCTGCAGCAGCACGTCGATGTGATCGATGGCGGAGACAGGGATGCCTTGGGTGTTGGAGAAGATGGCGGTGCCGCCCGCGCCGATCGCGTAGGGGACGGCTCGGCGGCCATTGATCAGGGTCAGCGTGTATTCGACACCAAGACCGCGCAAATTCGCGCCAGAGGCACCGGGGGTGAAGCCGAAGACCACTTCGTCTGTGTAAGCGAGGGCGTTCTGAGGCAGCGAGCGGGTGAACTGGCCCAGATCGGTGATGCCTGAGCGATCGATATCCGAGGTCGAAAAGCGCAGGACCGGCTGGGCGCCTTCGATATCGAGGCGCTTGATGCGGGTGCCCGTGACTTCGAATTTCTCGATTTTAACGGCTTCGTCTTTCTTGGGGGCGGTCGCCGACGCGGCGGGAGTCTGCGCGGCGAGGGTGCCGGCAGCCACGAACGCGAAGAAACCGAGGCGAACGGACGCGCGAGCGCCCGTCAGGAACGGGGTGTTCATAGTAGCTTGGTTGGGTTGTGTGGCAGGTCTCGCCAGCCCGCCGGGATGCGAGCTGGAGTTGTGGTGACGGTTTATGACACAGTGGCGGTTGCGGGTTTTGGCAACGCCGAATTCGCACGATTGTAACGCGGACGAGGGGACTTTCCCCGCCCGCGCAAAAAAAAGGCCGGGCTCCGCGAGGAGCCCGGCCGTGCAAAGATAGAGGAACGAAGCCTCGAACTCAGAACTTATACTTCGCCTGCACGTAAACCAAGCGGCCGATGGGATCGTAGGCGTTGATGTCGTGAGACTGGTTGCCCTCGGAGGGGATGCGCGGCGGGAACTTGTTGAAGACATTGTTCACGCCGACAGTGGCCGAGAGGCCCTTGAGCCAACGATGGCTGTTGGGGCCGAAGGCGTAGCTAGCCTGCACGTCGAATTTGTGATATTTCTTCACGCGCACAGTCGGGTTGCTGCCGAGGTCGTCGAGCGAGGGCACGTAGGCGTGACCGATGCCGGCGCCGATGTTCTTGAACGTCCAGTCGAGGCGATTGTTCAGGCGGTAACGCGCGAAGACCCCCACGCCACTGTTATTGCCCGTGGTGCCACGGGGGAAATAGCCATCCTGGTAACCGCGAGGCAGGGACGTGGGCAGATCCTGCACGTAAAACTCATGCAGGTAAGTCCCAATCACGGTGCCACGGAATTTGCCCCAGCTCTGGGTGGGGTAGTCGTAGCTGACCTTCATATCCATGCCCTGCTGCCAGTAGCCCGCGACGTTGGTGTTTGAGGCCGTGATCCAAACGGCGTCGGAGGCCCCGGAGGTAATCTGGCCCGGCGCCGTAATCGGCGCGCCGGTGACGAAGTGCGACTCGCCGGCGACGCTCGTGGCGAGACGGACCAGCGAGGCATACCGCGAGGCAGGGCCCAGACGCTCGACATCGTTGATGATGTTGAGGGTCGGAATGGTGGAAATGAGGTCGCGCTCGTCGATGTTGAACCAGTCGGCCGTAATCGAGAGGCCCTTGACGGCCTTGGGCGACCAGACGAAGCCCGCGTTCCAACTGCGAGACTGGGAGGGATTGAGGTTCCGATTCGAGCCTTCCTGCAGGCGATACTGACGCAGACCGGAGGCAGCCCCGAGCGCCGCACCGCTGGAATTGTAGCGCTGGATATTGATCGAGGGTGTGAAACCTTGGGAGAGCGGACCGTAGAGTTGAAAAAGCGACGGGGCGACGAACGCCTCGGAATAGGAAGCGCGGACCATGAACTCGTCGTTGAAGGGCAGCCAGCGGATCGCATACTTGGGGGTGGTCGGATCGGAGGTCGTGCTGTAGATGTCGTAGCGGGCGGAGACGGTGGCCTCGAGCGTGCGGAAGAACGGGACGTTGTTGCGCTCGCTGAAAATCGGCACACGCACCTCGGCGTAGTAGCTATCGACGTTTTGGCGGGAATTGAAGGGCTGGCGCGGCGTGGCCTGCAGCCAGTTGCCGACCTGGTCGCTGCGGTCGTTGACGAAATCAAGTTCCTCCCAGACGAAGCCCGCGCCGAGGCCGAGCTTTACCTCGCCGCCAGGCAGACGGAAGACCGTGCCCGCCGCCTGCACGTCGAGCTGCCGGAGCGTGCTGAAGAAGTCGCGCACCTGCGTGCCGAGCATGCCCTCGATGACGCCGGGATTCTGGGTGCGGGCAAAGGGATTGAAGGTCTGGTTCGCGACCGCCGCGAAATAGGACGGGGCGTCGATCAGGTTCCGGTTGCGGAAATTGTGGATCGACTTGTTGAAATTGGCGCCGGCCTCATAGGTCCAATCACCCAGGAGCTTGCCCTTCACGCCGACGACGCCGTGGAAGTTGGACGTCTCGTTATTGTAGATGCGGGGAAAGGTCAGGAAGCGGTTGCGCGCCGTGACCGCCATGTCGAACGGATTGAACGGATGGTTCGCAGCCACGACACCCGTGACGGGCTGGGCGTTGAGCACGCTCTCCGTGTTGTTGAGCGAGTAGATGAAATCGGCAAAGAGCGTGGTCTCAGGCGTGAGGCGGTGCTCAATCGCGGTCGTGAAGCTGCGGCGCTCCGCCTTGAGCAGCAGGGTCGGATAGGTGGAGAGATCCACCACGCGTGACGCCGCCGTCTGGTCCATCGGACCGGCGTAGGTGCCATTGGCCACGAGCTGCGCGGGCGTGAGGTCGAGGTTGCGTCCAGGCGCGTTGAGGCTCGAGTTGAGCGTGTAGAAGGTCTGATTCCCTCCTGCGATGAAATCGATGACGCCGGCAAACGACGGCGTGCGGAAAAGGCCCGTGGAGAAATCGCGCTCCTTTTGGATGAGCGGGTCGCTCTTTTTCCACTCGGTGGTAAACATGACACTCGTCTTGTCGACGGTCGCGCCAGCGACCATGTAATAGGAGCGGTTGGCCCAGTTACCCTTGTTGGTGCTGAAGCTGTAGGAGCCGCCCACCTCGACGCCGTTGTAGTTTTTCTTGAGGATGATGTTGATCACGCCCGAGACGGCGTCGGAACCGTAGGTGGAGGAAGCGCCGTCGGTGAGAACTTCCACGCGCTCCACCGCCGAAAACGGAATGGTGCTCACATCGACGAAGGTGCTACCGCCCGAGGCGGCGACCGGCGAGGTGGCGGCGCGGCGGCCATTGATGAGGACAAGCGTCGAGCGGTTGCGCAGCGAAATGCCGGAGCCGCCGTTGGTGTCGCTGGAATTGATGTTGCCGACTTCGGAACCGAGGTTGTTGGCGCCGTAGAACGACGGCAGGCTCGACCGCAGCACATCGACGAGGTCGGTCGTGATGCCCGTCTTCTCCATCTCGGCCAAGCCGATGACAGTGACGGGGACGGTGGTGGCGCCCGCCGCGATCGGGATGAGAGTCCCGGTCACGGTGAATTTCTCGAGCTTGATGGTTTCTTCGGGTTTGGTGGCGGAGGCCTGAGCCAGCGCCGAGGGGACTGCAGCCGCGCCCGTGATCAGGGTAAGCGCAGCCATCAACTTCCGCGTGCGGATGTTCATAGTAGTTTTGTTGGTCGTATGGTGTGGGAACAGCCAAGGCGGCGACTGCCGCTTTAGTTGGGGGTCCAAAACGCTCAAACTTGTGTCATAACACAAGCCATATCTCAGGACCGTTACAGTTGGGGAAACTTCAGGGGACCGCGGCATGCTTGCTTTTCCCGCCCGGCATGGCGTGGTCGTTTCGCCCGATGAAAGAACTCCCGGCCATCGTCGCCGCCCTGCTCGCCAGCCCGGCGCAAGCCAGTGTGCTGGCCACGCTCGTCTCGGTCGAAGGCTCCTCCTATCGCCGGCCGGGCGCTCGCCTCCTGCTCTTGGCGGACGGCCGCCGGGTCGGGTCCATCAGCGGCGGCTGCTTGGAAGAGGATGTCATCGCGCGCGCCGTCCAAGTCCGTGCCACGGGGCAGGCGGAGGCAGTCGTCTATGACACCAGCGCGGAAAACGACCTCGTCTGGGGCGTGGGACTCGGTTGCCACGGGATCGTGCGGGTGCTGATCGAACCCCTGCCGCCCCGTCCCGCGTGGGTGGAGGCGCTTGCGCGCAATCTTAACGCCAGACGCCCCACCGCGCTCTCCGTCTTCCACGGTGGAGAAGACCGCGCAGCGTGGGGCACGCGGCTGGCCGCCCCCGGCGATTGCGCCGACCCAGACCGGCTGTTCGCGGACACGATCGCGCCGCCCACCGCCCTCGTGATATTCGGGGCCGGCGACGATGCGCAGCCTCTCGCCCGTCTCGCCCACGAACTGGGCTGGCGCGTGACGGTCGCGGATCCGCGCGCGGCATTCGCCACTCAGGCGCGCTTCCCGACCGCCGCGGCGCTCATCGTGGGCCCGGCCGCCACCTTGGTTGAAAAAGCCGCTCCCGATGCCGCCACCCTCGCCGTCGTGATGACGCACCACTACGTCCACGACGTGCCTCTCCTGCGCGACCTGCTCGCCCGTCCCCTTGCCTACCTCGGCCTGCTCGGGCCACGCAAACGAGCCGAGAAAATCCTCGCTGATCTGGCCGCCCAAGGCGTCGCCTTCACTCCCGCGCAACGCTCCCGCCTCCACGCCCCCGTCGGTCTCGATCTCGGCGCCGATGGCGCGGAGCCCGTTGCGCTGGCCATCCTGGCCGAGATGCAGGCCGCGCTCGCAGGCCGCGACGCCCGCCCCCTCCGCGACCGCACCCGGCCGATCCACGAATGAGTTCATCGGAGGCAACGGGAAGAACTGATGCCAACGTCTTTTGAAGTTTGGACTTCTGGCGGGTGGGGCCGCTTCTCCGCAAGCGGCTTGGGTTCCAGCGTGCGCATCACCCCGAAACTCAGGCCGGCTCGGAGAGCCAGCCCCACCCCGGAATAGTCCAGTCAGCATGGGATATTGGCATGAGTCCGGCCTTTTCCTCATCTTCACTTCGTTCCCTCCATTGCCTCCTGTAAAACCAGATCCCTTCCGCTTCGGCGCCATCATCCTCGCCGCCGGCGCGTCGACGCGCATGGGCGCACCCAAGCAGCTCCTCGAACTCGACGGCCGGCCGCTGCTGGTGCGCACCATCGAGGCCGCGCTCGCCTCGCCCGCGTGGCCAGTCGTCGTCGTGCTCGGAGCCCACGCGGAAAAAATCCGCCCCGCCCTCGCCCGCCTGCCCGTGCTCATCGCCGAAAATCCCGCCTGGGCCGAGGGCATGGCCTCCTCGCTGCGCGCCGGCATCACCACCCTGCGGCAATTCTCCCGTCGCCTCGATGCAGCCCTCGTCGCGCTCTGCGACCAGCCCGCGTTTTCCGCCGCCACGATCGAGCGGCTCGTCGCTGCGCAGCAGGCCACCGGCCGCGGCATCGTGGCGGCCCGCTACGCCGGCCGGCAGGGCGCGCCGGCCTTGTTTCTCCGCGAGCATTTCGCCGCCCTGGCCGCGCTCACCGGCGAGGAGGGCGCCCGCCCCTTGCTCAACGGCGACCCGGCGCGCGTGGCCACCGTCGACCTGCCGGAACTCGCGCTCGATCTCGACACGCCGGCGGATGTGGCGGCGCTCGCACGCGATGGATTGCGGTAGGAGCGCGGCTCGTCCTTGCCCTGCGGGAAACAGCGCGGACGGGCCGCCCCCACAAAGTCGAGCGCACCGGGTCCCGGGATCCGACCAGGACGCGTCGCACATTGGGCGGGTCCTACAAATCGATTTCGCACGTGAGGATGAACTGGCGCGGGATCGTCCTGATCGTGACCAGTGAAGCGCCCGTGAAGAAGTCACGATTGCGCGGGACGTAGTCATCGGACGGGAAGGCGTTCCGGATGTTGAGCAATGGCGCGGCGCCTCAGCCCGCGCCCGCGCCCGGCCGATTCACCCGAATCAGTCGTCCGGTCATCTCCCCGGCTCCGGCCACTTGATCGTGGATGCGCCTCGCCTGCCCGGGGTGATCCAGGTCCTGCGTGCAGACCACGATGCCGGCATGTTGGCCGCGCGTGTCACGATCCAGCTTGATGAAATCCTTCCGATTCAAGGTGAGCAGCACGCGTTTTTCGACAGCGGCGAACTTCAGCACGTCGTGATCAGGAATGCTTTGGTTGGCTTTTCCCGCCTCCAGCGACGTGCGCACATCGTGACCGAGCTTGCGCAGCTCCTGCACCACCCCAAGGGGGAAATTCTCGTTCGAGTAGAACCCCGCCATCACGCCTCCTCGTTGGCGCGAATCGCCTCCGCGATCTCGGAGCGGTGCGCGTCCGCGTAGGCCCACGCGTGGCGCAGATCGTCGGGCGAGAGCGTAGGGTAGTTGGCGAGGATCGCCTCGTCGCGCATGCCGAGGGCGCGCAGCTGCGCCAGCACCCAGACCGTGATGCGCGAGCCGGCCACGCGCGCATCGCCGCCGCATACGCCGCGAGTTTTCTCGATGCCCGGCATCGCGGCGGCGCCCTGCGCCGCCTGAGCCCGGTCGATGGCTTGCTGAATCTCCGCGAAATCGCCGGCCACGGGCATCGCAAAGACGCACCGACCGCGGCTGCGGCTCTCCCACAGGCGGCCGAGCAGGCGTTTCTCCTCGGCGTCGCTGCCCTCGGCCAGATGCCCGCCTTTGGACTCCACCGCGAGCGAGCCGCCGTTTTTCAACTGGCAGATGAAGTCCGGATAAAACCAGTCGGTGGACGTTTGCAGGCGAAACGCCGTGCCCTTGCCCGCGAGGTTCCGCACCCAGAACTCGATCCCGGGATGGTCGTCGAGCCACTGCGCGCACTTGAACTCCTCCTTCGTCTCGCCGCTCGCGGTCTTCTCCAGCAGCTCGCCCGGCTTCGGGCCGAAGTAGTGTTTCTTGAACCTGAAGCCGCCCTCGTAGAGCCGGCTCGGCTCGTAGCTCATCGTGCGGAAATTGATCGCGAGGCCTTCCTCCACCGCCATCGGCGACTCCGGCAGCAGGAACGACTGGAACGCCGCCTTCCGCTCCATGCGCCGGTGCCGGTCGATCAGCGCCTCCAGGTGATCGCGCAGGCGGAAGCGGTCGAGCGCGAGTGCGCCCACGTCCGCGAGGCCCTGCCGCGCCATCAGCCCGCGGAGCGCCTTGCGCAGGAACTCCACCATGTCGCCCATCGGGATGTCGCGGTGCTCGATCTGCCGGTCGAGCCATGCGGCGAGGGCATCGAGCGTCCAGTCGCCCGCGCCGCGGAGCTGGAAAACCTGCTGGTGCAGCGTGGCCACGAAGTCCCCCGCGGCCTCCTCCCCGACGACGTGGCTCGTCACGCGTCCACCGGCATCCGCATCCAGCACGCCCATGCGGCCCGTGGGCCGGTTCGTCGGGTCATAGCCTTCGGGCAGGCTGGCGTCCTTTTCGCTCAGCTTCCACCGGCGCTCGAGGAGGAACGTGCTCTCGAACTCCAACAGGTCGCTGCCTTCGCGCACCGCCAGCAGCGGCACGATGAAATCCAGTTGCCGTTCGTAGGGCGTGGGCTCGCGCGTCGCGCCCGTGCCGCCAAACGCCCGCTCGGCCTCGCGCACGGTCTCCACCGCATCGGCGATGCGGCGCCTCGCCTCCGGCGTCTGCGCGCACGCGCCGAGCCGCTCCGTCTCGGCCGCGTCGAGCGGCACGATCACGGTGAGTTCACCCTTCGCGGCATCGTAGCGGACTTTCCCGGCGAGGTGAGCGACCTGCGTTTGCAACGCCGTCGCGTCCACTTCCGTGTGGGCGGCGAGCGGCACCGTCTGCGGCTGCACGCCGAGCGGCATCACGCCCTGCGTCACCGGGATGAGGATGCGCTCCGCCTCCGTCTTCGTGAATCCGTTGTTCTCAAGGGCTTCCTGCAGCTCGGCCAGCACATCGCCGATCGAGGCCGAGACGGAGAACGCATACGCGCAATTGAGGTCGGGATGGCGCTTCGCCGTCGCGCCCGGCAGGCGCAAAATGCGGCCGACGATTTGCTCGATCGCCGTGGCCGAGCGCGTGGCCTTGAGGCTGCACAGCACGTAGGCAAACGGGCAGTCCCAGCCCTCGCGCAGTTTCTCCACCGTGATAATCACGCGCACGGGGGACTTCGGCGAGGCGAGGTCCGTGTCCTTCAACTCGTCGAGCTTGCCGACCGAGATGAGCACCGCCGCGCGGTCGATTTGGAAATCCCGCACGAGCCTTTCGCGCAGCGGCTCGCATTCATCCACCCGTTCCGCCTGCACGAGCAAGATCGGCCGGATGTATTCCTGCGTCGCCTGCGCCTCGGCCACCGCGATGCGCTCCAGGTCCGCGCGCAGCGTGATCGCCTCGGCGAGCAGTTGCTCGCGCTGCGAGGGATGCCTCGCGATCACGCGCAGCGGCAGCTTCACCATGTTCTCCGCCTTCAGCTCCGCGGCCGACACGTGGTGCAGCACGTTCGACGGCGTGCGCTTCCGGTCCGGCGTCGCCGTGAACTCCACGATGCACGAGGGCAGCACCGCGCCGAGCGTGGCAAACGAGAGTTCCGTGCGCGCGTTGTGCGCCTCGTCCACGATCACGATGGGGCGCCGGAGCCGCAGGGCGTTGACGAGCGAGGGCACCGGTTTGCCGTCGGGCCCGCGCAGCAAATCGTCGAGGCGGTTGGCCGGCAGGTTGAGCAGGTGCTCGGCGAGCGCGTCGTTCTGCGCGAAGACCTGGCGGCCTGTGGTGTCCTCGACGCGAAATGCTTGGATCGTCGAAACAATGACGACCGTCGCCCCCGCCACCGTCGCGCGGGAGAGTTGCAGCGCCTCGTTGATTGTGAGCACCTCGACCGCGCCGGCGCCGGGAAACTCCCCGCTGCCGTGCGCCAGCGCCTGCCGGTAGGGATGGCGCGGGTTGCGGAGCGCATCGGCCGTCTGGTCGAGGATCGTGCGGCTCGGCACCAGCCAGAGCACCACGCCGCGGTCCGCACGGAGCAAGTCCGCGAGTGCCAGACCCACCGCCTGCGCCGCCAGCAGCGTCTTCCCGCCGCCCGTGGGCACGCGCAGGCAAACATACGGCAACCCGCTGCCGAGCCCGGCCGCCGACACGGGCAAATACGGCATCGGCTCCCGGCCCTGCGCCGCGAGCGCGGCCTGAAACGCCCCCGCCGGATCGCCGTCGCGCGCCGTCTCGCGGAAAAACATCCGCAGCGAGCGCAGCACCCGGCCCTGATAGTCTTTTAGCTCAAGGCTCATGTCGCTTGGCGGGTGGGGGGGGGCGGGCCAGGGGGCCGCGGGGTTTAGGGGGCCGGC
>JANOCA010000691.1:0-9930 GCA_031411915.1 Opitutaceae bacterium
TTCGAGTTTTCCTACCGCTACGCCGAGTCGTTCTACGATTTGGCGCAGCCCGACTGGGACGCCGCGCTCAAGCTCTGGAGCGCGCTCGAGGAAAAAGCCCCCACCGCCATCGAGCGCCAGACGATGCGCCTGCACGCGGCCAATATTTGCCTAAAGCTTGGGAAAACCGGCCACGCCGAGACCCTGCTCGCCACCGTCGATGAACCGAAACTCCAGGGGCAGAAACAAAAGCTCGTTGCGCAGATGGCTCCGCCCGCAAAGAAGTGAGGCATGGATCTCGACCTGGCCGCGCTGAAGATTGGCGCGCTTAAGTTCATCATCATCGTCCTGAGCCTCTCATTTCACGAGTGGGGCCACGCCTTCGTCGCCGATCGGCTGGGCGACAACACGCCGCGCTCCGAGGGTCGCGTCACGCTCTACCCGCTCGCGCACATCGATCTGCTTGGGACGATCATCCTGCCGCTGCTGGGCGCGCTCGGGCTTTTCGGCAGCTTTGCGATGCTCGGGTGGGCCAAGCCGGTCTACATCAACCCCGATAATTTCAAGCGGCGCGCGTTCGACGAGGCGCTCGTCACGATTGCCGGCCCGGCGATCAACTTCGTTTTGGCGTTCGTCGGCACGGTGATCCTGATCGTGGCGAAGCGCTACAATTTGCCGGAGCTGGCCTTCTTCGGCCGCCTCGTGATCAGCATCAACGTCGGCCTGTTCGTCTTCAACTTGCTGCCGATTCCGCCACTCGATGGCTCCAAATTCCTGATGTATTGGGGGGGCATGAGCCGGGAAATGTATGCGCAGCTCTCCGTCTACGGCGGCTTCGCGCTCCTGCTCATCATCAACGTGCCCGGTTTCGGAGCCCTCTTCGGGTTTCTCGCCGACATCGTAGTCTATCCTTTCGGCGCGATGATCCGGGTCTTCTCTTGAAGAAGCTCCGGCCAGCCGACGTCGCCGAGATGGCGCGCCTCGCCACGCCCGGCGAGTGGTTGAGCTGGGCCGAGACGGCGTATGCGCGCGAAAAGGTAGCGCTCGGGCAGGTCGCCGCCGAGGCGCACGACGAGGCGCTCTACCTGATTCTCCACGGGCTCGGGCTGCCGCTCGATAGCGAACCGGCGGTGCTCGATAAGAAACTTTCCGCCGCCGAGCGCGCGAAACTGGCGGAAGTTTTCCGCCGCCGCCTCGCCGACCGCGTGCCGGCGGCCTATCTCACGCGCGAGGCATGGCTCGGCGAGCACTGCTTCTACGTGGATGAGCGCGTGATCATCCCGCGCAGCTATTTTTTGGAAATCATCCCTCAGCTCGGGAGTAGGGCAGGTCTGCGACCCGCCCTTTCGCGCGGTGACCGTTCGAGGGCGGGTCAAAGACCCGCCCGACTGCACACCGCCGCACCGGTGCGGCGCGCGGTCGACGTCTGCACCGGCTCCGGCTGCCTCGCCATCCTGCTGGCGCATCAGTTTCCCGGGGCGCAGGTCGATGCCTGCGATCTCTCGGCCGATGCGCTGGCGGTCGCTAAGATCAATGTCGCCGCGCACCAAGTCGGCGCGCGCGTGAAGCTGTTCGAGAGCGATGTCCTCGATGCGGTGCCCGCGGCCCGCTACGACGTGATTCTCAGCAATCCGCCCTACGAGCCGAGCGCGCACGTCGATGGACAGGCGCCGGAGTTCGCGGCCGAGCCCCGCATGGCGCACGACGGCGGGCGCGACGGGCTCGTGATCATCCGGAAGCTGCTCAAGCAAGCGCGCGATCGGCTCGAGCCGCACGGTATCGTCGTGATCGAGGTCGGCGGCCTGCGCGCGGCGATCGAGCGGGAGTTCGCGGCGCTGAAGCCGGAGTGGCTGCGCACGGCGGATGGGAGCGACTGCGTGGTTTGCTTCCGCGCGGCGCAGCTCGTGTAGGGCCGTCGCTGGTCGGCGAGCCGCGGCCGGCCACGAGGGCCGGCCCTACAAATTTCAGCTCAGGTAGTTTGTGTTCTCGCTCACGTGTTGGGGCGAGCGGGCCACGCTGATAGAATGTTCGCGATTTCCTCGTGGCCTCGTTCGCGCGCGAGGTCGCTGGCCGTTCCACCACGTTGATCGCGTTTCGACATCGAGGCGCCCCGCTCCAAGAGCAGCCGAAACGCAGGCAGGCAGCCGAACCAAGCCGCATGCATCAACGGTGTAATCCCGCTTTGATCGACCACGTCAATTTCGGCTCCTCGGTCAAGCAACAGCCGAACGCACTCCCGTTGCCTCTCGGGTGCTGCTGACGGAGAGCCGACTGCACAGTGCAGCGGCGTGTGGCCGTAGATGTCGCGTCGCTGCACGTCGGCTCCATTCGCGAGCAGAAATGCCACAACCTCGGTGGCATAGCCGCGTGACGCCGCCATCAAGGCAGTGTAACACACATCATTCGTCGCATCGACCGGAACGCTTGCTGCCATGATCGCACGGACAAACGGCAGCTCACCGCGCGCGGCGGCGGTGATCAATCCATCGGCATTCGGCTGTAGCGGTATGGCGCGATATGGAACGCGTCCACGTTCATGCAATGCGGTCTTCCAGCGTTCTGAAATGCTCTTCAGCGGATCGACGCTTTCGTCGATCTGGTCCTCGACGATTCGCTGCTCTTCGGCTGAGAGGCCGAGAGCTTTCGGCATGCAATCGCAGGAAATCAGCTGGCCACGGCAAAAAGGGCATCTTTCCCGAGTGCAGAAAAGCTCATGCAACTTTCCGTTTTGGCACCCGCAATCCGGGCAAAGTTTGTCCCAATCCGATAGGTCGGGGAGACTATGAGACGATTTGAGCATTCTGTGAGCCACGAGACCATGACGTGCGTCACCTCAACTCCGGTAGTCCGCGTTCTCGCTCACGTATTCGTGCGTGAGATCGCCGCCGAGCACCATCGCGGAGCCCGCGCCGTTGCCGATGTCGATCTCCAGCTCGACGGCGCGCTCGTGCGGCGGATAGTCCACCGGCGCGGCAAACACGCCGTCCTTCGACGGCACGCTCTGGTAGAGCTCCGCGCCCTTCAGGTGCTCGACGAGCGCGGTCTCCTTTGCCGGGTCGAGCTGGAACACGCCCTTGGCGAAGATCTCGATGCCACCCATGCGCGCGGTGAGCTTAGAGAGGTCGGTGCCCGCGGCGTGCGCGCCCACATATTTACCGATGGCCTGGATGAGGCGGCCCACATTCGGATCGTTGCCCGCGACGGCGCACTTGAAGAGCGGGCCGTTGACGATCGCCTTGCCGAGCGCGCGGGCTAGGCCGAGGCTCGCGGCGTTCTTCACCGTCACGCGGATCACGTGGCGAACGCCCTCGCCGTTGCGCACGACATCCTCCGCGAGATCGCGGCAGACTTGGTGCAGGCCGCGTTCGAACGTGCCCCAGTCGTTGAACGGCACCTTGCCCGAGGAGAGCGCTACGACGGTGTCCGAGGTGCTCGTGTCACTGTCGACGCTGATGGCGTTGAAGCTCGCATCAACGGCGCGCGCGAGCATCGGGCGCAGCTCGGTGCGCGGCACGGCGATGTCGGTGAGGATGTAGACGAGCATCGTCGCCATGTTGGGCTCGATCATGCCGGCGCCCTTGGCGATGCCCACGATGCTGCCGGCGCCGACGGTCGCGCGACGAATCTTCGGGTAGAGGTCGGTCGTCACGATACCCTCGGCCGCGGGCAGGATCGACTGGCCTTGGAGCGTCGCGACGGCCTGCGGCAGCGCGCCCACGATCGGATCGACGGGCAGGCCCCAGCCGATGACGCCCGTGGAACTCGGCAACACTTGCGTGGGCGAAAAACCGAGTAGGCGAGCAGTGGCCTCGCAGATTCTTTCGGACGCCTCGGTGCCGCCAGGCGCGCAGACGTTGGAAATCTTGTTGTTGATGATCACGCCGCCGAGCGTGGGCTCGGACAGGCGCTTGCGGCCCACGATTATGGGCGCGCCGGGAAATGCGTTCTTGGTGAAGAGCGCGGCGAACGACGTCGTCGGCTGCTCGAGCGCGAGGAGCGTGAGCGTCATCTTCGCGGGCTTGGGCGCCTCGCGCGGCATGAAGTCGAAGCGCGTGCTGCCCACCCGGAAGCCGGCGGGCAGCGCGGCGTGCGCGGCGAGCCACGCGCGGTGGGCGTCGCGGCTCGCGAAGGTGAGATTGGTGCTGGGCACGCGAGACAAGTGGGGTCGCGCCGCCAAGGTGTGAAGAAGAAATTGACCCGGCCTGGCCAGGTCGTCCTGCGCGCGGCGAAGAACCGATTGCCTCTGCGGTGACGTTCGCGCGATCCCGTGAAAATTTTTATGGAAATGCGCGGCGCACGTGCCTTAGTCGCCTTTTCTCCAAGCATTCGTGAACGCTCTTTCGTTTTTCCACCACACCACCGCGGCTGCCGGCCGCGCGTCCTGATCGCCGATGAATGTCGCCGATGTGACCGCCAAGGCGAAGGTGCTGCTCGAGGCGCTGCCGTATGTCCAAGATTTCCGGGGCTCCACCTTTGTCGTCAAATACGGCGGCAGCTTCATGGATGATCCGAGTTCGGAGGTGCGCGTGCGTGTCGCCACCGACATCGCGTTCCTCGCCGCGGTGGGCATCAACGTGGTCGTCGTGCACGGCGGCGGCAAGGCCATCACCCGCGCGATGGAGACCTCGGGCCTCAAGGCCAACTTCGTCGGCGGCCTGCGCGTGACCGATGAGGCCACGATCGCCGTCGTGAAGCAGACCCTCGACGAAATCGTGAACAAAGACGTGTGCGACGCCATCACCGCCGCCAAGGGCAAGCCCAAGGGCCTGCCGGGTGACACCGTGCTCGTGTGCCAGAAGCTCACGACCGACGACGACGGCAAGGAGATCGATCTCGGTTACGTGGGAGAAGTGACGGAGGTGAAGGTGAAGCTCATCAAAAAAGAAATCGGCGAGGGCTTCATCCCCGTGATTTCGCCCGTGGCCGAGGGCTACGACGGCAAGCCCTACAATGTGAACGCCGACCTCGTCGCGGGCCGCGTGGCCAGCGCGCTGCGCGCCCGCCGCCTCGTCTACATGAGCGACGTGCCTGGCCTCCTCTCCGATCCGAAGGATCCCGAGTCGCTCATCTCCACGCTGAAAATTTCGCAGGTCGACGACCTGAAAAAGAAGGGCGTGATCGACAAGGGCATGCGGCCGAAGGTGCAGAGCGCCATCCGTGCGCTCGAGGAGGGCGTGCAGCGCGTCCACTTCATCGACGGCCGCCTGCCGCACTCGCTGCTGCTAGAGATTTTCACCGATCAGGGTATCGGCACGGAGATCGTGCACGGCTAGCCCGCACAGCCCGCCGCCGGAATGGTGGCTGGCTGCGCGGATTTTCGATTTTCGAATCTCGATTTTCGATTAGGCCGGGCTGAAATCGAAAACCGAGAGTCCAAAATCGAAAATGTCCCAGCCCTCCCTCGTCCGCACTGTCACCGCCGAGCTCTACGACGCGCACGTCCTGAAGAACTACGCGCGCGCCGCCCTCACGCTCGTGCGCGGGCGCGGCGCGCAGGTTTGGGACGATGCAGGCAAGGCCTACCTCGATTTCACCTCCGGCATCGCGGTGAGCGCGCTGGGCCATTGCCACCCGCACTGGGTCGCGAGCGTGCAGCGGCAGGCCGCGGAGCTGATTCACGTCAGCAATCTTTTCCGAAACCCGAACCAAGGCGAACTCGCGCGGCGCCTGGTCGGCTACGCCGGGCCGGGCCGCGTGTTTTTCTGCAACAGCGGCGGCGAGGCCGACGAAGCGCTCCTCAAGCTCGCCCGCCTCCACGGCATGAGGAAGGCCGGCGGGGAGGAGGGAAAATGCTTCAAGATTATCGGCGCGAAAAAAGCGTTCCATGGCCGGATGTTTGGCGGCATGAGCGCGACGCCGCAGGAGAAAGTGCAGCGCGGCTTCCGCCCGCTCGTGCCGGGCTTTTCCTTCGGCGAGCTCAACGACGTGGCGAGCTTCGCCGCGCTCATCGACGACGCCACCGCCGCCATCATCGTCGAGTCCATCCAGGGCGACGGCGGCATCAATCCCTGCACGCCGGAATTCCTCCGCGGCCTGCGCCGGCTCTGCGACGAGCACAACCTGCTCCTGCTCCTCGACGAGGTGCAGTGCGGCATCGGGCGCACGGGGACCTTCTATGCTTTCGAGCCGGCGGGCGTGCGGCCCGATGCCATCGCGATGGCCAAGGGCCTCGGCGGCGGCTTCCCCATCGGCGCGATCTGGGTGGGCGAGCGCTCCGCGGATCTCTTCACGCCCGGCGCGCACGGGACGACCTTCGGAGGCACCCCGCTCGCGTGCGCCGCGGCCCTGGCCGTGCTCGACGTGATCGAGCGCGAGCGGCTGCTGGAAAACGTCACGCGCCTCGGCGCGCCGTGGCTCGCGGAGCTGAAAAAACTCGCCGCCGATTTCCCGGCCCACGTGCGCGAAGTGCGCGGACGCGGCTTCCACATCGGCCTCGAGATGACGGGCGAGACGGCGCCGTGGATCACCGCGCTCGCCGGGGGCGGCCTCCTCGCGGCGCCTGCCGGCGGCAACGTCGTCCGCCTTCTCCCGCCGCTCAACGCGACGCCCGAGGAACTGGCGAAGTCGGTGGAGATTTTCCGCGCGGCGCTGGCGGCGAAGGCGTGAGCGGCGCGCGAAATTTGCACTCGTCCGCCGCGTGCCGCGCGCTTACATCCGTGCGCTTCCCATGAAGCACTTCCTGAAGGAGACCGACTTTGCGCGGTCCGAGCTGCCCAAGCTGTTTGCCTTGGCCCGCGAGCTGAAGCGGACGCGCGGGAAGCGCACGGCGCCCAAGCCCCTCGCCGGCCAGACGTGGGCGATGATTTTTTCCAAGTCCTCCACACGCACGCGTGTTTCGTTCGAGGTCGGCATCCACGAGCTGGGCGGCAATCCGCTTTTCCTGAACAAAAACGACATCCAGCTCGGCCGCGGCGAGACGATCGAGGACACCGCGCGCGTGCTCTCGCGCTTCGTCCACGGCCTGATCGTGCGGACCTACGATCACGCCGATGTCGAGCAGCTCGCCGCGGCGGGTTCCGTGCCGGTGATCAACGCGCTCACGGATTTCCTGCATCCCTGCCAAATCTACGCGGACGCATTCACGATGGCGGAGCGGTGGGCGAAAGGCACGACAGGCGCGAAGCTCGTCGAGTCGCTGCGCGGCCGGAAGATCGCGTTCCTCGGCGACACGGCGTGCAACATGGCCAACTCATGGATACTCGGGGCGGCTGTCTTCGGGATGAAAATCTCGCTCGCCGGGCCGAAGGGCTTCACGCCCGGCGCGGAGATCGATGCGCTGCTCGCAACGGAGGGTTTCAATCCGAAGACGGCCTATCAGTTCACGACGGATCCGATGGAGGCGGTGCGCGGGGCGGACGTCGTCTACACCGATGTCTGGGTCAGCATGGGCAAGGAGGAGGAGACCAAGGAGCGCATCCGCGTGATGTCGCCCTATGCGGTGACGGGAAAAATTTTCGCTGCGGCCAAACCCGACGCGCTCTTCATGCACTGCCTGCCGGCGCACGCGGGGGAGGAAGTGATGCCAGAGGTGCTCGCGAGCCCGCGCTCGATCATCTTCGACGAGGCGGAGAATCGCCTCCACATGCAGAAGGCGCTGCTGGCGTCTCTGGCGGCGGCGCGGCGGAAATAAGGAGCTACCCGGGCGGGGGCGACCCGAGGCCGCGGACCCACCCGGGCGCCCACGGTCAATTCTCCAGGACGTAGGTGAACCGCGTGCCGATCTTTTGGAAAAGGCCGGTCGTGAGGTCGCCGTCGTCGATGCGGCGGTCGATGGCCAGCATCTGGGTGTCCGTGGCGGTGACGCCAGTCGTGGAGATGCCGGCGGTGATGCCGAAATTGTTGAAGTCCCAATTCCAGATGCCGCCGACGGAATTGCGAACGGTCCAGTTGGCGTGCCGGATTTCCCCGGCCATGCCGGCGGGAACGACGCCGCTGCCGGTGTTGGGCGGCCAGCCGCCGTTGACCACCGAGAACGACTCGAAGGCCTGGGCGAAGACTCGGAGGTCCGAGATGAAGCGGCTGTTCTGCGAAGCGAGGCGGGTTTTCTGCAACGCGGGCATCGCCAGCAGCGCGAGGAGGCCGATGATGACCGTGACAATCATTATTTCGACGAGCGTGAAGCCGGCGCGGTGGCGCGGCGGCGCAGACGAATGGAATAGTTGCATGGCGGGTTCCTGACAGGATCGAATGATGGATGATATTTCCTGACCCCGCCGAGTATTCATGCAGTGGAATTCGACGCAATTTCCCCGGAGTAAAGCCGCGGTGAAGCTTTCGCGGGCGGGCTGCGTAGGACTACGCGGCGGGCCCTGCGCAATTCCCGGGGACAAAAGGCCCTCAAGTTTTTCCTTTGCGCGCCACCGCGCGGGCCCCAAACACTCGCCCCTCACCATGAAAATCGTCCTCGCCTACTCGGGCGGCCTCGACACGTCCGTCATCGTCAAGTGGCTCCGCGAAACCTACGACGCGGAGATCGTCACTTTCGCCGCCGACATCGGCCAGGAGGAGGAGCTGAAGGGCCTTCCGCAGAAGGCCCGCGCCACCGGCGCCTCGAAGCACTACACGCTCGATCTCACGGAGGAGTTTGCCCGCGACTTCATCTACCCGATGATCCGCGCCAACGCCGTCTATGAGGGCCAGTATTACCTCGGCACCTCGATCGCGCGCCCGCTGATCGCCAAGGCGCAGGTGGACATCGCGAAGAAGGAGAAGGCCGACACCGTCGCGCACGGTGCCACGGGCAAGGGCAACGACCAGTGCCGCTTTGAGCTCACCTACATGGCGCTCAACCCCCGGCTCGAAATCCTGGCGCCGTGGAAGATTGAGAAGTTCCGCGACGAGTTCCCCGGCCGCGCCGAGATGATCGCCTATTGCGCGAAGCACAAGATCCCCGTCGAGGCCTCGCTCAAGAAGCCCTACTCGATGGACCGGAATCTCCTCCATATCTCCTACGAGGCCGGCATCCTCGAGGACCCGTGGTTCGACCCGACGACCAAGGAGAACAAGGGGATGTTCAAGCTCTCCGTCTCACCCGAGGACGCGCCGAACAAGGCGGAATACGTCGAGCTCGAATTCGAGCGCGGCAACTGCACCGCGGTGAACGGGAAAAAACTCTCGCCCGCCGGGGTGCTCAAGGCGCTCAACAAGCTCGGCGGCAAGCACGGCATCGGCCGCGTCGATCTCGTGGAGAACCGTTTCGTCGGCATGAAGTCGCGCGGTGTCTATGAGACGCCCGGCGGCACGATTCTCATGCAGGGCCACCGGCAGGTGGAGTCCCTGACGATGGACCGCGAGGTGATGCACCTGCGCGACTCGCTCATCCCGAAATACGCGGAGCTCGTTTACTACGGGTTCTGGTTCGCCCCCGAGCGCGAGGCGCTGCAGGCGCTCGTCGACGAAAGCCAGCGCTACGTGAGCGGCACGGTTCGGTTGAAGCTCTACAAGGGTAACATCATCACCTGCGGCCGGAAGTCGAAATACTCGCTCTACGACATGAACATCGCGTCGATGGAGGGCGTGAAGAGCTGGTATAACCAGAGCGACTCGACGGGCTTCATCCGCCTCAACGGTCTCCGCCTCCGCGCGCGCAATCTCGCGCAGGGCGGGCCGAAGGTTTGAGGGGTAGGGCGCGGACTCCGTTCCGCGCCGTCGTGGGTTCGCAAGGAAAGGCGGCGAACGGAGTCGCCGCCCTACCTCACGGCTCGAGGCCGGCGACCTGCAATTCGTTCGGATGTTCGATGCTGAACTTCAACGTGAGCTCACGTTTCTCGCCGGGCTTTAGGTCGAGCGTCCACTTGAGCGCGCCCTCCTCGGTGGGCTTCTGCTCGCGCTCGGGCGGGGTGATGACTTTGACCACGATGCGCTCGTGGCGGGAAACGGGCACGTGGTCGGAGACGACCACGCGGGCGGCGGCCTTCTTGTTGTTCTGGATCGTGATGAGATACTCGTAGG
>JANOCA010000692.1:0-1925 GCA_031411915.1 Opitutaceae bacterium
CTTGGGAAGAATCAGCCACACCGTCCCGGCGGACAGCCTGCGCGGCAACGTCGCCCTCGTGAGCGGCTACGCCGCGGAGGGAGCGCCGACTGCGCCCAAGAAAGCCGCCAAGGCCGCGAATCAGGGAGGCGGCGCGTCGCGCTATCGCTTCACCGCCTGGAAAATGTCCGGCGACGCCTTCACGGTCACTCCAGCCCAGCGCTTCGGTCCGCTGCTCTGGTCCATGTATTCGCTGAGCGATTCGCGCACACCCGAAGGCTGGGTCATGAAAATCAGCGCGTTGACCGGCCCGATGGGCGAGCGCGATAGCCAGGTGGTCGAGCTGCACGTGCAGCGCGGCGGTGCGTGGCAATCGTTGGGCGAAGCCAAGCTCGATCCCGATGCGTGGGTCGCCACGTTTCGCATTCCGTTGTGGGACGGGAAACGAGACACGCCCTACAAACTCGTCTATCGCGAGAAACACCGTTCCGGCACGGTGACGCCCGACGAGTGGACCGGCACCATCCTCGCCAATCCCGTCGGCCGGCCGCTGCGCATGGCGGCGATGACCTGCCAGAACGACTACGGTTTCCCCTACGCGCCGGTCGCCCGAAACGTCGTGAAGCTGAAGCCCGACCTCGTGTTTTTCTCCGGCGACCAAATCTACGAGAGCCACGGCGGCTTCGGCATCATCCGCGAGCCGGCGGCGCCCGCGATCCTCAACTACCTGCGAAAATTCTACCAGTTCGGCTGGGCGTTTCGCGACGTGATGCGCCACGCTCCCACGCTCTGCATCCCCGACGATCACGACGTTTTCCAAGGCAACATCTGGGGCGAAGGCGGCGCGAAGATGTCGGTGACGCCCGCCGATCCCGGCGCGTCATCGAAAGGTGGCTACATCGAGCCGGCCCGGATGGTCAACGCCGTCCACCGGACCAACGTCTCGCACCATCCTGACCCGCATGATCCGACGCCATCCAAGCAGGACATCAGCGTCTACTACGGCGACATGGTTTATGGCGGCGTGAGCTTCGCGATTCTCGCGGACCGCCAATGGAAGAGCGGCCCCGAGCGCGTGAAGACCGGCGGCCCGCGGGCCGATCACGTGATCGATCCGAAATTCGACACCCGAACGCTCGACCAACCCGGGCTCGTGCTGCTCGGCGAACGGCAGGAGGAATTTTTGAAAAAGTGGGCGCAGGACTGGCGCGGGCACACCCTCAAGGCGGTGTTGAGCCAGACGGTGTTTGCCGCGGTCGCCACCCACCACGGCCGACAGGATGGGTTCCTCAAGGGTGACCTCGACTCGGGCGCGTGGCCGCAGACTCCGCGCAATCGTGCCATCGATATTCTGCGCCCCGCGATGGCCCTCCACATCAACGGTGACCAGCACCTGACGACGCTCGTGCAATACGGTGTCGGCCAGCAACGCGACAGCATGTGGTCGTTCTGCACGCCCGCGATCGCGGCCGGTTATCCGCGCTGGTGGCGCCCGGACGACGTGGACATGCCGCACGCGAAGCGCCCGAAGCACGGCCATGCCAACACCGGCGAGTTCCTCGATGGCTTCGGCAACAAGGTCTACGTCTACGCCGTGGGCAATCCCGCGGTCGGCCAGGCTCCGAACCGCTACGACCGGGCCCACGAAAAGGGCAGCGGCTTCGGCTTCATCACCTTCGATCCGGGGAAGAAAACCTACGCCATCGATTCGTTCCGCTTCCTGATTGATCCCACCGACGGCAAGCCCTCCAACCAATTTCCCGGCTGGCCCGTGACCCTCCAACAATCCGAAAACCGCGGTGAGAACCGCCTCGAATAACCATGAACCGCCGCACCCTCCTCCGCTCGAGGACCGCCCTCGCGCTCACGTCGCGGGTGCCGCCGTTTCCCGGCACCATGATTTCCCGCCTGCTCGCCCTCTGCTTCCTGCCGCTCGTTGGTCTCGC
>JANOCA010000693.1:0-12236 GCA_031411915.1 Opitutaceae bacterium
GGCCGGATGGGGCGGCCGCCGCCGGGCTCGCGGCCGCGTGAGCGGCGGCTTTTTGCCGCCTGCGCCCAAACCTCGCGAAAAATCCTTCGCTCTCAGCTCCTCCACCTTTCTGTTGCCAACGGACCCTTTTGAGACGGTCTCAGAGACGCCGCCCTACTTTGGAACCGCCGCCCGCGGAGCGGCCGGCCCAACTCGGAGAGTTTTCGTAGGGGCGCGCCTTTTGCGCGCCTACCCGATGCCTTCAGTGCGCTTCCCGTTCCAGCGGCCACCACCGCTCATTCAGCCCACAACGTCGTTCACTTTTTCTTTTTCTTCGCTGCTGCGGCAGCAGCAGCGGCGGTCGCGCGCTTGTCGTCGAGGTTGAGCTCGAGCTGCGCGGGATCGAGGGAGACCTGCACACCGGCGGCGGGGACGGGGAGGCGGGCGGACCAGAGGATGCCGTTGAGCACGAGCGTGCGCTGGCTCGGGTATTCCCAGCTCTTGTGCAGATCAGCGCCAGTGAAACTGAAGCCGCGGCCCCCGTTGCCCGGGCGCTCGTAGGCCCACGCGATCACTTCGTCGCGGCCGACGTGCTTCTTCGAGTCGACGGTGGAGCGCGACTTGTCAGGCACCGCGCCAACGAGCAGGGGCACGACGCCCTTGTCGGCGAAGTGCAGGTTGTAGAGCCAGCCATCGGCCGGCGCGGCGAAGGGTTTCACGCCACGCGTGACCTCGTGCGCAGGGATTTTTGTGAACTCCATGTCCCAGTGGCCGCGGCTGCCGATGTCGCTGTGGAAAACGCCGCCCAGCCAGCTCTTGATCTTCGCGCCGTCAGGGCCGGCGGGGAAATCCATCGCCTGGTGCAGCAGCACGAGACCGGCGCCGGACTCCATGAGCTGCGTGAGCTTCGCCCAACGCTCGGGGGTGGCGAAGGGCTGCTTGCCGCCGCCGTCGCCAAAATAGACGACGCACTTCGCGCCCTCGAGCACCCGCTCGTTTTTCGGCCACTCGCGCGCCATCACCGGCCAGACGCCCGGCTGCTGTTTCAGCCATTCCATGAGCAGCGCGCAGCCGGCGAAATACTCGTGCGCCATCGCCTTGCTGCTCGGGCCGCCGGCGAGGAGGACGATCTTGGTCATCCCGGGGCGCGGGGCGTCGACCTCGAGGGGAACGCGGGATTGATCGTAGGAGGGCGCGGCGGCGAGCGAGGCGCAGGCGAGCAACGCGAGAGGAAGAAATCGACGGAGGAGCATGGGGAGTGGAAACGTGGACGAGGCGTCTCGCCTCATGGGTATTTGGATGGGTCCGGAGCGGGCAGAGGCACGAGGCGGGACGCCTCGTCTACGTTGGCAAAATGCCCTGCCAGCCGGCACGGAAGGACGGACGCTTGATCAGCGGCGCCGCCTCGGGGGCGTTGGTGGCGCGCAGATTCGCGTAGTCCCACTCCAGTTTCTTGCCGGCGCGGTAGGCGACGTTGCCGAGGTGGTTGCACTCGGTGGTCCAGCCGGAGTATTGGAAATTCGAGCCGGGCACGGGGCCGTTGCCCTTGGCGAAATCCACCCACTCGACCCAGTGGCCGGGCGAGCGCGGAATCTTCGGGGGCGGCGGCGTGAAGCCCGCGAATTTCTCCTCGGGCAAAAGTTTCCCGTTGCCGAGCAGCTGGCCCTTGTCGCCGATAAAAATGCTCGAGCGGTTGCCCCACGCGGGAATCCACCCGGGAGGCTTGGAGTCGCCTTGGTGCCAGACGAGCTTGAGCGCGGGCTGGGCGCCGGTGGCGGCGAACTGGAAGGTCGCCTTCAGTGTCGCGGGCGCGAGCTCGGGATGCGCCTTCGGGACATTGGGCGACGAAGCCTCGACCGAGATCGGCGCGAGCACGCGGTTGCCCTTGGCGTCGGTGCGCCAGAGATCGAGCACGGTGAAGGGCACGTCGTTGTCGTGGCTGCCGAGGTCGCTCATCGTCCCGTTGGCGAATTCCCACCAGCGATACCAGCGCGGACCCGGGAAATACGTCGCATGGAATGGGCGCATGGGCGCCGGCCCGATCCAAAGATCCCACTCGAGATACGACGGCGGAGTCATCGCCTCGGGAAAGCGGTCCGTGATCTGGACGCCGTTGTAGAAGCCGTGGGCCTTGTCGAATTTCTCGGCGGAGGCGGCGTCCTGCAGGCCCCACGCCCGGTCGGCCCAAACGTGCACCTCGCGCACGGGGCCGATCACGCCGGTGTCCAGGATCTCCTTGATCGTGCGGCGCGCGACGGAGGCGTGGCCTTGGTTGCCCATCTGCGTGGAGAGCTTCGGGAATTTCGCGGCGGTCTCACGGAGAAGGCGCGTCTCCCAGATATTATAGGCGAGCGGCTTCTCGCAGTAGACGTGCTTGCCCTGCGTGAGCGCGAGCCACGCGGCGAAGACGTGCGTGTGCTCCGCAGTGGAGACGACCACGGCGTCGAACTCCTTCGCGTGATCAAACACGCGGCGGAGATCGACGACCTTCCGGGCCTTGGGGAAACGCTGGCCGGCGGCGTCGAGCGTGTCGCGGTTGATGTCGCAGAGGACGACCACGTTTTCATCCGGGCGCGTGCCGGGCTCGCGGCCGAGCTCGGCGAGCGCACGCGCGGAATTTTTCTTGGCGACGGCGGGGGCGTCCGCGGCACCGGAGAGCGTGAGCTCGCTGAGATTGGAACGGGCGCGGCCGCCGGCGCCGATGAAGGCGATGTTGAGCTTGCTGTTGAGGTTCTGCCCGCGGAGGAACGCGGGCGCGCCGGCGATGACGCCGGCCGTGGCGAGGGAATGGCGGAGGAACTTGCGGCGGGAGAGGGCCGGCGAGGGGACGGATTTCATGAGGGCGAAGGGGTGGCCGGAACTCTCGTGCCGCCGCCGGGCCGGGCGCAAACTTCAAAACGCGACGGCGCGGAGTTGTGGACGAGGCGTCCCGCCTCGTGGATCGGAGAATACGCGCACACCTTTCGGCTCGGAAACCACTGAAACGAGGCGGGACGCCTCGTCCACGACTTGCGGCTCGCGCCGCCACACATTTCCGCCACGCTCGCCGCATGAACCGCCGGACGTTCCTTTCCGTCGCCGCAGGCGCCACTGCCGCCGCCGCGATTGCCTCCCCCGCCCTCGCCGCCGCCGCGCCCACGCGAAAACTCCGCAAGGCGATCATGTATTCCAACATCGGCGTGAAGGGCACCGTGCTCGAAAAATTCCGCGCCATGAAGGCCGCGGGCTTCGAGGGCGTCGAACCGATGGGCGCGATGAACCGCGACGAGGTGCTCGCCGCGTTCAAGGAAACCGGCCTGCAGGCCGCGAGCGTATGCGATCACATCCATTGGGTGAAACCGCTCTCCGCGCCCGACGCAGCCACGCGCCAGCTCGGCTTCGACGGCCTCATCCTCAGCCTGCAGGATGCTAAGGCTTACGGCGCAGGCAGCGTCCTGCTCGTCCCCGGCATCGTGCGCGGCGCGACCGTCCGCCCGGGCGACTCGACCTACGAGGAATGCTGGGAGCGCTCCATCGTCGAAATCCGGAAAGCGATCCCGGTCGCGCGCGATCTTGGCGTGAAGATCGCGATCGAGAACGTGGGCAACAATTTCCTCACCGCACCGCAACAGGCGGTGGACTACGTCGATGCGATCAATAGCGAATGGGTCGGCTTTCACTTCGACATCGGCAACGTGGGACGCACCGGGTTCCCCGCCGAAAAATGGATCGACGCGCTCGGGAAACGCATCGTGCGGATTCACGTGAAGGATTTCCGCGCCGCGCCGGCGACCGACGCCGCGAAGACGAAGGCTCCAGACCCGAAGGCCAAGGCCCCCGCCCCCGATCGCCCCAAGCTCCTCGAAGGCGACACGAACTGGCCGGCGGTGATGGCCGCGCTCGATCGCGCCGGCTACAGCGGCTGGGCGATCACGGAGCAGCCGGGCAACCAAGCGGCGGACGTGGAGACCGCGCGCGACATGGTGCAACGGATGGACCGGATCTTCGCGCTGTAGGGCCCGAGCTTGCTCGGGCCGCGCGCCGTCGAAGGCCTGACCAAGGTCAGGCCCTACGATAAGATGTCCTTAACGACGCGACCGTGGACGTCGGTTAGGCGGTAGTCGCGGCCGTCGTGGCGGAAGGTCAGGCGTTCGTGGTCGAGCCCGAGCTGGTGCAGGATCGTCGCGTGGAGGTCGTGCATGTGGACCTTGTTCTCAACGGCGAAGTGGCCGAAGTCGTCCGTCGCGCCGTAGGCGAATCCGGGCTTGAATCCCCCGCCGGCCAGGAGCACGGAGAAGCCCGTGGGGTTGTGGTCGCGGCCGGTGCCGTTGCGCTCGGCGAAGGGCGTGCGGCCAAACTCGCTGCCGAACCATACGATGGTGTCCTCGAGGAGGCCGCGTGATTTCAAATCGGCAAGCAGGCCCGCGACGGGCTTGTCGACCTTCACGGCGTGGTCGAGGTGCTTGGGCATGTTGGAATGCTGGTCCCAGGCGGGGTTGTTGGTGTTGTCCGAGTAGTTGACCTGGATGTAGCGCACGCCGGCCTCGGCCAGGCGGCGGGCCTGAAGGCACTGGCGGCCGTAGTCGTCGGTGTGCTCCTCGCCGATGCCATAGAGCGCCTTGGTCGCGGCGGACTCCTTGGAGAGGTCAAGCGTGTCGGGCGCGTGGGACTGAAGGCGCCACGCCAGCTCGAAGGAACTTGCGACGGCCTCGAGTTCGGAATCGCCGGGGCGGGCGCGGAGCTGCTCGGCGTTCATCGCGCGCACGAGCTCGAAATGGCGGCGCTGCGCCTCGGGGTCGCGCGCAGGATTGCCGACGTTGCGGAGGCCCGCTTCGGCGGCTTTCTGGCCCGAGCGGCCGATGGCGGTCCCCTGATAGACGGAGGGAAGAAAGGCGTTGCCGTAGTTGCGCGGGCCGCCGTTGGCTAGCGTGGGGCTGAGGGAGACGAAAGCGGGCAGGTTCTCGTTCTCCGTGCCGAGGCCGTAGTTGACCCACGAGCCCATCGAGGGGCGGATCATGTTGGTCGAGCCGGTGTGGAGGAACAGCGTGGCCGGACCGTGCGCGACGCCCTCGGTGTGCATCGAGCGGACGACGCAGTAGTCGTCGGCGTGCTGCGCGATGTGCGGGAACAGCTCCGAAACCCAGCGCCCGCTCTGGCCGCGCTGCTTGAAATCCCACAGGGGCTTCATCACGCGGCCCGTGGCGCCCATGCCGGTCTTGGCGATGGCGCGCTGATCGAGGAACTCCATCATCTTGCCGTCGTGCGTGTAGAGCGCGGGCTTGTAGTCGAAGCTGTCGAGGTGGCTGACGCCGCCGCCCATGAACAGAAAGATGACGCGCTTGGCGCGCGGCTTGTGGTGCGGCGCGGCGCCGGGCACGCGGCCCGTCGCGCGCGCGGCGGCCTGCGCGGCGACGCCGGCAAACGCGAGGTAGCCGAAACCGCAGGCGAGTTGTTGCAGGGCTTGGCGGCGGGAAAGAGGGAGCGGGGTCATGGGGAAGAGGGAGAATAGGATACAGGCCACAGAGGGCACAGAGAGACGAGCCGAGAACACAGAGGATTGGTTCGCCTCCGTGAACTCGGGTTCGAGCTCCGTGCTCTCTGTGTCAAAACAAGCATTTCAAAATTGCTCATTCAAGGTAGCGGAAATCGACGCTCGCGAAAAGCGCCTGGTGGAATTGCGCCCAGACTTCGGCGCGGGCGGCGGGATCGGCGGGCGAGGCCGAGATGAAGCGCAGCGCGAGCGTGCGTTCGCCGGTCGTCGGCGCGCGGCCGAGGGCGCGGCGATAGGCGCGCTCGATACGCGTGGCATCGTCGGGCGCCGCGTCGCGCAACGTGCGCTCGGCCGCCTGCCGCGCCTGCTCGAGCACGAACGGATGGTTCATCAAGAACAAGGCCTGCGGCGCGACGGTGGAGGCGGCGCGCTGCGCGACCGGGGCGTTGATGTCGGCGAAGTCGAAGACCTCGAAAAGCTCGAGGCGCGTGTTGCGGAACGCCGGCGTGTAGAGGCTGCGGCGCGTGTCATTGAAGACGTAGCCGTATTCGCTCGTCGCCATCGCGCCGGGCGCGGGTTTGCCGGAGCCGATGTTGAGCCCGCCCAGCGTGAGGTCGAGGCGGCCCGCGGCCCAGAGCATCGCGTCGCGAATCTCCTCGGCCTCGAGGCGGCGGCGGGGCGCATGGGAGAAGAGGCGGTTGTCCGGATCGAGGCGCACGGCGTCGGCCGCGGGCGCCGACGAAAGCTGGTAGGTCCGCGAGAGCATGATGGAGCGGACGAGTTTTTTCACCGACCAACCGTCGGCGACAAAGCGCTGCGCGAGATGATCGAGCAGCGCCGGGTGCGTCGGGGGTTCGCCGGTGGTGCCGAAGTTGTCCACGGAGCGCACGAGGCCGGTGCCCATGAGCCAGGCCCAGACGCGGTTGACCGTCACGCGCGCAGTGAGCGGATTGGCCGGGCTCGCAATCCAGTCCGCAAATTCGCGGCGGCCGCTCTCCGTCGAGGAAAACTGCGGCGACGCGGCGGGCAGCGCGACTTGGAGAAAGCCGCGCGGGACCTTGGGTCCGAAGCTGCGCGCGATGCCTCGCACGCGAATCTCCGTGTCGCCGATCTCGCCGGTGGCTTCACGCACGCCCATGGCGACGGCGCGCTTCGGGCCGGCGGCGGTGAGTTTCTTCAGCTCGGCCTCGAGGGCACGCAACTCGACGACCGCCTGGCGCGCGACTGGGTCGGAAGGCAGAGCGGCGGCTTTCGCGGCCTTGCGTTTCGGGCCATCGGCGGTGCCGGCGAGCACAAGAGCCGGCGCGGCCGGCGCCTCGGCGGCGATGAGCTGGAGCGCATCGACGATCACGTAGCCATCGGTGCCTTCGGTGGAGACGAGGATGTAGCCGGCGCCGTCCTTCTCGAAGCGGAACTGCCCGAGGCTGATGAAATGGCCGTCGAGCGGCGGGGCCTGGCGCTCGTTGACAGTCACCGTCGTCTCGCCATCCGCGTGGAGGATGGTGATCGGGACATTGGAGGCGCGGTTCGGCTGCGGGGTGTAAGCGAAGCGCACATCGTAAAGGCCGGTCTGCGGAATCGCCGGAGTGAACGTGACGGTGCGCTGGCCCTTCTGGTCGTTGTTGTCGGTGAGGTAACCGGTGCCGAGATACGGCTTAACCGTGGTCGAGCTGCTCCAGCCACCGACGATCTTGGCCTGCTGATCGTCGTGGACGATGCCCGGCAGCGTGTTCAGCGCGATGACCTTGCCCGCGGCGGCGGTGGAGCCGGCGGCCTTGCGGAGCGCAGAGATTTTTTTCTCAAGCGCGGAAACCTCGAGCGCATGCGCCGCGAACATCGTCTCGGCGCCCGGCTCAACCGGGAGTTCCGCATCGACCCAGCGGGCGACGTTGTCGGTGTAGTTGTGCAGCGTGTGCGTGCTGCGGAGGATGCCGGCGAGCGAGTAGTAGTCGCGCGTCGGGATCGGATCGAACTTGTGATCATGGCAGCGCGCGCAGCCGAGCGTGAGGCCGAGGAAGGCCTTGCCGATAGTATCGAGCTGCTCGTCGATGACATCCATGCGGAGCTGATCCTTGTTCTGCTCCTCGTAGTTGGTCGGGCCGAGCGTGAGGAAACCCGTCGCCGTGATCTGCCGGCGCCGCTCCTCGGTGGTCGTCGCGGGCAGCAAATCCCCGGCGATCTGCTCGCGGATGAACCGATCGAAGGGCACGTCGCGATTCACCGCGTCGACCACGTAGTCGCGGTAGCGCCAAGCGTCCTTGAACATCAGCGTGCGGCCGCCGCCGCTCGACTCGGCGAAGCGCGCCACATCGAGCCAGCGCCGGCCCCAGCGTTCGCCGAAGTGCGGCGAGGCGAGCAGGCCATCGACCGCCGCGGCAAACGCCTCCGCGGTCGGCCGCGCGTCGCGCACGAAGGCATCGATCGCCTCCGGCTCCGGCGGCAGGCCGGTGAGATCGAAGGTGGCGCGCCGCAGCAGGGCCGCGCGGTCGGCGTCGGCCGAGGGCCGGAGGCCCTTGCTTCCCCACTCCACCGCGATGAGGCGGTCGATGTCAGTGCGCGGCCAGTTGCCCGCGACCTTGGGCACCGGCGGATTCGCCGGCGGAATGAACGACCAGAATTTTTTCCCTTCCTCGACGGTCATGCCCGATTTCTTCGCGCCGTCAGCCGCGACGACCGCGGGCGCGGGTTCGTTGGGCGCGGGCGCGCCGCGCTTCACCCACTCCTCAAAAAGCGCGATCTCGTCGCGCGAAAGCTGGGTCGTCGGGGGCATCTCCTCGAACTCGAGGCCGGTGTAGCGGATGGCTTTGATGAGGGCGCTCTTCTCCACATCGCCCGGCACGAGGGCGGGCCCGGAGTCTCCCCCCATCAGCCAGCCGCCGGGATGATCAAGGCGCAGGCCGGCCTTGATTTTCTTTGCCGCCGAGTGGCACTCGTAGCAGCGATCGACGAGCAGCGGACGTATTTTTTTCTCGAAGAACTCGAGGTCGGCCGCCGACGGGGCGGCGGCCGCAAACAGCGTAGCGGAGCCGACGGCGATGAAGCCGGACAGAACAAGAAAAGCGCGCGTGGGGACAAACATGGGTGGGGCACACCGTGCAGCCGACAGACAGCCGCGAGGCGATGAAATCACAGCGGCGAGACGAAGCGACCGCAAGGGGGTTTCGAGGGAATTCTTCCGATGGAGCGCGCGGGAGAAGTTGCCTGCGACGCGCGCGCCTATCGCCGCCGCACCGCCGCAGGGGCGGCCGGTCGACTGACTTCTCGTGGAGGACTACTTGCGCCTGTTTCAACTGGAGCACAGGCTGCCCGAGCTGAAATCCGCCCATGCCCCGGCTCACTGACACCGAGAAACGCCAGCTCACCCTTGCGGCGAAAAAACCGGCCGCGAAGCCGCCGCCTCCGCCGCTGCTTTCGCCGCGCGGCTACATCGAGTTTGCGACGTTCGCCGCGCGCTTCAGCCGCGCGTCGAAGCCCGTGCGATTCGTCCGCGACAACTGGAAGCGGTGAGGCGAGGCGCCTCGCCCGTCCTAACCAAATGCCAGCGATGCGCGACGGTGTTACCAGGTCCACTTCGGCTTCTTTCTCGACACGCGCTTGGGGGCGCATCGACCGTATTGGCGTTCCATGAGATTCGGCGTCCTCCACCTGATCGCGCTTGTTTTGGCGGCATTCGCCCCGGCTGCAGAACTGCGCGTGGTGCCTGGGTGGCCGCAGTTGCCCGAGGGCGAGACGCTCGGGCAGGTGTCGGGCGTCGGCGTGAACACGCAGGGCGACGTTTTCGTATTTCACCGGGGTCAACGCCCTTGGATGGCGGACCCCGCGCAGGCCGGCCCCATTCGCGAAGCCGCGGTGTGGCAAATCGACGGCGCGACCGGGCAGGTCAAGGGCCGCTGGGGCGCCAGCACATTTCTGCTGCCACACGGCTTGTTCGTCGATCACCGCGGGCACGTATGGCTGACGGACGTCGGGCGGCACCAGGTCTTCGAGTATCGCGCGGATGGGACGCTGCTGCGCACGTGGGGCGAGAACGGCGTCGGCGGCGACGGCCGCGCGCACTTCAACAAGCCGACGGATGTGGCGGTGCTGGCCGACGGTTCGTTCTACGTGAGCGACGGCTACGTGAACAGCCGAGTCGTGAAATTCTCCGCCGATGGCAGATACCAGTTCGAGTGGGGCAAGAAGGGCGGCGGCCCGGGAGAGTTTGTCATCCCGCACGGCATCGCGATCGACGCGACGGGCAAGGTCTACGTGGCCGACCGGCAGAACGATCGCATCCAAATCTTCACGCCGGACGGGAAGTTTCTCGCACAGTGGAAAAATCCGGCGTTCGGCCGGCCGTATGGCCTTCGCATCGGAATCGACGGGCTGGTCTACGTCGCCGACGGCGGCGAGCAACCGAAGGCACCGCCCCATCGCTCCAAAGTGACCGTGCTGACGCTCGAGGGAAAGGTCGTCACATCGTTCGGCCGGTGGGGGAATTTCGACGGCCAGTTCCAGATGGCGCACGACCTTGGCCTGGCGTCCGACGGATCAATCTACGTCGGAGACATCAACGGCCAACGCGTGCAAAAACTGCGCTGGCAGCGATAGCCCGCAGACCACGCCATCCTAGCCGAACAGCGCTGCGATCGGCTTGCCGCCGTCGGTGATCGGCACGGGGCGGTCACCATCGTGGAGATTTTTGGTGTAGTCGATGCCGAGCGCGGCGTGGATTGTCGCGAAGAAGTCCGGCACGCTCACGGGGTCGCGCACGATCTTCTTGGAGAGTTCGTCGGTCTCCCCGTAGGCACCGCGGTGGCGCAGGCCGCCACCGGCGATCACGCAGGTGAAGGCGCGACCCTGGTGCCCGCGGCCGCCGCCGCTGTCGAACTCCGGCGGGCGCCCAAACTCGCTCGTGATCAGAATCAGCGTGCGGTCGAGCAGCCGCCGCGCCTCGAGATCACGCATCAACGCGGAGAGCGCGACATCGAGATCGGCGATAAGCACGTGCTGCTGCTTGATCCCGGCGTTATGCACGTCCCAGCCGGTGCCGTTGACGAAATTCAGGTTGTGCGAGACCTCGATGAAACGCACGCCGCGCTCGACGAGGCGCCGCGCGAGCAGGCAGCGCTGGCCGAACTCGCCGCCGTAGCCCTCGCGCAACGCGGCCTTTTCCTCGTCGAGCTTGAAGCTGCGCATGAAGTCCGGGCTGCCGAGCCGGAGGGTCTGGTCAATCGCCGCCTCGTAGTCGGCGCG
Source organism: Opitutaceae bacterium (assembly GCA_031411915.1). Classification (GTDB taxonomy): domain Bacteria; phylum Verrucomicrobiota; class Verrucomicrobiia; order Opitutales; family Opitutaceae; genus ER46. The sequence goes on from JANOCA010000693.1 coordinate 10,685, forward strand.
CGCACCCGCCGCGGCCGGAGCCTGCGAGCGGAGTCCGGAGAGGAGCGCCTCGCGCCGCGCCTGCCGCTCAAGCCCGATGCTCTCGGGCCGCGTGAGTCCGGCGGGCCCTTGGCTCGTGTCGGTCAGGTAGAGGTAACCGGCCTTGGCGCCGAGGAAGCCAGGCCCGCGCGTGAGATTCGGATAACCGATCAGCACGTAAGGCGGCACGCCCTCGGAGACGGCGCGTCGCTCGTGGGCGACGACCGAGCCGAGCGACGGGTAAACGACGGTGCCACTTACGGGCCGGCCGGTGTGCATGCGGTTGGTCGCGGCCGCATGCTCATCGATCACGTCGTGGAAAACCGTGCGCACCGCCGTCACGCGGTCCATGAGCGGCGCGGTGTGCTTGAGGTGCTCGCACACCTGCACACCGGGCACCGCGGTGTCGATCGCGTCGTAATACGCGCCCGCGATCTTCTTCGCGGGATCGCCCCGGCGCTTGGGATCGAAGGTGTCGATCTGGCCCATGCCGCCGCCGAGCCAGATGGAGATGACGTGCTCGGCTTTGCCCTTGAAGAGCGCATCGGAGGCGGGCGTGGCCGCACGGGACAGCGTCGGCAGGAGCGACGCGGCGGCGGTGGAGGCGAGGAATTGGCGGCGGTTCATGGTTTTTCTTCTCTTTTCAATATTTCTCGCAGCAAAAAATTGGTCCCCAACGTGAGCGGAAACAGCAACGGCAGAAAAAACGTAAGTCCGGACATCAGAAAAATCGAAGGGACGTTTAGGAACGCTTCGGAATCCACTCCATAGCCCTCGGCTCTACCGGCAATCAGCCACGAAGTCGGAATTAGGAGCCCATACGTGGCGAGTGCCGTCACAAGAATGACGATTGGCCACAACAAGTAGAAGCGCCATCCCACGCTTTCTCGAATCTTCGCGCGATAGAGATACCCAACTACGAAGGAAGTGACGACCGCACAGAAAAAATGCGCCCAAGGTTTTTCGGTGAGATCGTGCAAACAAAGGCACGAGACACCAAACCAAACCGACCCTGAGAGAAGTAGCGCAAGAGAGTATTTCACGTTTCAAATGCGTCGCGAACTTGCGACGACGGTCAGCGTTGTCACGGCAGCCACACGAACTCGCGGGTGTTGACGAGGCTCCACACCACATCCTCGAAGGCTTCGCGCCACGCGGGGCGGAGGCGGGCGTCGGGCGGCGGGCCGGCGCGGGCGCGCTGCTCCAGCTCCAGCATGACGGAGTTGGCCTCGGGCATCAGGTGCGTGGACCACGAGAGCCACGGCAGAGGCGGAGGCGGCTTGGGCGCGACGACTTCGGCGGCCGGCACGAGGCGCCGCGCAAAGCCCTCGCCGAGCGAGTGCACGAGGGGGGCGCGCTCGGCCCCGGTCGGACGGCGGCCGACGACGCGGAGAAACACATCCTCGATCAAGGCCTCGGGCGAGGCGGCGTTGACGGCCAAGTCGGCCAGCGCGCTGCCGTGCGCGACGCGGGTGAGCCACACGGACAGCGTGCCGTTGGCGAGCGCGCCGGGCTGGAGGACGTTGGCCTCGGC
>JANOCA010000694.1:0-6277 GCA_031411915.1 Opitutaceae bacterium
CGTTCTACCAGCGCCTGCGCGCCCGCGGCAAACCCGCCAAGGTCGCCCTCGTCGCCGTCGCCCGCCGCCTCATCGAGCTGCTCAACCTCCTCCTCAAAAATCCAAACTTTGTCCTAGCCGGCTGACACCGTTGCTACGCAAGCCATCGGCGCTTTGCTTGGGCTCGTGATGGCCGGCGCCGTGGCCGCACGCGCGCAGCAGGTGCCCGACGCGGCGTTTGCACCGCCCATCGTGTCGCCGGCTTTCGCCACGGGCCGCGGCCCGGTCGTCGCGATCGACGAGGCGCATGGGAATTTTCACACGGCGACGGGCCGCTACCTCGCCTTCGCGAATCTCGTGCGCCGCGACGGCTTCGTCGTCCGCGCCTCCACCGAAAAATTCTCCGCCGCTGCGCTCCGCGATCTGCGCGTGCTCGTGATCGCCAACGCGCTGCACCCGCGCAACGCCACCGGCAACTGGACGCTGCCCACCCCGCCGGCCTTCACGCCGGCCGAGGTCGAAGCTGTGGCCGCATGGGTGCGGGAGGGCGGCGCGTTGCTGCTCATCGCCGACCACATGCCGTTTCCGGGGGCGGCCGCCGAGCTGGCGGCGGCGTTCGGCTTCACGTTCAGCAATGGCTACACGCAGGACGCCACGGGCCGCAGCCAGCTCGCGTTTCGCCGCGCGGACGCGAGCCTCGCCGACCACGCCGTGGTGCGCGGGCGCTCCGCCGCCGAGGTGATCGACACGGTGCGCAACTTCACGGGCAGCGCGTTTCGCTGTCCGCCTGAGGCGACTTCGCTCCTCACTCTGCCGAAGGGCAGCGTGTCGCTCGAGTGCAAGGTCGCCGCGCGCTTCGAGGCCGACACGCCGCGCGTTGATGTCTCCGGCTGGTCGCAGGGCGCGGTCGTGAAGGCCGGCCGCGGTCGCGTGGCGGTCTTCGGCGAGGCCGCGATGTTCTCCGCGCAGCTCGCCGGCCCCGACAAGCGCCCGATGGGCATGAACGATCCGGCGGCGAGACAGAATCCGCAGTTTCTCCTCAGCGCCGTGCGTTGGCTCGCCGGCGTGATCGAGCCGCCGGCCCCGTGAGCGCGCGCGGGAAAATTTTTCTTTCGCTGGCGTTCATCGCCGGGCTCGCCGGCGCGCGGGCCGCGGAGGCGCCGCCCTTCATCCGTTTGCCAACGGGCTGGCGTGTGGCGACGGAGTTGATGGGCGCGTTTCCCGCGCAGGGCCTGCAGCTCTACGCGTTGGCCTCGGAGCCGGGCGCGCGGCCGGTGCGCGCCTTCTGCCTCGCCTGGGATCCGACTTCGCCAGCGGTTGCGCTGAAGCCCGTGCTCGCCAACGCGGGCCGCACGCCGTTGCAGTTTTTCGCGGCGGAGCCGGGCACGGTTTTCGCCGCGGCCAACGGCGGTTTCTTCGGGAGCGGCCAGTCGTTCAGCCTCGTGCAGGTCGGCGGCGCGGTGCTCGCGCCCAACATCAAGTCCGTCACACGCACGTTTCAGGGCGCGGGCACGCCGTATTTTCCGACGCGGGCCGCGTGGGGCATCGCCGCCGACGGCCGGCTCGCGGCCGATTGGATCTACCACGTGGGGGCGGGTAACGCGCTCCTCTACGCCTATCCCGCGCCGAGCCCCAACGCCCTCGGCGCCCCGCCGCAGCCCGTGCCGACTGCGGCGTTTCCCGCCGGCGGCGCGCGCTGGGAAATGGAAAACGCGATCGGCGGCTCGCCCATGCTCATCAAGGACGGCCGCGTGCAGCTCACCGATCGCGAGGAACTGATCGAGATCGACAACGCCGCCGCGCGCCCGCGCACCGCGCTCGGCCACACGGCCGGCGGCATCGTGCTGCTGCTCGCGGTCGAGGGCGACAACGCCCCCGGCCCCGCCGGCGTGCCGCTCAGCGAGGTCGCGTCGCTCATGCTCGGCCTCGGCTGCACCGCCGCGATCAACCTCGATGGCGGGGGCTCGACCTCGCTCGTCGTCGGCGGGCGCACCACCGTGCGGCCCAGCGGCGGCGCGGAGCGGTCCGTCGTCTCCGCGCTGCTCTGGTTCGATCCGCGCACCCAGATTCCGGTGACGGGTGCGCCGGAGATTTTGCACGGGCCGTGGGACATCGCGGTCGCGAGCGGCGCGCGGGCGACGCTGCAGGTCTCCGCCACCGGCGGCGGCCTCGCCTACCAGTGGCTGCGCGACGACGCGCCGATCCCGGGCGCGACGCAGGCCGCCTACACGATCGGGACCGCGACGCCCGCGCTCGCGGGCGGGCACGCCGTGCGCGTCACGAATCCGCGCGGCACGATCACGAGCCGCGTCGCCGCGCTCACCGTCACGCCGGCCGCGGCGCCGGCGACGCTCGTGAACCTCTCCGTGCGCGCGTTTGGCGGCGCGGGCGCGGATGCGCTCGTGGCGGGCTTCGTCGTGCGCGAGGGGGCGAAGGACGTGCTTGTGCGCGCCGTCGGCCCCGGCCTCGCGCCGCTCGGTGTGCCGGGCGTGTTTCCCGATCCGCGGCTCGAACTCACGACGGCCGCGGGCGCGAGGCTCGCCGGGAATGACGATTGGATCTCGGCCGACACCGCGGCGCTCGCTGTTTCCGTCGGAGCCTTTGCGATCGCGCCGGGCAGCCGCGATGCGGCGTTGGCGGGCGCCCTCGGGCCGGGTGCGCACCTCGCCATCACGGCGGGCGCAGGCGCGGCGGCGCGCGGGAACCTGCTCCTGGAAGTTTACGACACCGGCGGCGGCGGCGCGCTGGCCAACCTCTCCGCCCGCGCCCGAGTATCCGCTGCGAGCGGCCCGCTGTTCGCGGGCTTCGTGGTGCGCGGGCCGGCGGCGATGACCGTGCTCATCCGCGCGATCGGACCGGCGCTGCGGAGTTTCGGCGTGGCGGAGGCGCTGGCCGCGCCGCGGCTCGAGCTCGTGCGCGACGGCGTGACGCAGCTCGCCAACACCGCGTGGGCCGCCGCGCCCAACGCCCCCGAGCTGCGCGACGCCGCCGTGCGTGCGGGCGCGTTTCTGCTCCCGGTCGGCAGCGCCGACGCCGCGATGCTCGTGACGCTCGCGCCCGGCGCCTACTCCGCCGTGATCACGCCGGCCAATCCCGCGACCGAGGGCATCGCGCTGGTGGAACTCTACGAGGTCCGGTGAGAGTCCGTGTGAATTGTGCCGCGTGGATTTCGTAGGGGCGCGCCTTTGTGTTCGACGACGGGCGCGCACGAGGCGCGCCCCTGCATGGGTTTTCCCGTGGCGTTCGTCGTCGAACGCGTTTGGCTTTCACCTGCCCCATGAAAACTCCGCTTGCCCTGGTTTTGCTTTCGTTCGCGCTGGTTGGTGCTGCGGTCGCCCAGCGCCCCGCGCCGCTTTACCCCGACGCCACGCCCGTCCTCTCGCTCGAGGAGCTGCGCAAGGTCGCGCTGCCCAACACCACGATCGAATCCGTCACGCTCAACGAGGCCGAGGGCGCCGTGCGCGTCACCGCGATCGTCACGCACCCGCCGGCGAAGGACCGCGTGACGGTGTGGGTCGCGCTGCCGTTGAAAAACTGGAACGGACGTTTCCAAGGCAACGGCGGCGGCGGATTCAGCGGGGGCAATCCCGGCAGCCTGCGCGGCCCGGCGTCGCAGGGTTTCGCGACAGCCGCGACCGACACCGGCCACGAGGGCGGCAGCGGGAGTTTCGCGCTCAACGCGAACGGCCGGCTCAACTGGCAGGAAATCCGCGACAACGCCTACGTCGGCATCCACGAGATGACGGTGGTCGGCAAGGCGCTCACGCACGCATTCTACGGCAAGCCGCCGCGCTACTCCTACTTCATCGGCGGCTCCACCGGCGGCCGGCAGGGCCTGATGGAGGCGCAGCGCTATCCCGACGACTACGACGGCATTTTTTCCGGCTGCCCCGCGGTCAACTGGGCGCGGATGGTCCCGGGCGGCGCTTGGGCGCAGGCGGTGATGCGCGAGGCGAATCATTTCGTTTCCAAGGCCAAGCTCGACGCCGCCACCGCGGCGGCCGTCGCGGCGAGCGATGCCGCCGACGGCGTGACCGACGGCGTGATCGACGATCCGATCCGTTGCGCGTGGGATCCGCAGGCGCTGGTGGGAACCAAGGTGGGCGACGAGATTTTCACGGCGGCGGACGCGGAGGTGCTGCGGCAAATCTGGGACGGCGCGCGGACGCGCGACGGAAAACTCCTCTGGTATGGCTATACGCGCGGCACGAACCTCTTTGCCGTCGCGGGGACAGCGGGCACGCCCCTGACGGGCAAGCCGTTTGGCGTCGCGTTCGAGTGGGTGAAATTTTTCCTCGCGCAAAATCCGAACTACGACGGCAGCACATTCAACCGCGACGAGTTTGAGCTGTTCTTCAGCCAGTCGGCCGAGCTCTACGGCCCGGTCTTCAGCGCCGACAACCCCGACCTGACGCGCTTCCGCGACCGCGGAGGCAAACTCATCATCACTCACGGCCTCGCCGATCAGCTCATCCCGCCGCAAAGCACGATCGAGTATTACGAGAAGGTGCAGCAGCGCATGGGTGGCGCGGCCAAGGCCGCGGAGTTCGCGCGGCTCTTCCTCGTGCCCGGCGTCGATCACGGCTTCCGGGGAGCGGGGCCGACCCCGCAGGGCACGCAGGCCGCGCTCATCCGCTGGGTCGAGGAGGGCAAGGCGCCCGACCGCCTGCTCGGCGAGGCGAAGGACGCGAACGGCAAAACCCTGCGCACGCGCCCGCTGTTTCCCTACCCGCAGTTCGCGAAATACTCCGGCACCGGCAGCCCGGACGACGCGGCGAACTTCATCGCGGCGTCGCCGGCGCGGTGACGGGCGCGACCGCGGGCAGAAACTGCACGGCATCGACGATCACGTATTTGCCCTCGGTGCCAGCGGTGCCGAGGCGCACGTGGCCGGCGCGTCCGGCCGCGAAACGGAAAACGCCGAGCGTGCGCCAGAGCCGCGCGTGCGGCGGCTCCTGCTGCTGGTTGATGCGGAGCGTGGTCTCGCCATCGGCGTGGCGGATCGTGACGGGCGTGTTGGTCGCACGGCGGACGTTATAGCAGTGCGCGAGGCGCACCTCATACCAGCCGGCGCGCGGCAGATCCGGCGTGAGCGTCGCGGATTTCGCGCCCTTGTCCTTGTTCTGATCGTGGAGGTAGCCGAGGCCGACGTAGGGCGGCGTGTGCGTGGAATATTGCCAAGTGCCGGTGAGGACCGCGGCGGTCTCGTCCACGACGATCCCCGGCAGCGTCGCGGGATCGGCGACGATGAAGGGCACGAGCTCGGGGCGGTCCACTTCGCCGGGGGCGTGGATGCCGGGCACGGCGTCGGGATGGGGGAGGGGTTTGTTCGCGGCGAGAGCCGTCGCGGCGGTGGCGAGGAGCGAAAGCAAGATTCGCATGGGGGTGGAGGGACCGCAGCGGAAACCCCGGCGGATGGCGAACCTTCGCTGCGCACGCGGAGAAACGGCGGTTGAAAACCGCCGCTCCCTCCGGGACGCTGGCCTCCTGCCTATGAAAACGATCGGCCTTCTGCTCGCGCTATTGTTCACCGTCGTGGCTTCGCTCCCCGCGGCCCCGGCCAAGCCCAATGTGATTTTGATCCTCGTCGACGATTTTGGCTACGAGTGCGTCGGCGCCAACGGCGGCACGTCCTACCGCACGCCGCACCTCGACAAGCTGGCGGCGGGTGGCGTGCGCTTTGAGCGCTGCCATGTGCAGCCGCTCTGCACGCCCACGCGCGTGCAGCTGATGACCGGAATCTACAATATCAGGAACTACATCAATTTTGGAAACATGGACCCGGAGGCGGAGACCTTTGCGCATCATTTCCGGCGCGCGGGCTACGCGACGGGCATCGCGGGCAAGTGGCAGCTCGGCGAGGACCTCGGGCTCCCGAAAAAACTCGGCTTCGACGAAAACTGCCTGTGGCAGCACACCCGCCGCCCGCCGCGCTTTGCGAATCCCGGCCTCGAGTTCGACGGGGTCGAGCGCGACTTCAACAACGGCGAATACGGCCCCGACCTCGTGCAGGACTGGGCGCTCGAATTCATCCGCCGCAAGAAGGACGGCCCCTTCCTCCTCTATTACCCGATGATGCTCACGCACGATCCCTTCCAACCCGTGCCCGGCGGCCCGGGCTGGGATCCGAAGGCGATCGGTGAGCAGGTGAACCGCGATGTGAAATATTTCGCCGACATGGTCGCGCACATGGACAAGCATGTCGGCCAGCTCGTCGCGCACCTCGAAAAACTCGGCGTGCGCGAGAACACGATGATCGTCTTTGTCGGTGACAACGGCACGGGCGTCACCGTGACGT
>JANOCA010000695.1:0-8970 GCA_031411915.1 Opitutaceae bacterium
TCCATTTTCGTCCCGAGGTCGCGACGGCGTTGGTCCCGCAATGGGCCGACGTCGTGGGCGCGAAGAAGCTCTGGCTCGCTCCGAAACTGCCTCCGGCCGCGGACCTGGATGCGGCGCTGTTGCCACACGCGGACTATTTCCTCCTGGATACTTTTCACGCCGACAAATTCGGCGGCACGGGCGCGACCGGCGACTGGGCGAAGTTCGCCCGTCATCAGACGACACATCCGGAAAAGTGGTGGGTTCTCTCAGGCGGCCTGAACGCCGAAAACATCGGCGAGGCGCTGCGTGCGAGCGGGACGAAGTTCGTCGATGTGAACAGCGGCATTGAATCCGCGCCCGGCGTGAAGGATCACGCGAAGCTGAAGCGCTTCATCGTGCGCGTGCACGAGGCAGCGACGGCCGAAAGGTAGGCGCCTTCGTCAGACCGGAGCGAGCGCGCTTTCGTGCTCGAGGAGGCGGCGCTTGATGTCCTCGCCAAACGCGAAACCCGTGAGCGAGCCGTCGGTCCCGATGATGCGATGGCAGGGGACGATGAGGCAGATGGGATTGGTGGCGTTGGCCCGGCCCACGGCGCGCGCGGCTTCCGGATTGCCGATGGTCGTGGCGAGTTGCCCATACGTGCGCGTCGCGCCGTAGGGGATCGCCTGCAATGCGGACCACACGCCGTGCTGGAAGGGTGTGCCGCTCGCGGCTAGCTTCACGGTGAAAAGCCGGCGCTTGTGCTCGAAATACTCTGCGATCTCGCGGCGCACGTCAGCGGCGCGGACAGGGTCGTGGACGACTTCGTCCGGGGTGAAGCGCTCGCGCAGTTCGGCCAGGCCGCCAAAGGCGGTGGCGATGACGGAACCGGTGGCGTTGAGCGCAACGGAGAAGTCGCCGAGCGGCGTCGGGAAGGTGTCGTAGAATTGTCTCATGTCGGAATCGGTTGATTGAATTGCCACAGATGCGCCGTAGCGAGGCTGCGATAGGGCGAAAAAACGGCCATGAGCCGGCGCGTGGCGTCGATGTCGGGTCGCTCCTCGAGTTTGAGCGCGGCCTGGAGTCCGCTCGTCACGCCGGTGTCGCCGAGCGGGACGCAATCGGGGAAACCGAGCGCGCGCATCATGAGGTAGTTCACGGACCACGGACCCAGCCCGCGCACGGCGAGCAGAGTGCGCTCGGCCCGGGTGGCCGACAGGGTGCGCAGGGCCTCGAGATCGAGTTTGCCTTCCGCGATGAGGCGCGAGGTGGTGGTGACGTAGTCGGCTTTTTGCCGGGAGAATTGCAGGGGCAGCAGCTCACCCGGCTCCAGCGCCGCGACCGCCGCCGGCGCGGGCGGAGCGATGAGCCCGCCGGCGAGCGGCGTGCCCGCGCGTTCGATGAGCCGGCGCTTGAGCAGGCACGCGAACGGGAAGTTGATCTGCTGCCCGATGATCGACCAGAGCAGGCCGTCGTAGATTGAGGGCGTTTGCGTGATGCGAAGCTCGGGCCGGCCCGCGACGAGCCGTGCGAGGCCGAGCTTGCGTGCGAGCCGGGCGAATGCCGACGCGTCCTGGTCGAGCCCGAGCAGGCCAACCACGAGCGCATGAGCCTCGTAAGCGGGCGCCGTCTCGACCGTGGCCTCCACGGCCTCGGGTGCGATCGTGAGCGAGAGCAGTGCGGGGCGGGTGCTGAGGCGCACGGCGCAGGTGTAGTGATTGCCGTCGAGCCGCTCGGTGACGCTGTGGGTGTCGCGGCTGAGCGCGCGGCGCAGGTAGCCGAGGGGATAAGCGTCGGGTAGCGAGACGCGGAACGACGTGGCCTCGCGCAATTCGCGATAGGCCGCGGGTGTGAGGCCGTTGAGTCGCCGGAAGTGCTCGTGAAAGACCGACAGCGAATCGAAGCCGACATCGGCGGCGATGGCGGCGAGCGATTTTGTGGGGCGGGGTTTATCCCCGCCATGAACAGGCAGGCGTAAAACCTGCCCCACAAGTTGAGACTTCGCCGCGTCGATCCGCGCGCGGAGCAGCAAGTCTGCGGGCGTTGAGTGGTAGTGCTGGCGGAAGAGCTCGAACAACCGCGTCGACCCGAAGCCCGAGCGGCGCACGATTGCGCGGGCATCGGCGAAGTCGCCAGGCCGGGCGCGCACTTCGGCGACAAGCATCTCGATGTCCTGCAGCACGGGATCGGCGCCGCGGGCGAAATCGTCCGGATGGCATTTCCTGCAGACGCGCAATCCGGCGGCGCGGGCTGCTTCGCACGTGGGGAAGAAGCGGACGTTTTCCGGCTTCGGCTTGCGGGCCTTGCAGGCGGGCAGGCAGTAGATGCCGGTCGAGGTGACGCCGAAGAAAAAGCGGCCGTTGCAGCCCGCGTCGCTGGCGAGCACGCGGGCATACATCGTGGCGTTGGTCATTCTCATGGCGCCACTGTAGCACGGCTGCGTCGTGCTGTCGTCCGGTTAAATCCGGCGCAATTCCCCGCCAGTGGGGTAGGGCGAACCGTCCTCGGTGAGCCTCGGCTCGGCGAGACGTCTCGCCCTTGCCAGAGCGAGGCGTGCGCTACTGCTGCAGTTTCTTGAGCACGCGCTCGATCGCGGCGGCGTCGTGCAGCGCGTTGTGCGGGATCGGAAAATCGGCGGTGAAGACGCGGAGCTGCGCGGCCTGCTCGATGGTCGCGCGGGACTCGTCGATCTTGCCGTCGGCGCCGGTGACGGCGGCGAGGTTGAGGCCGAATTTCTCCGCGAGGAAGCGATAGAGCGCGGCGCGTTTCGACGGGCCGTAGTCGTGGCCTTCCTCGGGCAAGTGAACATTGGCCACGTTGCCGGTCGCGCCGTGGTAGCCGTAGATTTTTTGGAGGAAGGGAAACTCGATCGTCGGATTGTGCTGCGTCCAGTCCTTGCCGTCGGAGACGAGCAGAAGCGGGCGCGGCGCGGCGAGCGCGGCGACCATGGCGTTGTTGGCGAAATGATCGGCGCTGCGATGGATGGGCAGGCCGCTCTCGCAGGCGCAGCCGCCGAAGAAATAGGACGACACCATCACGACGGGCGCGCTGAGCGCGATGCGCGGATCGAGCGCGGCGAGGAGAAAAGACTGCGTGCCGCCGCCGGATTCGCCGCTGACGCCGATGCGCTTCGGGTCCACGCCGTCGAGCGAGAGGAGGAAATCCACCGCGCGCATGCTGTTCCAAGTATGGAGCGTGACCGCGAAGGGAGTGCGGTGCGCCTCCTGGCCGACCAGCGCCATCGACTCGCCGTAGCCAAGCATGTCGATCGAGAACGCCACGGCGCCCATCCGCGCGAGGCTGGCGCAGCGGCTCTGCATCGTGGCGGAGAAGCGCGCGTGTGTGTCGTAGTCCTCAAGCTTGGCGACCGCGCGCGCGTGGCCGTGAGTGCATAGGATCGCGGCGTAGGGCGGGCGGGCGTTGCGCGGACGGTAGAGATTGCCGGTGACGAAGTAGCCGGGGATGGACTCGAACGTGACGTTCTCCACCGAGTAGCCGTCGTAGTCGCGACGCTGGCGGATGACGGCGTTGAGCGGGGTGCGCTTCGGCCACGGCGTGAGGTTCGCGCCTTGCTGGATGCGCATGCGCAGGTGCGCGGCGTAGGCGTCCCATGACGTGCGATCGGGGAAACGGGCGAGCGCGGCCTCGAGCATCGCCTGGCCCTGCTCGGGCTTGAGATAGTTGCCCTGCGTGAGAGCGGGGCCGCTGGCGGGCGCGGGCGGGAGACCGGGCGGGTTCCAAGCGACCGAGGCGGCCGAGGCGGCGGACAGGAATGCGAGGAAGCAGGCGAAGGACGCACGTTTCATGGGGGTGGGGGAGAGTCAGGGATCAAATCACGGTTGCTCCCTGCGATGCACGATCCGATTTTTGACGCATGGCCACCCTCTACGAAACCCTCCGCGCCGACATCGTCACCGCCATGAAGGCCCGCGATGCCGTCACCACCACCGCCCTCCGCACCGCCGACGCTGCGATCAAGCGTGCGGCGATGGACACCAACAAGGACGTCGATGACACCCTCGTGATCGCGACCATGCGCAAGGCCGTGAAGAACCTCGCCGATGCGCGCGCCGAATTTGAAAAAGGCGGCCGCGCCGATCTGGTGGCGGCCAACGACGCGGAGATCGCCATTCTCGAAAAATACCTGCCCAAGGCCCTCGACCCCGTGCTGCTTGATGCGCTCATCACGGCTGCGATCGCGGAGACGGGTGCGGCCTCCAAGAAGGAAATGGGCAAGGTCATCGGCGCGCTTAAAAAACACCCCGCCGCCGCGCTCATCGACTTCGGCGCCGTGAGCAAACTCGTGCAGGCGAAGCTGCCCTGAGGCAGTTTCGTCGGTGACAAATTTGAGAAACTTCAGCGCCGTCGACACGAGCGGACAGCAAGGCGCGGGGTGCGGAGTTCACGGCTTTCCGGTTGGGTCTCGCAACCGTAGGTCAGCTCGCTTGCGAGTGCGGTTTGGCGCCCGCAAGCGCGCTGGCCTACACGGAAAAGATTTGCGCGCTAAAACCGGAAAGCCGTGGTGCGGCGCTGGTGCCACCGTTTTGCCTATTGATACCAACCGGGGATGTCGTTACTCGATTACGCATTCCGAGTTCCCCCGCGATCTTCCGCAAAAAATGAGAACCACCGCCAAGCATTTCGTTCACGTTCTGGTTGCCGCTTTCGTGGCGTTGATGCTGTCGGCCACTTCGCTGGCGCAGATGACCGCCAAGATCATCCGCATCACTGGCAACCCCCAGCAGGCGACCGTGACGAGCCCCGCTGGCGCGCAGAGCGCCGCGGCGGTGAATCTTCCGGTGGCGGAGGGGTCCACCATCGAGACCCGGGCGGGCGTGGATCTCTATGTTGAGACTTTTCCCGGAGCGGTTGCCACCATCCGGCAGAACTCGCTCGTCAAGCTCACGGGCCTGCGCCTCATCAGCGCCGGGGCCGACGCCGGCAAGCGCAACGCCGAACTCGAGCTGCAGCGCGGCAAAATCATCTCCGTCCTCGATCCGACGAAGCAGGCGATTACGCAATATGGCATCAAGACCCCGCGCGGCGTCGCGGCGGCGCGCGGCACGGTCTATGGCGTGTCAGCCGTGGCGAACGGGACCTCGGCCTTCGTGGTGGACGGCAACATCGTGATCGACCTCGGCCAAGGCCAGTCGATCGCGATCCCATACGGTCAGGCGGCGTTGAATAACGCCGGTTCGGCCTCCGCGCTGGCGGCGCTCGTGGCCAGCTCGCCGGAACTCGCGGCTGACCTTCTCGCGGCCGTCCAAATCTTGGCGGCCAATGTCGCCGCCAACACCTCGGCGGTCGGCGGCCCCGCTGTCGCCACCGCGATGCTCCAAGCGGTGACCACGGCCGTCGTCAGGGCGCTGCCCGGCCAGGCCGGGGCGGTGGTGCAAACCTTGGTGGCCGCGATTGTGACGCCCGGCTCCGCCACCAGCGGCAGCATGCAGACGATGCTCAACGCCGTTTCCGCCGTGACCGGTGCCGCCGTGCAGGCGGTGGCTGCCGCGGGCGGCACGCTGACCCAATCTTCCGCCGCTGCGCAGGGCGCAACTCAGGCGGTCGCCCAGATCGCCCCGGGCGGCGCCAATAGCGGCACAGTCACCGGCCTCATTAGCGTGATCGGTGATGTCGCAGCCGCGGCGGCGATTCAGGGCGCGGGTGGCGGCAACTCTTCCTCGATTGCCACGTCCATCGCGAGCGCGGTCAGTGCGGGCGCGTCGAGCGGTTCCGGTAGCGGCACGCCTCCGGTCGTGAACATCGTGGCGACGCCCAACGCCAGCACGGGCACGATCGTCGTGACCACGACTGTCACGGGCGGCGGCACCTCCGGTTCGAACGCGACCTCGTCCACCACGCTTTCCAGCACCGGGATCGGCTCCATCACCACGCAAATCACCGGGCCCTCGGGCACGACGACCCACACGACGACTCCTCCCGCCGGCACTCCCACGCAAGGCGGCAACCCGTCTTCAACTCCGCCGCCCCAGACGACCATCACGCCGTTCACGCCGATCGATCCGGCCGCCAACGTGAGCCCGGCGGCTCCCTGAGGCGCGCGGCCCGCGTTAAATCTCAAGGGCGGGTCTTCGGACCCGCCCTTTCTTTTTCACTCGAGAAAGTTCGCCTGCTTCGGCGCGTTCGCCGCGCGCTTCGCGGCCTCCTCCTCGGGCGTGGCGTTGAGGTGGCGCGGCGGCTTCGAGGCCTTGATTGCGACCGCCGCCTCGCGGTCGGTGACGATGCGGTCGCAAATCTGGTGGAGATGCAGGCGCAGCCATTGCGCGGTGCTCGAACCCGCGCGGTAGTCGGCGGGCCCGTAGCCGTGGATGCGGCCGGACTGGAGCAGGCGGTCGTTTTGGGCGAACTCCTCGGGCTTGTCGGGGTTGTAAACGGCGTAGGCGCGGCCGCCGCCGCCCTTCACGACCGAGAAGCTCGGCACATCGCTCGGGCCGTCGGCGATGTAGATCATGTTCTGGAGCGGGATGCGGCGATCCTCGGCGGCCATCTTCGAGTTCACGTCGATGGCGGGATTCTTGTTCGTGCCCTTGTTGATCTCGTAGATCGCGCGGGTCTTGGTCGTGTTGTCGATGACCATGCCGATCTGCGCGATCTCGGCGGCGGCGGCCTCGAGGCCGAGTTCCTTTTGCCGGAGGAATCCGGGCTGGAGCGGGTTCTCGACAAACTCGCACGCCCACACGCCCTCGACGTGCTTCGCGATCGCGCTGCCGCGCACCATCGGCGCGATGCCCGTGCTCACGACGTAGTGCTCAACGGAAATCTCGTGCTTCGCATATTCGCCTTTCTCGCGGACGAATTTCCTCGTGAGCTCGAAGAAATCCGGGAGGCCCGGGTAAAATTTAATCTCCGCGCCGCACTCGGTGAGAATCTTGTTGTTCAGCCCGGCGAGGGGGCCGGCGAGGACGTAGGTGAGCAGGTGGTTGAGGTAGGCGATCTCGGACGAGAGGTGGTAGCCGCGCTTTTTGTAGTGCTCGGCGAGCTTGTTCGTCTCCTCCCAGAACGTGGCTTCGTCGATCCCGTAGCGTCGGAAAAGCGGCGACTGCATGTAGTCCGGGATTAACGTCTTGTCGAAATCCCAGATGCACGCGATGGTGTTTTGAGTGAAAAGTGTCGTGGCCATTGCAGATCAGCACCGCTAGGCAAACCGCCTCGCGTGATGCCGGCTGCCATCCGTAGCGCAACGGAAGGCCCGGGCAATTCGCAAATCGCCCGCCGCCGTCTTCCCATTTCATGGACGAACTTCCCGATCTCGCACCGTTTCAACGCCGCCTCGATGAACTCGCGGCGCAGATGGCGGAGCCTTCGTTCTACGCCAATGCCCGCCGCGCCGCCGATGTGACGCGCGAGCACCAGAAGATCACGCAGCTCGTGGCCGACCACCACGCCCACGCCCGCACCGAGCGCGAGATTGCGGAGGCGCAGGCGCTGGTGAAGGACACGACTGCCGACGCGGACCTGCGCGAGCTGGCCGGGGCCGAGCTTCCTGATCTCGAAAAGCGCCGAGCCGAGCTGCGCGAACGCGTGCTGCTCGCGATGATCCCGCCGGATCCGACGGATTCGCGCAACACCGTCATGGAAATTCGCGCCGGCACGGGGGGCGACGAGGCGAGCCTGTTCGCCGCGGAACTTTTCCGACTCTACTCGAGATACGCCGACGGCCGCGGCTGGAAAATCCAGCCGATGAGCAGCAGCTATTCCGAGCGCGGCGGTTTCAAGGAAGTCATTTTCCTCATCACGGGCGGCGACGTTTACAAGCAGCTCAAGTTCGAGAGCGGCGTGCATCGGGTGAAGCGAGTGCCCGTCACCGAGGCGAGCGGACGCATCCACACTTCGACGGTGACGGTCGCCGTGTTGCCCGAGGCGGAGGAAGTCGATGTGCAGATTGATCCGCAGGACTTGGAAATCACCGTGCAGCGTGCGAGTGGACCCGGCGGCCAGGGCGTGAATACGACCGATTCCGCCGTGCGCATCGTCCACCGGCCGACGGGCCTGACGGTGTTTTGCGCCGACGAGCGCTCGCAGTTGAAGAACAAGGCGAGCGCGATGTCCGTGCTGCGCTCGCGACTGCTCAAGCTGCGTGAGGACGAGGAGCGGGCGAAATACGCCGCCGCCCGCCGCAGCCAGATCGGCACCGGTGATCGCAGCGAACGCATCCGCACCTACCACTATTTGCAGAACCGCGTGACCGAGCATCGCATCGGCCTCACGCTCCACAATCTGCCGCAGGTAATGGAGGGCGAGCTCGGCGCGATCATCGCAGCGCTCCAAAAGGCGGACTACGAGGAGAAGCTCGCGGCACTCACCGGACATGTCTTCACGCCGGCGCGCGCCGCCGCGACGGACGACGACTGAGATGCTCACCGTCCTGGAAATCATCAAGCGGACGACGGAGTTCTTCGCCGGGAAAGGCGTGGATTCGCCGCGGCTCAACGCCGAGCTGTTGATCGGCCACGCGCTCGCGCGGACGCGGATGCAGCTTTACCTGGAGTTCGAGCGTCCGCTGACGGAGCCGGAGCTGGAAAGAATCCGCCCGCTCGTGCGCCGCCGAGGCCAGCGAGAGCCGCTGCAATACATCGTGGGCGAGGTCGAGTTTCACGGCCTGAAGCTGAAGGCCGACAAACGCGCCCTCATCCCGCGGCCCGAGACGGAATTGCTCGTGGCGAACGTGGTCGCGTGCTGCGCCGCGGCTCCGCCCGCGCGCATCCTCGAACTCGGCACCGGCTCCGGCGCGATCGCGCTGGCGCTCGCGGTGCTGCTGCCGGGGGCCGCCGTGACGGCGGTGGATTGCAGCACGGAGGCGTTGTCGCTCGCGCGGGAAAACGCCACGACCGCGGGGGTGGCGGAGCGCGTGACCTTCATTGAGTCGGACTGGTTCTCCGCCGTGCGCGCGGAAAAGTTCGATTTAATCGTGGCGAACCCGCCCTACCTCTCCGCGGAGGAAACCGCGCAGACCACTCCCGAGGTGCGCGGCCACGAGCCCGCCGTGGCTCT
>JANOCA010000696.1:0-2093 GCA_031411915.1 Opitutaceae bacterium
CGGTCGAGGGGCTGGCCTTTCTCGCCTACCCCGAGGACCGCGCCGCCTATGGCCGGTTGTGCCGCTTGATCAGCGCGGGGCGGATGCGCACGCCCGAGGGCGAGTGGCAGGACAAGGGCGTGTGCCAGATCACTCTGGCGATGCTCGCAGAGCATAGTGAAGGCGTGCAGCTGATCCTGCTGCCGCCGGATGATCTGGAGGCGAAGTGCGGCATTCAGGTGCCGAGCAATGTTGTCCCTTTCCGCCGTCGCGGAGATGATCCGGAGCCGCTCACAGGCAGCGATCCCGGCCTTCGCCGGGATGACGAGCGTGTGCTGGCGTTCCCCGACCTCCTCCCGCACCTCGTCCGCCAGCTGCCGACCTTAAAGCACATCGCCGCCGCCCATCTCTACCGCGGCGACGACATCGCCCGGATCGAGCGGCTCGACGAACTTGCGCGGGCCAGCGGCCTCGGTCTGCTGGCCACCAACGACGTCCACTACCATGCGCCGGAACGCCGCGCGTTGCAGGACGTGATGACCGCGATCCGCCACAAGACCACCGTCGCGGCGGCCGGCCACCTGCTCCACCCCAATGCCGAGCGACACCTCAAGAACCCCGCGCAGATGCAGCACCTCTTTGCCCGCTGGCCCCACGCGATTCGCGCCGCGCGCGAGGTGGCGGACCGCTGCCAATTCAGCCTCGACGAGCTGCGCTACGAATACCCCGAGGAAATCCACCCCGACGGGCAGACGCCTCAGGCTTTTCTCGAAAGCGAGGTCTGGAAGGGGGCCGCGCGCCGCTATCCTGCCAATGAATTTGGGTGCGGTGTACCCGAGACTGTCCGCGCTACGCTCGAGCGCGAGCTTGCCCTCATCGCCAAGCTTGATCTCGCGCGCTACTTCCTCACCATCAAGGACATCGTCGACTTTGCACGGGGATGCGAGCCACCGATCCTGTGTCAGGGGCGAGGGAGCGCCGCCAACTCGGCGGTGTGCTACGTGCTCGGCATCACCTCGGTCGATCCGGCCAAGCACCAGCTGCTCTTCGACCGCTTCATCTCCGAAGAGCGCAAGGAGCCGCCTGACATCGACGTCGATTTCGAGCACGAGCGGCGCGAGGAGGTGATCCAGTACATCTACAAGAAATATGGCCGCCACCGCGCCGGGCTGTGTGCGACAGTGATCCACTACCGCCCGCGCATGGCGATCCGCGAAGTGGGCAAGGCGATGGGCTTGTCCGAGGACGTCACCAGCGCGCTTGCCCGCACCGTGTGGGGCGGGTGGGGGCGCGAGATCAGCGAGAAGCACGCCGCCGAAACCGGCCTCGACGTAACCGATCCGCACCTGCGCCGTGTGCTCAAGCTCACCGAGCAGATGATCGGCATGCCGCGCCACCTTGGCCAGCATGTCGGCGGTTTTATCCTCACCGAAAGCCCGCTGATCGAGACCGTGCCGATCGGCAATGGCGCGATGCCCGAACGCAGCTTCATCGAGTGGGACAAGGACGATATCGACGCGCTGGGCATCCTCAAGGTCGACGTGCTCGCATTGGGCATGCTGACCTGCATCCGCAAATGCCTTGATCTGCTGGGCGCGCATCATGGCCGAGACCTTACCCTCGCCACCGTCCCGCGTGAGGATCCGGAGACCTATGCGATGCTCCGCAAGGGAGATTCGCTCGGCGTCTTTCAGGTGGAGAGCCGCGCGCAGATGAACATGCTCCCGCGCCTGCGCCCGCGGGAATTCTACGATCTCGTCATTCAGGTCGCGATCGTGCGGCCCGGGCCGATCCAAGGTGACATGGTGCACCCCTATCTCAAGCGCCGTAGAGGTGCCGAGCCGGTGCAGATCCCTGCGCCTTCGCCAGAGCATGGCCCGCCTGACGAGCTCACCAGCATCCTCGGGCGCACCTTGGGCGTGCCGATCTTCCAAGAGCAGGCGATGAAAATAGCCTTGGATGCCGCCAAGTTCTCCAGCCTTGAGGCCAACCGGCTGCGCAAGGCGATGGCGACCTTCCGCAGCCGCGGCATGGTCGACGAGCTTCAGGACATGATGGTCGAGCGTATGGTCGCGCGCGGTTACGACCGCGACTTTGCGCAGCGCTGTTTCAAC
>JANOCA010000697.1:0-2408 GCA_031411915.1 Opitutaceae bacterium
GCGGTCTCGGCCACGACCGCCTCAGCCAGCGGCGCGGGGCCGGAACGCGGCAGAATCACGGGCAGCTCCTGCGGGAACTCCGCCTCGAGCTGCGCGAGCAGGTCGGGGCGCGCGAGGCCGGTGGCGTCGAGTGCGCGCGCGCGGCGGAGAATCGTGCCGAGGCGTTCGCCTTCCGGCCAGCCGGCGGCGATGAGTTCACGGGCTTTGATTTCCATGGGCATGGCGGGAGAAGGAAGATGGGGAGATGGAGAGAAGGGGGAGACGGAGGGAAACGGAGAATAGGTGAACCACGGAGGCACCGAGAGGGAGAATGGTGGCAAGAGTTCAGAATGTTCTCTTTGGCTCTTGTTCCTGTGGGGAGGTGGTCTGGAGAGCCGAGCGCGGCATTACGACCGCAGGATGGTGCGCGGCCGTTGGCCTGCTGGAGTGGTTTTCAGAGCGCAAAAAAACCCACTTCCGGGCGGAAGTGGGGCTTCGGAGGCGACGAAGGGTCGTCGCGTCAGAGAGCTTCACTTCCGTTCGGGATCGCGCAGGTGGGTCGGCTAAGACTCAGCTCACGGCGCATCCCTGAATTCGTTGCCTGCGGACGAATCACCGCAGCCAACCCATGCCTGCCGGTAAACCGGAGGCGGGAGAGCCGGGTGGTGGTGTGGGTTTTCATGGGCAGGCGCGGTATGACGAACGAGGGTGTGAAGGGTTACAACGGCCGTCGGGAAATCAAAATCAAGGGTGGGTTCAAAATTTTTATTCGGCTCGGCTTGCACGCCGTTCATCGCTGGCATGGCCCCGTTCAACGCGACACCGCCTGTCCGTTCCTCCCACAACCGTCTGCGCCGACCCCTACCCGCCATGCCCTACCGTCCTCGCTGCCTCCAACTTCTCAGCTCGCTCGCGTTCGCCATCGTGGCCCTGTGCCTCGCGCCCGGCGTCTCTGCCCAAGCCCCGGCCACCGGCACGATCGAGGGCCGGGTTTTCGATCCGCGCCGCGGCGGGTATCTCGAAAAGGCCCGCATCACCGTCGAGGGCACCCGGCTCGAGGCGTTCACGGATCAGGCCGGCCAGTATCGGCTCACGGGCGTGCCGGCGGGTGCGGTGAAGCTCCAGGTCTTCTACACCGGCGCCGCCTCGCACACCGAGACAATCCAGGTGGGGCCCGGACAGACCGTGCAACGCGACGTCACGATGTCGCTCGGCTCCGGCCGGACGCCGACCGCCGGCGAGGTGGTGAAACTCGACGCGTTCACCGTTTCCTCATCGAAGGAAATGGAGGGAGCCGCCATCGCGATCAACGAGCAGCGGTTCGCGCGCAACATCATGCAGGTCGTCTCCGCCGACGAGTTCGGCACGATCGCCGACGGCTCGATCGGCGAGTTCATGAAGTTCCTCCCGGGCATCACGAGCGACTACACCGGCGGCGACGCCCGCCGCTTCTCGATCAACGGCGTGCCCGAGGACAACGTGCCGATCTCGATGGGCGGATTCGAGATGGCCAGCGCCGCCGGCGCCGGCACGCGCCGTGCCGTCGAACTCGACCAAGTCTCGATCAACAACATCGCGCGCATCGAGATCAACCGCGCACCCACGCCGGAATCGCCCGGCATGGCGCTCGCGGGCACGGTGAATTTCGTGCCGCGCAGCGCCTTTGAGCGCAGCCGGCCCTCCTACAGCTACAACGTGCAGTGGATGTTCAAGGACGCCGAGCGCGCCTTCCACAAGACCCCGGGCCCGCGCTGGGGCGAATACACGCGCAAAGTGCAGCCCGGATTCGACCTGTCGGCGATTGTGCCGGTCAACAAGACCTTTGGCTTCAGCGTTTCCGCGGGCTACTCGATTCAATACACGCCGCAGCCCGCCGCGGGCATGACCTGGCGCGGCGCCTCCACGGCCACCAATCAGTCCGCCACGGCCGTGCCGACGGGCACGGGCACGTGGTTTCCGGACACCACCACCCCCTATGCGACCACATTCAACTGGCGCGACAGCGGCAAGCACACGACCCGCCACTCATTCTCGACGACGGTCGACTGGCGGCCGGCGCGCCACGACCGGCTGTCGTTTGGCTTCCAATACGGCATGCTGAAGGAGAACTTCGCCACGCGCACGCAGACCTTCACGATCAACCGTGTGTCGCCCGGCAACTGGAGCCAGACGCACACGTGGGGTCAGGCCAGCCTCTGGCCCACGACGGGCGCCGCGACAAACGCCGGCCAGATGACGATTTCCAACGGCGGCCGCATCCGCCCGGGCCGCACGATCGCGCCGTCGCTCCGCTGGATTCACGATGGCCCGACCTGGAAATCCGACGCCGGCATCGCCTACGGCACGTCGCGCATCCAATATCAGGACATCGATCTGGGCGCCTTCAACGGCATGACGATCCAGCGGAACAACGTGCAGATTCTCTTCGA
>JANOCA010000698.1:0-3867 GCA_031411915.1 Opitutaceae bacterium
GAGCGCGAACAGCAACAGCCCCGCGATCGCGAGATCGGCGCGGCCGTCGCGCGTTCCGAGCCTTCGCGCGGCGGTCGCGAAACCCGCGCCCGCGAGCACCGACCACAGGACGATGAGCGCGCACGAGAACGTGTTGTCGAGATGCGCGACGTTCCCGAGGAACGGCAGCGCCGCGATCCACGGCGGCGGGACGAGACCGAACGCCAGCGCCAGCGGCACGAGCGAGCTCGCGGCGAGCGCGGTCAGCGGGCGGTTTGCGAATTGCTCGCGCAGAGTCGCGACGAAATACAGCACGCCGAGCAGCAGGAGGAAATTGAGCGAGGGGCTGAACACGCGGTTCGCCTCCATCAGCGGCCGGTAGAAAATCTCGTCGAACGCGCCGAGCAGCAGGGTGGGCTGGATCTGGTAGGCGCTCACGGCGTTGTAGCCGGTGTAGGCGCCCTTGAGCGTCTGCAGGAACGTCGCCCAGATCGGCGCCGTGAGCAGCGCGAACGCCACGCCCGCGCCCGCGAGCGCCACGAGCCGAGCGAGGCGATCACGCCACGGCAGGGGGCTCGCGAGCAGCAGGCACGCGCCGGAAAAATTCATGCACACGAGAAGCATGTAGGCCTCCTTCACCGTGCCGCTGTTCATCAAGGCGAGATTGGCGAGGACCAGGCCGCCGAGGCTGGCCGCGATCCCGCGTCGCGTCGCGGCCTGCGCCAACCGCACCAGGCAGTAGACCGGCCACGGCGCGTAGCAGAGGCTGAAGAATGCCGGGTGGTTGACGCGGTAGAGGAAGAAGCCGACGAACGGAGCCGCGAGCGCAACGATCAGCGCAGCCCCCGTATGCCGCGTCAGGGCGAGCACCGCGAGCCCGAGTCCGGCGGCGAACAGCCACTTCGCGATCAGGTATTTCAGATCCCAAGCCCACGCGGCGCCATTGGCCGCGATGACGCCGAGGTGCAGGGGATCCCCGAACATCGACTGGCCCTGCGCGAGCAGCGGCACGCCGGCGGCGTTGTAGCGGTTCCACAGCGGCAGCTCGCCCTGCGCGAGCGCGCGGCGCTGCACCATCGAGAATGGCACGTGCTGCCACATCACGGCGCCAACATCGGAGAGCTTTACGTCGGCAACCTCGCTTGAGGTGTAGCCGGGCAGCGTCGGGTAGTAGTCGTAGAGCAGCACGGTGCCGAGGTTGGGCGAGACGTGGCTCTTCCCGAGAAAGACGACCGGATAGGCACTGGCGGCGACCGCGATCGCGGCAACCAGCGCCACGGCCCGCGCCGGCCGCGCGGTGAGCGAGCGAGCGCGGGCCGCGACGCCGGCGCGAAAACGCGGCGCGCGATCGACGATGAACAGCAGCACCGCGAGCAGCGCGAAAATCGGGAGGGCGCTTCCCGCCGGATTGCGCAGATGATCCGACCAGTGCGGGACGAGTTCGAGCGGCGGAGCGAAAGCGAACTGGAGCTGCGGATCGTTGTGCGCGGGGTCGACGACGACCTCGAGGGCGCCGTCGGCCACGCGGAGGGACTGGACTTGGTGGACCGCCTTGAAGTCCGTAAGTGGGAGCGCGGCGACGACCCGGCCGCGGGCCGTGACGATGCGCGCGTTGCGCAACGTGATCGTGCCCCCGCGATCGAGGGGATCGATGCGAAAGGAAGTGTAGCGCCCGGGAGGCACCCGCAGGCGGAGTGTGACA
The DNA here is from genome assembly GCA_031411915.1 of Opitutaceae bacterium. Lineage (GTDB taxonomy): Bacteria > Verrucomicrobiota > Verrucomicrobiia > Opitutales > Opitutaceae > ER46. Next base: position 1,682 of record JANOCA010000698.1, read on the forward strand.
GGTGTGGCGGTGCGGTCGACTTGGCCGCTGGCTGAGAGTTCCTCGCGGACGCCTTGGCCCTCGTCGTAGAAAATCTGGAAACGGCTGGGGACGGTCGAGGTCACGCTGACCTCGATTTGGAAGAGGTTCGGGCGCTGCTGCGCGATCGGCAGGAATGGCAACGCCACGACGACGCTCAGGAGCGCGGCGGCGAGCAGGGCCGGAAGCGTGAAAAACCTCATGCGGAACGGGAGAGTCTCGGTGAAAGCGCCGTCCGCCGACAAGAACCTTAACGTCCCGTCGTTGGAGCCCAGCGCCGCGCGGCCACCACCAGCAGCACCGCGGCCGCGCCGGCGATTTGCATGAGGAGCATCCCGTATCGCGTGGCTTGCCGCGCCCAGTAAGACGGCCTGCTCACTTCCACCGGTTCCGAGAAGGCGAGCCAGTGGGCCGTTGATTCGTCGCGGGCTTCGACGACGAATGGGACGCGGGGTGATGGGACATAGGCCGAGTGCCATACGTCGCTGGATTCTCCGTCGGTTCGGACTTCGGCCAGCACCGCACCCGTCCGCGCCTCGCGCAGGACAAGGCTCACGGCGGCGCCGGGCAGCCCAAGATCGCCAGCGGTGGAGAATTTCAGCCACGGCATCCGCGGCGGGTCGAGCGGTTCGCTGCGCCACGAGCCGGTGGTGAGCAGATCCGGAGCGAATGAGCCCCAAGTCACAGAGCCCGGGAGCGGCGGAATGGCGGCGCGGAGTCCACGCGCGGGAGCGAGGCTCGGGCCGGCTTTGCGAGCATCGTTCATGATGAAGCCCGGCGAATCGGCGGCAGGTGCCAGCCCGAGCGGAGTGCGCAGTGGTTCCGGCATCAGCGAGCGGATGCAAGGGTGCGAGAGGCGCTTGATGAGCTCATCGGCGTTGGGATACGGCACATGCCGCCCGGCGAGGTGAGCGCGGTCGCCGGTGGCGAGGTAATTGGCCATGTTGGCCTCGGCCTTGTCGTAGTATTTCCGGGCGTCGGGCAGCTCGGCCTCGAAACTGCGCGTGAGATTTTCGCGCATGCCGCTCCCCAGGAGCGCAACCCATGCGACGCCGACCACGCCGAGGGCAAGGCGCCGCGGCCGATTGAAGCCGCCGGTGGAAAAAAGCCAGGCGAGCGCGAGGCCGTTGACGAGCGCACCGAAGCTGAGCGTGTCCATGTAACGCGACGCCGGATGATCGGCGCCGGCGCCGCGGGCGTAGGCGGTGGCGATCAGCTGGCCGAGCGTCCAGCCGCCGAGAGCGACAATCGTCTGGCCTTCGCGCGGTGTCCGGCCGGCAATCGTCCGCCAGGCCGCAATCGCCCACGGCAGCCATAGGATCGGCCCCGCCCACTCGTGGTCCCGCAACGGCCACTGCAGGCTGCGCAGCAGATAGAGGACAAAGTCGTGGACCGATTTCACTTTCATGTGCGCGTGGTGCGCCACCTCCACGCGAGTGAGCAGGCCCAGCGCCACCAGCCCGAGGCAAAGCACGAGCGCGGGCCACGCTTCCCGCCAGCTCGTCTCGGCGCGCCCTGCGCGCCAGCCGATGACCAGCAGCACGACAAACGCCGCCAGGAATCCCGAACCCATCGAGCCGCACGCCAGCACCGCCGCCAGCGCGCCCGCCCACCAGGACGCGCCCCATGGGCGGGCGAACGGCAGCGTGGCCACAGCCGCGGTCGAGAGCCCGACCAGCCAGTATTGCTGCGAGTGGAAACCGCCGAGCACATTTTGCCACGCGAGCGGCAGCCCGAAGAGCGCGAAGGCGAGCGCGAACAGCGCTGCATGCCATCCCGCGGCAGCCCAGCGGCGGGCGCCGAGCCACAGCGCGGCGGCGAGCGCGGCGTGGAGCAGGGCGTTGGTCACGGCCTCGAGGCGCGAGTCCCACTGGCCCGAGGCGATCGCGAGCGCGAGGTTCTGGAGTTTGGTGAGGACGACCCGGTGCTCGTTGTGCGGCGTGAGGAGCCTCTCGAGAAACGGCCCGTCTTCGAACCAAGGGATGAGCAGGTTGGTCGCCTCGGCATCCCACTGGTCCCAGTCGGGCATGGGCGAACCGTAGCGATCGAAAGTCGCCCACTTGGCGCCGACGATCAGCGCGAAAAGGCACACGGCCAGCCCGGGGATGAGCGCGCGCCGGACGAACGGGATCCTAGGCACGCTGGAAGGCATTCACCGGATGCACCGG
>JANOCA010000699.1:0-2087 GCA_031411915.1 Opitutaceae bacterium
GCGTCGGCTTGATCACAAACACACCCGGCCAGCCCGCTCCGATCCAGCGCTCGATGTCGCCTGCGCCCACGACCGACTCATCGAGCGCAATCGGCGTCGGAAAATCCTCCGCCAAACCCATCAGGCAGTCGTCGGATTTTCTCCGTGCCGATTCGCTCTCGCCCGCATCAGCAAAACAAGGCTGCTCCACAAACTCCACCGGCCGCTCCGCGCAACGCTCCAGCCATCGCTCCGCGGTGCGCCGGTCCCACGCGCCGTTGGCATCAAGGCGCAATTTCGCACCGCTCGGCAGCGCCGCGCAAACGTCGTCGAGCAGCGCGATCTCGTCGGCCGCGTCTGCGACACCGACCTTCCATTTGAACACGCGAAACCCAAGCTCCGCCCGCGGCTCGATGAGCGCGAGCGCCGGGCGCCCCGCCGGCAGCAGCGCGGCGATACCCAAGTAGGGCGGGTCTATGACCCGCCCTTTTTGCACGCTGAGCGTCCGCGCCGAGGGCGGGTCACAGACCCGCCCTACTTCAGACACCGCCGCCGCCAGCGCATTCTTCAAACACCCCAGCCGCGCCGGCACCGCCGCGATCGTCGCCTCGTTCGTCCATTCGCCGAGCGTCCGCGCGCCCGCCTCGGCTTCCTCGACCGTCTCCGTCCCGAACCACGGGATCGGCGCCGCCTCGCCCCAGCCCACCGCGCCCGCTTCGTTCTCCAGCCGCACGATCAGCCCCTCGCGCTCCGCCCACACGCCGTGCGCCGTCCGCACGGGCGCGCGGAAAGGGGCGCGATACCGGCGGGATTGGAGGCGGAGTTTCACGCTCCCACGTCATACGCCCGCATCGCCGCGCGCAAACCCGACTTTCTGTTTGCGCCCGCGCGGCGCGACCTTACTCCGTTCATGGCAACCCATGACCAAGGTTGCCACGCCTCCCTCTCCCGCCGACGCGGAGTTTTATTTGCCCGCCGGGGCGTTTTTCCGGGCCTGTGCCCCGACCGCGCTCACGTTCGACGACGTATCGCTCGCGACGCTCTACTCGGATATTCTCCCGAAGGACGCCGATACCTCCACTGCACTCAGCGAGGCGCTGCGGCTCCAGATTCCCGTGATCTCGTCCGACATGGACACCGTCACCGAGTCGCGCATGGCCATCGCGATGGCGCTCAACGGCGGCCTCGGCCTCATCCACTACAACATGAACGCCGAGGCACAGGTGAAGGAAGTCGCGCGCGTGAAGCGCCACATCCACGGCCTCATCCAGGACCCCATCACCGTCACGCCCGATCAGCTCATCGGCGAACTGCTCGCCAGAATCGCCGCGAAAAACTTTTCGTTCTCCACCTTCCCCGTCGTCGACGCCGACGGCAGACTCGCGGGCCTCCTCTCCGGCAACGTCGTCAAGGACCGCTACAAGGCCAAGAAGGTCGCCGACGTGATGACACCCCGAAAGCAGCTCATCACCGAGAAGCAGCGCGCCGTCGCCAAGGACCCGATCAAGGCGGCCGATGCGTTTTTCTCCGCGCATGTCGGCATCAACAAGATGCTCGTCGTCGACGACGAGGATCGCCTGCGCGGCCTCGTGACCGCCTCCGATGTCGAGCGGATCACCTCCGAGTCGAAATCACGCCGGAAGCCTGCCCGCGACGAGGATTTCCGCCTCGTCGTCGGCGCCGCGCTTTCCCCCGTCCGCAAGCCCGATGGCTCGCTCGACCGCGATCGCATCATCGAGCAAGTCAGCCATCTCGTCGATGAGCACGTCGATGCCATCGCGGTCTCCACCGCCCACGGCCACACCGCCGGCGTCGGCGAAGTCGTCAAGCTCGTGCGCGGCGCGTTCAAGGATCTCACCATCATCGCGGGCAACGTCACGAGCGGCGGCGGCGTGGCCTTCCTCGCCGGCTGCGGCGCCAACGCGATCAAGATCGGCCAGGGCCCCGGCTCCATCTGCACCACGCGCATCGTCGCGGGCGTCGGCATCCCGCAGCTCACCGCGCTGCACGTCGCCGGCGCCGCCGCGAAAAAGGCGGGCGTGAAACTCATCGCCGACGGCGGCATCACCAAGAGCGGCGACATCGTGAAGGCCCTCACGCTCGCCGAC
>JANOCA010000700.1:0-3890 GCA_031411915.1 Opitutaceae bacterium
TGCCGCGCTCCTTTTCCCCGGCCGACAGATCCATCGCGGGATACATCGCCCCGACAAACGCCAGCAGCAGGAACATGTAGGGAATCATCCCGCCGATGACGTTGCCGCCGACTTTCTCCGGCGGCGCGACATTCTCGGTCCTCTGCTCAAACGGCCTGATCGCCGACGGCGGAAGCCCGCGCTCCGCGAGCCGCGCCGAGACGATCTTCTCGCTGTAGCCTTCGAGAAACCGCCTGACCTCGCCGACCGCGTTGTTGGAGCGGAGTTCACCGGCGTAATTGTAGATCTTCACGGCCGCAGGCTCACCCCGCTCGACCGCCCGATCGAAGCCCGGCGCGATCTCCACGGCGGCGCGCAGTTTCTTCTCCACGATTTGCTGCTTCCAGTCGGACCCTGGCGACACCAAGGAGATTTTCCCGTGCGCGCGGAGGGCGGAGGCGATGAGCGGCGAATCCTCGCCGCCGAGCAGCATCACGGTCGGCACGGCGGCGGCGGCGTCGCGCGTGGTCTTGACCATGAGGGCCACGACGAGCGCCATGAGCCCCGGCATGATCAGGGTCGGCACCACGATCATGGAGATGAGCGTGCGCCGATCGCGGAGCATATCGCGCAGCTCCTTGGCGTAGACGGTGAGGATGTTCGCGATGTTCATGGCTTGGCCCCGACGGCGGTGACGAAGATTTCCTCCACATCGTGCTGACCGTAGCGCGCGCGCAGCTCGGTCAGCGTGCCTTCGGCAAGCAGGCGGCCGTCATGGATGATGCCGACATGATCGCAGAGCTTTTCCACCTCGCTCATGATGTGCGTCGAGTAGATCACCGTCTTGCCGCGGTCGCGGCACTCGCGCACGAATCGCACGATCGTGCGCGCGGCCATGATGTCGAGGCCCAGCGTCGGCTCGTCGAAGATCATCACGGCCGGATCGTGGATGAGCGTGCGCGCGATGGACGTCTTCTGCTTCATGCCGGTGGAGAACTTGTCGCAGCGGCGGTCGAGGAACTCGTGCATGTCGAGCTCGTCGGCGAGCCGGCGCGTGCGCGCGGCGATCTCGGCGGCGGCGAGGCCGTTGAGCCGGCCGAAATACTCCAGCGTCTCGCGCGCGGTCAGGCGACCGTAGAGCGCGGTGCTCGTGGCGAGGAATCCCACGCGCTGGCGCACCGCCTGCGCGTCGCGGACGATGTCGAAGCCGGCGACCGTCGCGCCGCCCGCCGTCGGCTGCAGGAGCGTCGCGAGCAGGCGCAGCGTGGTGGTCTTCCCCGCCCCATTGGCCCCGAGCAGCCCGTAAATCCGGCCGGGCTCGACGCGGAACGACACATCGTCGACGGCGCGAATCTCGCCGCGCTTCTTGTCGCGGAAAGTCTTCGTGAGGTGGCGGGCTTCGATCACACCGCAGGACAAAGCGGAAAGGGCGGAAAGAAGAAACAAGAAATCCCGGACCTAGCGCACGCGCCGGGGCCGACGCCGTCCCTCACGGCAGATCCGCGATGCTGAGGATCATGGCGGCCGCGATCTCAAAATCCTTCACGGCCTGCGTCTTCTCGACATCGGTCCACTCGTCGAGCGAGTGGCCGCGGCCGCCCTTGTGGCCGGCGTTGCGCGCGATGGCGAATGCCGGGATGCCGAGGCTGATGGGCATGTTCGCATCCGTGCTGCTCGTCTCCCAGACGGGCACCTTGTCGAAGACGCGCATCGTCGCCGCGATCTGCTGGAGCTCCGGCGTCGTGGGCGCCGTCGTGCCCGATGGCCGATCGCCGATCAGTGCGATGTCGACGGTGATCTTGCCGTTCCGCGTCGAGCGAATGCCGTTCTCCGCCTCGACGGCCTCGGCGACGATCCGGCGGAACTTCGCCTCGATGTCGCGCAGCGCCGCCGGATCGACGGCGCGCATGTCGATCTCCATCGCGGTCTCGAACGGGATCGAGTTCACCGAGGTGCCGCCGGAGACGACACCGACGTTGTAGGAAACCTTGGGCGTCTTCGGCACCTCCACGCGACCGAGCCGCGCGATGGCGTCGCCCATCGCGAAGGCCGGGCTCACGTTGCCAAACGCGCCCCAGCTGTGCCCGCCGGGGCCCTTGAAGGTCACGCGGAAGCGCCGGCTGCCGAGGCCGGAGTTCGTGATAACGTCGAGGTTGCCGCCGTCGACGCTGATGAAGCGCTTGATGCGATCCTTCCACGGACCTTTCGTGAAGAGGTAGCGCACGCCGCGCAGATCGCCCGGGCCTTCCTCGCCCACGTTGCCGATGAAGAGGATGTCGCCGGCGGTCTCGACCCGCGCATCGCGCATCGCGCGGATGAGCGCCAGCAGGAAGGCGAGCCCGCGGGTGTCGTCGCCGATGCCGGGCGCCACGAGGCGGGTGCCGGAGCGCTTCACGGTCACGTCGGTGCCCGCGGGAAAAACCGTGTCGAGGTGCGCCGCGACCGCGAGCAGCGGCACCGCGCCGCGCGAGGTGCCGCGGCGCAGGCCCATGACGTTCCCCTCGGCGTCCATCTCGACGCCCTCGAGGCCCGCATCCTTTAGCATCGCCAGGTAGGCCTGCGCGCGCGGGCCCTCGCCGAACGGCGGCGCCGGGATCTCGGTGAGCTTGATTAGCTCCGCGACAAACCGATCGAAGTCGCGCTCATAGGCCGACACCGCCGCGCGGAACTTCGGATCGGAGATGAGCTGGCGCGCCCGCACGTCGGCCGCCGCGGGCGCGGGCGTCTGGGCCCACGCGCAGGACGCGGCGAAAATTGCGAGGCAAAGGGCGGAGAAGAGAGGGCGGTAACGCATGGCGAAGGTAACGCCAGCGTGGCTGTGCACATCGCGTGCCGTCAAGCGGGGCGCCTCGACCGCGCCTGCCGGAAAGCGCACATCGCGAGCCTCCGCCCCCCGCCTGTCCTGTCGCTCAAGCCGGCGCCCACGCGCCGGCGCCGATCGTCTCCTCGACCTCCGCCTCCTCGGGCGGCACTTCGTTCAGCGGTGCAAATCGCTCCGAGGTGAATCCCAGCTCCTGCTCACCTTGGTGAAAAGGATCGCGCGGGTTGGTGAGTTCCTCGAGCAACAGGCCCACGGTGGCGGTGTCGCCACCCTTCACGATTTTCTCCCGGCCGAGGAAGACCTCGCGCACGGTGTAGATATTATCCTTCACCGGGAGCTGCTTGTAGAGCGCCAGGATTGTGGGAGAAAACGTGTCGTTCACGCAGACGACTTTCTGACCTTTGACCATAGGACGGTGAACGAGAAGATCGGGAAGAATCGGATCGTGGCAACACCAGGCGTTTTTTTCTTTGGGTGTCGTCGCGCTTCGCGCGGGCGTGGTAGGAAACGCAACCGATGCCGCCTAGGTCGAAGTTGCATGGGCTTGTCCGCGCGGCCCATATTAGCCCTTGCGGCGAGGCGCCCGTTGCCGTTCGGATTCCAGCGTTTCCTTGTCCTTTAACCCCGTTGTATCATGGCCGAAGCACCCTCCACCGCCGCGCCGTCAGTGAAAGCCAAGAAAATCGTGCCGGGCAATCCCGCCGACCGTTACTCCAACGCCGGCGCCACTCCCGACCCGTGGGAGGCATGCGCGCGCCTCGACTACGGCGCCGATCGCAGCCATGCGTGGAGCGTCCGCGAGCAGTTGATCGCGACGCCGCCGGAAGGCCGCGAACGCATCGAGGAGAAGCTCCTCAAGTCACTCGCCACTCCCGGCCGCACGGACGCCGGTCTCGCATTCCTCGGCCAGATGCTCGCCATGGTCGGCTCCGCGAAAAGCGTGCCGGCGCTCGCGCCCCTGCTGCGCGACGCCAAGACCACCGAGTCCGCGCGCTACGCCCTGGAGCGCATCGCCGGCCCCGCGGCCGACGCCGCGTTTCGTGAGGCCCTTGGTGCGCTGACCGGCAACGCCAAAGCCGGCCTCATCGGC
>JANOCA010000701.1:0-1613 GCA_031411915.1 Opitutaceae bacterium
AATTAGCGGGTTCGGATTTCGTAGGCAGCTCGCTTGCGAGCGCTCCGCCCGACGGTCGCCAAGGCGCGCGCAAGCGCGCTGGCCTACGAAGAGACAGGACGTTCGACCTTAATTCAACGGCAGTGCGCCGCTACCCGGGCCAGCGCCCTTCTTCAACGCCCTCTGAGCAGCCAACGACCTCGCGCGCGCCCGCCTCAACCGCGCCGCAGCGCCCAGAGCTGGCGCGCCTGCGTGATGGTCTTTTTCAGAATCTCGGGCGTGAGCGCCTGCTTCGGATCGTCGCCGATGCCCTTGGCGGGTTCGACGTGCGCCTCGATGCAGAGACCATCGGCGCCGTAGGCCACCGCGGCCAGCGCGGCCGAAGGCACGTAGGAGGCCTTGCCCACCGAGTGCGAAGGATCGACGATCACGGGCGCCCAGGTTTTTTCCTTCAGGAGCGGCGTGATGCTTTCGTCGGGGTGGTTGCGGTAGCCGTCGAGCGTGGGCGTCGTGCCGCGCGGGCAAAGAATGACGTTGGGGTTGCCGAAGGCCGCGATGTATTCCGCCGCGGAGATGAACTCGTTGATCGGCCCCATGTGGATGCTGCGCTTGAGGAGCACGACCACGTCGCGCTGCGCGATTTCGCGGCCCACGGCGCGCAGGAGCGAGTAGTTGAGCGCGTTGCGCGCACCGATCTGCAGGCATCGCACCCCGGCATCGAGCGCGACCTTGATGTGCGCCTCCTCCATCACCTCGGTGTCCACGGGCAGGCCGGTGCGCCGCGAGCCTTCGAGCAAAATGTCCATCGACTTCACGTCGCCCTGGAAGGTGTAGGGATTGGTCCGCGGCTTCCAGACGCCGCCTCGAATCATGTTGGCGCCCGCCTCCTTCACCGCCGCGGCGGTCTCGTAGAAATAGTTCGGGTTCTTCGGATCGATCGTGCAGTTGCCGGCGATCACGAAGAGCTGCTCGCCGAGCGTGGTGCCGGCGATGGTGATGCGGTGGCTCGCGAGGTCCGACCGCTTGTCCATGAGCTTGAACGGCGATTGGATGCGGTCGATGCGCTCGACATACGCGAGGCCCTCGAGCCGGTTGATCATCAGCTCCTCGCGCTCGTCGCCCACGATGGCATAGATGGTCCGCACCGCGCCGACGATCGGCTGAATCTTGCAGCCAAACTCCGCCACGATGGCGGTGATTTCAGCGAGCTGCTCGGGCGTGAGGCGGTTGGTCTTCGGAAGGATCATGACGAGGGAGCGAAGGTTGAAGCGCAAAGACGCTAAGGCGCAAAGCCCGAAAAACACGCACGTGGAGAGCCGGACGAATCGCGAAAGCGCGGAGAGGCGGAAGCACGGAAGCGGGCGGATTGATTCCGCGTTTTCGCCCTTCCGCGTCTCCGCGATTTTCCGACTCAGAGGGCGTCGAAAAAGCCTGCGTAGAGGTGGGGCCGCTTCTCCGAAGCGGCTTGAGTTTCGCTCGCGAACCACCGTGCAACCCAGGCCGGCTCGGAGCAACGGTGTCTAGTGGGCAAGGACAAAGTTGGGGTCGGCGAGGAGGCGGTTGAGCAGTTCGATGAGTTTGCGCATGACGGCGGTGAGGGCGACGAGCTTGGGTTTGTTTTTCTGCACGACCAG
>JANOCA010000702.1:0-5344 GCA_031411915.1 Opitutaceae bacterium
GCCGCGCACAATCGCCTCAGCGGTGGCCGGTTCAATGGAGGGCTTCGCCCAAGCGGTGTCGTCGACGACGGCGAGAATTGCCCGAGGAGATTTTTGCGTGAGCGTCTTGCTCGCAAAGACTCGGAGCGGCAATCGCACGCCGCCGTGGCTCGTGAATTCCCAAGTCGTCTCGCTGAGCGTGCCGGTTTTGTTCTCGACGAGGCGCGTGAGTTGCAACGGCTCCCCTTCCGCCGGCCACCCGCGAAACACCTTCTCCCGCAGCGCGCGCATCCACGTTTCCTTTTGTTTCGTCCACGCTGCCGCATCGGTGGGCACGGGCGGCGCGGCCATCGGGACGAAGGTGTCGTGGATCTTTGTAGTGCGCTCGTCGGCTGGGTGGCCGCCGACGGGGAACACGCGGAGTTCCTTGGGCGTGAAGAATTTTTCGGCGGCGACGGTGACAAGTTTATCGGGTTCATTTTTCAGCCAGCGGTTGAACCAGCGGAAAGCGGGCACCTGCAGGTCCTGCGTGTCCTTGTGCGGGCCCTCGGTGATGAGGAGGCCGAGTTTGTCGCTGGCCTTGTGCAGCGCGTAGAGGCGCGCGAGTTCGCCATGCACGCGCACGACGCCGTCGAGGGGGAAGATGCCGTCCTTGTCGGAATTGGCGAGGAGCAGCGGGCGCGGGGCGAGGAGGGCGGCGAGCTTGGTGTAGTCCCAACGATAGGTGTTCACCATGAACATGCAGTCGCAGTGGCCCTTCACGATGCCGTCAACGACGTGGTTATGCAGGTCGGTGATGCCAGCGACGGGCACGGCGACCTTGATGCGGTCGTCGAGCGCGGCCGTATACCACGTGTAGGCGCCGCCGCCGGAGCGGCCGGTCATGCCGATCTTCTCGGGGTCGACGTCGGGGCGAGACTGGAGGTAGTCGAGCGCGCGGATGCCATTCCATGCCTCGACGCCGGCGGGCGTGTAGCCGCGCGAATTCCACCACCACATCCCGAGGCGCTTGGTGCCGTGGTGCGCGCCCTCGAGCTCGCCGAGCTGGATCGTGTCGAGCGTGAGGCAGATGTAGCCGTGCCGCGCGAACCACGCGCCGTGGTGCTGGTAGCCGGTCTTGTTGCCCATGCTCGCCGTGCCCTCCTTCACGTTGGCGTGGCCGGAGCCGTAGAGGATCGCGGGCGCGCGGCCGGTAAGTTTTTTCGGCACGTAGAGATTGGCCGTCACGTAGAGGCCGGGCAGCGACTGGAAGTGGAGGTTCTCGACGAAAAACTCCGCGTGCTCCACTCGGCCTGTGATCGTGGCGCGCAGGTCGGTCTTCAGGGGCCGCGGCGAGAGGCCCAGCATCTCGAACAGCTGCTCGCGATACTCGGCGCGGCGGTCCGTCCAGTCGCGGAGCGTCTTCACGTCGCCGAGCGAGCCGGCGGCGAGCTTGGCGGTCTCGGTTCGGAAATACTCCGCGAACATCTTGTCGGCGGCATTGGGCTGTGACGGCGCGGGGGCTTGCGCGGCGCGGACGAAGGTCGCCGTGAGCAACAGGAGGGCGGAGGCGGCGAGAAGGCGGAGCGCGCCAGTGACGAGGTGGAGCGGCTTGCCCCCAAGACGCTGGCTTGAGGACGGACGAGCATCCTGAAAGCGCGTTGGGGGCAACGCGCTCCACCTCGGACAGAATCGATGCGTGTTCATGTTAGGGTGCGGGTCGGATGATCCGTGGGATTGAAAAGCGCGGGCCGATGGCGGACGCTCAGCGGAGTCGAGCCCCGCCCCCGTCCATGCGCAAAACCATTCTCGCCCCGCTCCTCCTCGCCGTCGCCGCCAGCCCAGCCTTCGCGCAGCCCGCGGCAGCCGCGGCGCCCGACGCGATCTTCGTCAACGGCAAGGTCGTGACGGTCGATGCCGACTTCAGCGTGCGCGAGGCCTTTGCCGTGCGCGGTGGCCGCCTCGTCGCCACCGGGACATCGCGGGAGATACGTGCGCTCGCGCGCGAAGGCACGACGCAGGTGCGCGACTTGGCCGGGCGCACGGTGCTGCCGGGGCTGATCGACTCGCACGTGCATGCGCCGGCGGCGGCGATGTTCGAGTTCGACCACGAGATTCCGGACATGGAGACCATCCGCGACGTGCTCGATTACATCGTGGCGCGCACCAAGGTCGTGCCGGAGGGCGAGTGGATTCGCGTCCAGCAGGTGTTCATCACGCGGCTCAAGGAGGCGCGTTATCCCACGCGCGCGGAACTCGACGGCGCGGCGCCGAGGCATCCGGTTTCGTTCAGCACGGGTCCCGATGCGATGCTCAACACCCTCGCGCTCCAGAAGTGCGGCTTCGACCGCAACTGGACGGTGAAGGATGGCGGGCCCGGCCACTTGGAAAAAGACGCGGCCGGCGAGCTCAACGGCCTCGCGCGCGGCATCAGCCGCTACATCACGATGCGCACGCGCAGCCGCAACGCGACCGAGGCCGATCACCTGCGCCGGTTGCGCGAGCTGTTTCGCGACTACAACCAGATCGGCTTCACCGCCGTCGCCGACCGCGGGGCGAACCCGGAATCGATGAAGCGCTATCAGGCGCTGCGCGACGCGGGGAATCTCACGGTGCGCGTGGCGCTTTCCTACACGTTGCCCCAAGTCGGCCCGATGGAGTCGATCCTCGCCGCGATCGACCGCGTCGCCGCGGATCCGCTGCGCCAGGACGACGGCTGGCTGCATCTCATCGGCACGAAGGCGTTCATCGACGGCGGCATGCTGACCGGCAGCGCCTACATGCTCCAGCCGTGGGGCCGCAGCGAAAACTACGGCATCCGCGATGATACCTACCGCGGCGTGCTCAACATCCCGCCCGACCGCCTGCTCGAGATGGTGCGCCGCGTCGCGCAGCACGGTATGCAGTTCACCGCGCACGCGCAGGGCGACGGCGCCGGCGCGGTGCTGCTCGAGGCTTACGAGCAGGTGAACCGCGAGATCCCCCTGCGCACGCTGCGCATGGGCATCACACACTCGAGCTTCATGACCAAGGCCGCGGTGGAAACGTCCGCGCGCCTCGGCGTCGTGCTCGATATCCAGCCCGCCTGGCTCTATCTCGACGCCCGCACGCTCGTCGGCCAGTTCGGCTACGAGCGGCTGCGCTATTTTCATCCGCTGAAAAGCATCCTCGCCGCCGGCGGCATGACGGGCGGCGGCTCCGATCACATGCTGAAAATCGGCGACCTCCGCGCGATCAATTTCTACAATCCCTTCCTCGCGATGTGGACGACGATGACGCGCCGCGCGAAATGGTTCGACGGCCAGCTCCACCCCGAGGAGGCGCTCACCCGCCGCCAGGCGATCGAGTTCTACACCCGCAACAACGCCCACCTGATTTTCTGGGAAAAGGAGATCGGCTCCCTCGAGCCCGGCAAGCGCGCCGACTTCGTCATCGTCGACCGCGACCTGCTCGCGTGCCCCGTCGACGATGTAAAGGACACGCGTGTGCTGGAGACGTGGAGCGAGGGGAAGAAGGTTTTCGCGCGATAGAAGAGAGCGCGCGATCGAGTGCCTCACTTGCGAGGCTCGCGCATCAATAGCCAGGCTGCGATGGGAAGCGCGATGGTGCCAGCCGTCGCGCCCAGCAACCCGCCCACGACGATGGTGGTGAGGTCGCCATGGGAATTACCCAAGCCTTGAAGCCGCAGGATGCCGAGGAACAAAAGACTCCCAAAATAGTAGCCGCCGAACATACCAGCTGGAATTGCTGCGATGACAGCGATGGGGCGCCACTTTCTCATTTGGTTCAGCGAGGATGATAGGCTTCAGGCCGCTCAATTTCCCCGCGCGATCACGATCGCCAGCACGACGGCGAAACCCGCGAGCAGCGGCGGGGCGGTGCGCTTGACGACATCGGTCACGGGCACACCGACGTGATTGGAGGAAAAGATGACGACTGCCGCGGCGGGTGACATCGTGCGGCCGAATGTCGCCGCGATGGCCGCGAGCACGCCGAGATCAAGGGCGACCGCGAGGTTGTCGCGCAGCGCCGGGAGCACGGCGTTGGAGAACGCCACGCTCGGCCCGATGCCCGAGCCCGTGATCACGCCGAGGGCACCGGGGAAAAAACTGGCGGCCAGCTTGCCGCTGATTCCGGTGTCCGAGACGAGGCTGACGAGCCGCTCGGTGAGCCCGACTTGCGTGAGCCCCGCGATGAAGCAACTCGCCGTCACGATGAGCGAGATGACGTGGGCATAGGCGAACCCGAGGCCTTCGAAGAAGGCCTTCACCTTTGCGGTCAGTTCGCCGCGGCACAGCAGCAGCACGATGATCGTCGAGGCGAGCATCGCGTGCGACACCGGCAGTCCCTTGGCGAACGGCGCGGGCAGCGCCGGAAACACGAGCCCGGGCATCATCATGAAAATCATCACGAGCGGCAGGGGCGGGAGCAGGGCCTTCCAATAGTGAACCTCGTCGGGCAGCGGAGGAACAGCCGCCGGGATCGGGCCGTCGACGGGCTCGCGACGGGTCATAAACGAAAACACCGTGACGGCGGTCGCGAACCCTCCGAGCAGCGGCCAGAACATCGCGCCGAGCACCTGTTTCATCGGCGCCCCGCTCGCCTCGTTGATCGCGACGAGATCGGCGTCACCGGGATTGTAGAGGCTGCCGCCGCCCGAGCAGCCGAGCACGAGCGTCGCGGCGGCGGCCACCGGCGAATAGCCCGCGGCGAGCATCAGCGGGACGAGAATCGGGCCGACCGTGGCGGCGACTGCGGTCTGGCTGGTGACGGCGATGTTGGCGATGAAGCCCGTGAGGCAGCCGCCGGGAATCAGCAGCCACCAGCGTCGCTTGGCGGGTGCGAGCAGCAGATGCACAAGCGCGCGATCGGCGCCGGCGGCGCGCAGCACAAACGCATAGCCCATCGCCGAGCAGATCGGGCCGATGGTCTTCACGTTGGCCATCTCGGCGAGGAACACCTCGAAGACCACGAGCGGCTTGCCCGCCAGCGCCGCGAGCGCGAGCCCGGCAGCGAAAAGCACGAGCCGCACCTCGACCTTCCGCACGAGGCAGATCATCGCGACGACGATGATCACGAGGGCCGCGGGGAACAGCATCGCGGCAGGGTAGGTCCGGCGGGCGGACGGGCAAGCCGGAGTTGGGCCCAGGGTGCCGATGGCAACGGTTAGGAGGAATTGGATCCTTCCCGCGGTGGGGCCGTTTCTCCGAAACGGCCTGAGTTCCAGCCGGCGAATCGCCCTGCCACCCAGGCCGGCTCGGAGCAACGGTGTCTAGTGGGCAAGGACAAAGTTGGGGTCGGCGAGGAGGCGGTTGAGCAGTTCGATGAGTTTGCGCATGACGGCGGTGAGGGCGACGAGCTTGGGTTTGTTTTTCTGCACGACCAG
>JANOCA010000703.1:0-3498 GCA_031411915.1 Opitutaceae bacterium
GGCAGCGAGTTCGATGGCGACACCGTCCGCTACCGCCCGGACGGCTTCCACGGCAGCCTCACCGCCACCGGCGCCACGCACCGCTTCAACCCGCCCGCCCGCCCCAACGCCAATGCCGACGTCGAGAGCAGCCACGCCACCATCGAGCCCGAGTTCTTCGACTTGGAAAGCTTCCGCGGCCCCGCCCAGTTCCTCGCCGCCATCACCACCTACCAGCTCTTCTTCAACTTCGCCCGCAAGAACCGCTCCCGCGGCGACCACGCGCCTGCGACCTTACTCGCGGCTCGCGCCCCGAGAATCGATCCCCGCGTGTTCCTGCTCCCGCCCTTCTTCCTCGATGCTCCGTTGGGTCAGAATCTGTCTGGACCTCCCGCGCGAAGCCGCGCCTCGACAACGTTGCATTCCGCGCGCTAAGCACTGCGCATGATTCGCCGCATCCGATTGCTTGCCGTCTTCGCCGTTGCCGTCGCCGCCGTGGGCACCCGCGCCGCCGACTACGATGTGGTCGTCTACGGCGGCACGAGCGCCGGCGTGATCGCCGCGGTGCAGGCCAAGGCGATGGGCAAGAGCGTGGTGATCGTCGGGCCCGACAAGCATCTCGGCGGCCTCTCCAGCGGCGGCCTCGGCTACACCGACACCGGCGACAAGTCCGTGATCGGCGGCCTCGCGCGCGAGTTTTATCACCGGGTGTGGCGGCACTACGACGCCGACGCGGCGTGGCGCTGGCAGAAAAAATCCGAGTATGGCAACAAGGGCCAGGGCACGCCCGCGATCGACGGAGCGCAGCGCACGATGTGGATCTTCGAGCCGCATGTGGCGGAGAAAATCTTCGAGGATCTCGTGCGCGAGCATGGCATCACGGTGCTGCGCGACGAATGGCTGGATCGCGCCAAGGGCGTGAAGAAAACGGGCGCCCGCCTCACCTCGATCACGATGCTGAGCGGAAAGACGTTCACGGGAAAAATGTTTGTCGACGCCACCTACGAGGGCGATCTCATGGCGGCGGCGGGGGTGAGCTACCACGTCGGCCGCGAGGCGAACCGCGTCTATGGCGAGGAGCACAACGGCGTGCAGACCGGCGTGCTGCACCACCGCCATCACTTTGGCTACCTGCCGCAGAAAATCAGCCCCTACTGGACGCCCGGCGATCCGAAGAGCGGCGTGCTTCCGCGCGTGAGCGCCGCGCCGCCGGGGAAATTCGGCGAGGGCGACGACAAGGTGCAGGCCTACTGCTACCGCATGTGCCTGACCGATGTGCCGGCGAACCGCATCCCGTTCGCCAAGCCCGAAGGCTACGACCCGAAGCACTACGAATTGCTCGCGCGCATCTACGCCGCGGGCTGGACGGAGACGTTCCAGAAGTTCGATCCGATCCCGAATCACAAGACGGACACGAACAACCACGGGCCTTTTTCCACCGACAACATCGGGATGAACTACGACTACCCCGAGGCGAGTTACGAGCGGCGCCGTGAGATCCTGCGTGAGCACGAGCGCTATCAGAAAGGCTGGCTCTACTTCATCACGACCGACCCGCGCGTGCCGGCGGACGTGCGCGCTAAGCTTGGCAGCTACGGTCTGCCCAAGGATGAATTCAAGGACAACGGCGGCTGGCCGCACCAAATCTACGTGCGCGAGGCTCGACGCATGATCGGCGCCTATGTGATGACGGAGAATGAACTCCGCAAAAAAAAGCCCACGCCCGAGTCCGTCGGCATGGGCAGCTACACGATCGATTCGCACAACGTGCAGCGCTACATTACGCCCGAAGGCCACGTGCAGAACGAGGGTGACATCGGCGTCTCCACCGGCGGTCCGTATGAAATCGCCTACGGTTCGCTCGTGCCGAAGCGCGGTGAGGCGGAGAATCTCGTCGTGCCGGTGTGCGTCTCGAGTTCGCACATCGCCTTCGGCTCAATCCGCATGGAGCCCGTGTTCATGATTCTCGGGCAATCGGCCGCGACGGCTGCGGTGATGGCCATCGACGCGAAGATTCCGGTGCAGGATGTGCCTTACGCGAAGCTGCGTGAGCGCTTGCTGAAGGACGGGCAGATTCTCCACGCGCAGACCGCTGCGACAAAAAAATGAGACACGCGCTGGCATTTTTCCTCGTTGCAGGCGCGCTCCTCGGCGCCGAGCCCGCGTGGCAGGAACTCTTCGACGGCAAGACGCTGGCCGGTTGGCGGCAGTCGAACTTCGAGGGCGAAGCGGCGGTGAAGGTGCAGCCGGCCTTCAAGGACGGGCGTCCGGCAATGATCATCGAGGCGGGCACGACGCTCTCCGGAGTCACCTCGACGCTCGGCTCCGCGCTCCCGCGCACCAACTACGAGATCACGCTCGAGGCCATGCGGCTCTTGGGCGGGGATTTTTTCTGCGCCCTCACGTTTCCTGTGGGCAAGTCGGCGTGCAGCTTCGTCGTCGGCGGGTGGGGCGGGGTGATTGTCGGCATTTCGAGCGTGAACCACGCGGATGCGTCCGACAACGAGACGACCAAGTCCGCCGACTTTGTGGACAACCGCTGGTATCGCATCCGCGTCCGCGTGACGGACGCCAAGATCGAGGCGTGGATCGACCAGGAGCAGATGGTCGAGCTCGAGCTGAAGGATCGGAATGTGATGATGCGGCCCGGCGACATCGAGAAGTCCCAGCCGCTCGGCATCGCCACCTTCATGACGCGCGCCGCGATCCGGGATGTCCGCCTGCGCCGGCTCACCGCCGCCGAGATCGCGGAGGCCAGCGCGCCATGAGCAACCCGGTGCTGCGCGCGCGCGCCCTCGCGAAAACCTACCTGAGCGGCGACCGCCGCATCGGTGTCCTGCGCGAAGCCACGCTGGAGGTCGCGCCGGGCGAAAGCGTCTCCATCCGCGGCGAGTCAGGCTCGGGCAAATCCACCTTGCTGAATTTGCTTTCAGGCCTCGATGCGCCCGACGCCGGCAGCATTGAGTGGGCGGGCGCGGCGCCGGCCGCCGGCCGTCGTGCGAGATATCTCGGGATGGTCTTCCAGTCGTTCTACCTGATTCCCGAACTCAACGCCGCCGAGAACGTGCTGATGGCCGCCCGCATGATCCGGGTGCCGGGCGCCGCGGAGCGTGCGCGCGCCGATGAATTGCTGGCGCGCGTGGGTCTCGCCGAACGCGCCACCCATCTTCCGGCGCAGCTTTCCGGCGGCGAGCGCCAGCGTGTGGCGGTGGCGCGCGCGCTGATGAATTCGCCGCAGCTGCTTCTGGCCGACGAGCCGACCGGCAACCTCGACGAACGCACGGGCGATGCCGTGATCGAATTGCTGCTCACGCTGTGCCGTGAGACCGCCACGGCGCTCGTGCTCGTGACGCACAACGCCGCCCATGCGGCGAAGACCAGCCGCCAGCTCTTCCTGCACGACGGCGTGTTGGCTTAAGCGGATTGGCTGTAGGCGGGGTGCCCCGACCCCGCGGGTTTTGGCGGTGGTTGCCCCGAGCGGGCGGGGGGGGGGCCCCCCCCCGACGGGGACCAGAGCCG
>JANOCA010000704.1:0-7170 GCA_031411915.1 Opitutaceae bacterium
CCGTTCGGCACGCAGAGCCACGGCCACAACGCGCAGAACGGATTTTTTCTCAATGCCTACGGCGAGGCCCTCCTCGTCGCCAACACCTACCGCGATCTGCACGGCAGCAAGTTTCACTACCAGTGGGTGCACTCCACGCGCGCCCAGAACGCCGTGCTCGTGAACGGCGAGGGCCAGGTCCCGCACTCCGTCGCCTCCACCGCGCGCTTCATCCATGAGGAGCTGAAGCCCGGCTACGACTACGTGGCGGGCGATGCCACGCCCGCTTACGGAAACAAACTCGATCGCGCCGTGCGGCACGCGGTCTTCGTCAAGGGCGCGCACCCCTTCGTCGTGTTCTACGACGAGCTCGTAGCGCCGCAGCCGGCGAAATTCCAGTTCATGCTCCATGCCCTCGACGCCTTCACGATCGACGAGCGCGCCGCGCGGCTGCGCGTCACCCAGCCCAAGGCCGGCCTCGAGATCGCGTATCTCTCGCCGGTGCCGCTCGCCTTCGCCCAGACCGACGGCTTCAAGCCCGCGCCGACGCGCGAGTATCCCAATCACTGGCATGCCGAGGCCGCGACGACCGAGCCGAGCCGCGAACTCGGCATGGTCACCGTGCTCGTCCCCCATCGCCACGGCCAGGCGGTGGCGTGGCAGGCCCGACGCACCAACGACGCCCGCGGCGCCACCGTCGAGGTCGCCATCGGCGGCGCGCGCCACACGATCCGTTTCCCGGCGCCGGGCGGCAATGAGCCCGCCACGGTCGCCTCGCGCTGAGGGGCAATGTGCAGCCCAGCGTTGACGCCTCCGCGCGTGAATGCATCAGTGCCCTTCTTCCACTTCGTTTCATCAACCTCAGAAAATCACACCCGCATCATGGCATTCACCCTTCCCCCCCTGCCCTACGCGCCCACCGCGCTCGAGCCGCATATCGACGCCAAGACGATGGAGATTCACCACGGCAAGCACCACAACGCCTACGTGACCAACGCCAACAACCTCCTCAAGGATCACCCGGCTCTCGCCGCGCTTGAGGTCAACGCCCTCATCGCCGATCTCTCCAAGGTCCCCGAGGCGATCCGCGGCGGCGTGCGCAACAACGCCGGCGGCCACAGCAACCACGCCATCTTCTGGACGATCATGGGGCCCCACGATCAGGACGCGCCCACGGGTGCGCTGGCCGAGGCGATCAATTCGCAGCTCGGCGGCCTCGCGAAGTTCAAGGAGGATTTCGAGAAGGCCGGCGCCACGCGCTTCGGCTCCGGGTGGGCCTGGCTCTATGTGACCGCCGACAAGAAACTCGCGATTGGCTCGACGGCCAATCAGGACAGCCCGCTCATGGGCAAGGCGTTCGGCGGGATCGAGGGCAAGCCTGTCCTCGGCCTCGATGTCTGGGAGCACGCCTACTACCTCCACTACCAGAACCGCCGCCCCGACTACATGAAGGCGTGGTGGAATGTCGTGAATTGGAAGGCCGCCGACAAATACTACGCCGCCGCGATCGCCTGAGCGATTCGAGTCAAGGCACATTTGAAAAAGGCCGGGCGCACTGCCCGGCCTTTTTCATCGCCCGGCCTCGCGTAGCAGCCGGTCCTTCTGGAATTCCGGGATCGGCAGATCGCGCAGCCACGTGGCGGCCTCGTCCGGATTGCTGCGCAGCCAGCGCCGGGCGACTTGATCGACCATGGCCTCGTTCACATCGCTGCGCGGCAGCGAACGCAGCCACGCGGCGGCCTCGGCTGGTGTGCTCGTGAGCCGGCCCTCCAGGTAAATCGCCAGCGCGCGATCCCGCGTCGGGCCGCCCGGCAGGGACGCGAGCCACTGCCCCATCGCACCGGTGTCCAGCGCCCCGCGCTGCCGGACGAACTCCAACATCGCCTCGTCCCGATCACGGTGGGGCGGCTGGGTGGCGAGCCACGCGGCGAACTCCGAAAACTCCGCGAGCAAGGGCGCGCCGCTGCCGCCACCTGCGCCACGCGACGCGATGCCGCGCTGGCCCGGTGCGGCGCCTCGGCGCCGCGATGAAGGCACCCCGAGGCCGGTCTCGATGCCCGCGAAAGCCGCGTCCCGCTCCGCGCTCACACTGAGCCGCCCGGCCCACTCCATGGCGGCCGGGCGATCCTGCGCCACCCACGTCTGGCCAATCATCGTGAGCAGGAGCCAGCGGTCGCGCCCTTCGGGCAGTTGCTCCGCGAGCGAGGTGGCGCGGCCCGGATTCGTCTGCGCCACCGCAAACGTGACGGCGGACCGAAGCCTCGCCTCCTCCCGTTGCGTCCGCAGCCACTCAATCGCCGCATCGGGATCGCGCCGCGCCCACGCGGACGCCGCGGCGGCGCGCAGGTCCGACTGCGCGGGGCCCTCGGGCAGGGCCGCGATTCGTTCCAACAGCGCGCGCGGATCGCTCGACACGCCGGCCTCGGCAATCCCGCGCTGCGCCACGCCCGCCGCAAAAGGATCCACGATCCCCACCGACCACTGCAAAGCCGCCGCCGGTTCATGCGCCGCCCAGGTGCGCGCGGCCAGTTCGAGGCCCGCGGTCTGAGCCGGCCCCGCTGGCAGACCCGCGGCAAAGGCGGCCGCGGTCGCCCACTCGCTTTGCGCGAGCAGAGTCGTCGCCCGAGTCGCGACCCGCGCCCGCAAGGTGGGATCGGCGATGGCGGCGACCTTTCCGATCGCGTCCCCGATGCGATTCGCCCGCCCCATCGCCAGCACCTCCGCGACCAAGGCCTGCTCGCGCTCTTCCGCGCCGGGCGCAGGTGACGCGGGCAACACAGTCGGCATCGCCGGTGCGCGAGCGACTTCGCGCGGTGCGGCGCACCCGCCGAGCAACATCGCCGCAAAAAATCCGATCGTGTGTGTCTTCATCGATGCGCGCAGTCCATGGACTCCATGGTTCTGGGACTCCGGAACGAACGCTTCGTTGCAGGTCACGTGGCGCATAATGGTGGGGAGATTCAGACACCTCGAAGTGCCGCGCACAACGCTCAACCCCGGCTTGCCATGCGCGGGTCGAGGCGAAGAAGCTCCTCCTCACCCCGCAACCCCGACCTGCCCCATGAACATCCGCTCACTCCTGACTTGCGCCGGCCTCGCGCTCCTCACCGCCGGCCTGCACGCCCAGACTGCTCCCGGCGCCATCACCGGCCGGGTCTTCAATCCCGCCACCGGCGAATACCTCCGCAACGCCCAGATCCGCGTCGTCGAGACCGGCCAGCGCGCCGTGTCGGAGGACGAGGGCGCGTTTCGCCTCGCGCCGGTCGCGCCCGGCCGCGTGACCGTCGAGGTCAGCTACACCGGCTACCGCACGATCACGAGCGTCGTCGATGTGGCCGCCGGCGCCGCGGTGACCAAGGACTTCAACCTCATCAGCACCCTGCAGGCCGCAGGCGATACCACCGTGAAGCTCGACGCGTTCACCGTCTCGTCCGAGCGCGAGGGCAGCGCCAAGGCCATCATGGATCAGCGGCGCAACATGAACGTCACCAACACGGTCGCTTCCGATGCGTTTGGTGACAATGCCGAGGGCAACATCGGCGAGTTCCTCCGCCACCTGCCCGGCGTCGAGCTCAACCTCAACTACGGCGAGGTGCGCACCGTGAGCCTTGGCGGCCTGCCCGCGGAATACACCTCCGTCACGATGGACGGCGTCTCGCTCGCGAGCGTCGATGCGAACAACAGCGGCTCCGGCGCCGCGCGGTCCTTCACGATGGAGATGGCCTCGCTCAACTCGATGGAGTCGATCGAGGTCAACAAGACCATCAGCGCCGACATGGAGGCCAACGCCCCCGCCGGCACGATCAACCTGCGCACGAAGCGCGCGTTTGACCGCGCGGGCCGCCGCGTCTCGTGGCAGACCACGCTCGCCGCGCACTCGTCCGCGTTTGGCCTTGGCCGCTCGCTCGGGCCCGACGAAGACCGGCGCACCTACAAGCTCCGGCCGGGCGGAATCCTCGAGTATTCCGATGTGTTCCTGAACAAGCGCCTCGGCCTCGTGCTCAACATCAGCGAGTCCAACGTCTATCAGGAGGCGCTCATCTCCGCCCTCGCCTACAACGCCACACCGACCACCACCGACTCGCGCCCGCTCGTGCCGACCACGCTGAATTTCCAGTGGGCGCCGCGCTTCAACAAGCGCTTCGCCACGACGCTCACCGCGGATTACAAGATCACCAACGAGCTCAACGTCGGCGTGGGCGTCGTTTACAACTACGCGGATCTCTGGACGCCGCAGCGCACGGTCATCTTCAATGCCGGCGCCCGCGCGGCCGTCGTCGGCACGAACCCCACGCTCAGCTTCACCTCCGGCCCGACCGGCACGGTGCAGGTGAATCCGGTCGCGGTATCCAAGATGGGCGAGACGTTCACCGTGCTGCCGCGCGTCGCGTTCAAGCGCGGCAACTTCGACATCGAGGGCAAGTTCGCCTACACCGACTCGACGAGCTGGTATGACCCGCTCAGCCGCCGCAACTCGATCCGCGACACCAATTCGCCCACCGCGGCCGGCATCACGTTCCGCGCGCAGCGCTCCTCGGAGATGGCCGCCGACTGGTCGTTCACGCAGGTCGCCGGCAACGACATCGCCCGGGGCGCGAGCTACACAAGCCCCGCGATCACGGTCAACGACGGCCGTTTTGGCCGCACGGTGTTCCTCAACGGCGACGTCAACGCCACCCTCAAGACCTCCCTGTGGCGCCCCATCGTCTGGAAAAGCGGCGTCAAAATGCGCCAGCAATTCCAGAAATTCGAGGACGACCAGCTCGCCAAGCGCTACGACTACGCGCCCAACGGCGGCGCGGCCGTCACCACCGGCGCGTGGGCTGACCAGCGCTCCCCGTGGGAATACGACCTCGGCATGAACAATGGTTCGATCGCCTCCGTGTCGGGCGCCAACGTGTTCATGCCGCACCTGCGCGGCATCCGCGAGCTCTACGCGGCGCGCCCGGGCGACTTTCGCCAGAACTGGGGCGCAAACAGCGATAACTTCTACCAGTCCTACGTCGCGCGCCGCCGCCGTTTCAACGAGCGCATCGACGCCGGGTATTTCATGGGGACCGCGAGCCTCGCGCGCGGCCTCACCGCCCGCGCGGGCGTGCGGTGGGAAAAGACGAACACCGATGCCAACGAGGCCAATCCCCGCTCGCCCGCCGAGGTGCGCGCGGCGGGATTCGCCCTCACCGCCGCCGGCGTCGCCACCACAATCCCCGGCATCGAATACCAATACCTCTCGCGGCCCCGCATCCATCGCAAGGGCGACTACGAGAACCTGTTTCCGAGCGCATCGCTGAAATACAGTGTGCTCCGCAACCTCGATCTCCACCTCGGCTACAGCTCCACCATCCGCCGCCCGGGCTACGTCAACATCTCCGGCGTCTGGCTCATCGACGACACCCCCAACACCCCCGGCGCGCTGCCCACCGTCACCGCCCCCAACCCGGGCCTGACCCCGGAGACCTCCGACAACTACGCGGCGCGTCTGGCCTACTACTTCGAGCCTGTCGGCCTGCTCGCCGTGACGGCGACGGAGCGCGCGGTGAAGAGGATTTTCATCACGAACCGCCAGACCGCGCAGGAGTTCGGCTACACCGGCACCGACGAGCTCGCCAACTACGAGTTCGTCAGCACGACCAACGGCACCGACACGATCAAGCTCCGTAGCATGGAAATTGAATACAGCCAGAGCCTCTCGTTCCTCGGCCAGGCCTTCCGTCGGCTCTCCGTGCGCGGCAGCTACACGCGCGTCTATGCGGAGGTGCCCCGCATCAACCTCACGCCCCACCTCGCCAGCGGCGGCCTCAACTACTCGATCAACCGCCTCAACCTCTACGCCAACTGGAATTGGCTCGATGACGTGGACACCAACCTCGCCGGCACCACCTACCGCCGCCACCGCACCAACGTCGACGCCGGCGGCAGCTGGCGTCTCACGAACCGCTACACGCTCTCCGTGAGCGCCCGCAACATCCTCGACACGCCCTACGTGAACATGCAGCGCTTCGCCTCCGGCCCCACCGCGCTCACGCGCAACGAGTCCGTCGGCCGCTCGTGGACCTTTGCCGTCAGGGGCGCGTATTGAGGCTTTGAACCCGTAGCCCGGCTCGTGAGAGCCGGGACCGACGGGAATTATGGCTTTCGTCAATCCCGCCTCTCACGAGGCGGGTTACTTCCATGAATATCAGATCCAGCCGCCGCACCTTCCTCAAAAACTCCGCGCTCCTCGCCCCCGCCGCGCTCGCCCTGCCCGCAATCACCCGCGCGCAAACTGCGGGAGCGGCTTCGCGACCCGGCTCATCTCCCGCGCCCGCCAAAAACTCTTCCGCGGCCGCCAAGGAACTCGCCGCCGATCTCGTGATCATCGGCGGCGGCACCGGCGGTTGCGCCGCCGCCCTCGCCGCCGCGCGCCACGGCCTCTCGGTAATCATGACCGAGGAGACCGACTGGATCGGCGGACAGCTCACGTCGCAGGCCGTGCCGCCCGATGAGAACGCCCTCATCGAAACCACCGGTGGCACGCGCAGCTATCAGGATTTCCGCACGCGCGTGCGCGCTTACTACGCGCGCAATTTCCCGCTCACCGACGCGGCCCGCGCCAATCGCCTGCT
Source organism: Opitutaceae bacterium (assembly GCA_031411915.1). GTDB lineage: Bacteria > Verrucomicrobiota > Verrucomicrobiia > Opitutales > Opitutaceae > ER46. Next base: position 6,585 of record JANOCA010000704.1, read on the forward strand.
CAACCCTGGCAACGGCTCCGTTTCCAAGCTGTGCCACGAGCCGCGCGTCGCGCTGGCCGTGCTCGAGGAAATGCTCGCGCCCTTTGTCGCCAGCGGAAGAGTCCGGGTTTTGCTCCGTCACACGATCGGAAAAGTCTCCGTCGACCGGGACCGCGTTTCTTTCCTCACGGTCACGAATCGAGAGACCGGTCACGAAATCGGACTCAACGCCCCGCTCTACGTCGACGCCACCGAACTTGGCGACCTGCTGCCGCTCACGAAAACCGAGTATGTCATCGGCTACGAATCGCGCCGCGACACGGGCGAGGAGCGCGCGCCGATCGAGGCGCAGCCGCGCAACCATCAGGCCTTCACGTGCTGCTTCGCCACGGACTACCTGCACGGCGAGGACCACACCATCGAGCGGCCGCGCGACTGGGCGTTCTGGCGCGACCACGTGCCGAACCTGAATCCGCCCTGGCCGGGCAAGCTCCTCGATCTCTTCTACTCGCAGCCGCGCACGCTCAAGCCCTTCAACTACGGCTTCGATCCGCAGAAGGGCACCGGACTCTTCCGCTACCGCCGCATCCTCGACCGCACGAACTTC
>JANOCA010000705.1:0-3420 GCA_031411915.1 Opitutaceae bacterium
TGGGTGCATTGCGCCGGCGTGCTGTCGATCGCGGACTCCGGCGCGCCCGAGCGTTTCGTCGGCGTGCATTTCGACATCACGGATCGGCGCGAGCTGGAGGACTCGCTCGCGGCCAACGATGCCCGGTGGCAGGACCTCACCGGCGGCGGTCCGCTGGCGGCGTTCGAGATCGACTTCACGCGCGGCACCGCGTGGTTCTCCAGCGCGTGGGAGAAACTTCTCGGCCACGCCGATGGCGAGCTGTCGGCCGAAGCGGGCTCTTTGGCCGCGGCGCTTTCAATCGAGAACGAGCCGGCCGATGTGTCCGTCTGGCTCCGCGCCCGTGCCCCCGGTGAAAGCGCCTTCCTCGAGCCCGTGCGGCTCCGCGCGAAGGACGGGCGTGGCGTGCCCGTGATTTTCGGGGCGCAGCGCACGCTCAACCGCAAGGGCGAGCTCGTGCGTGCGGTGGGCTTCGCGTGCCCGCTGCCCGCCGGCACCCGTGAGGAGGGCGCCTTGCCCGCCGCGCTGTCGCACGAGGCGTTTGCCGCGCTCGGCGAGGGCGTGCTGGTCGCCGACTCCAAGGGGAAAATCATCTTCGCCAACGCCACCGCCGCGCGCCTGCTCGGCCTCGAGGCGAACGCGCTCGCGGGCCGGCCGGTCGGCGAGGTGTTCCGCCTCGTCTTCCGCGGGACCAGCCGCGAAGCCGGTGATCCGCTCGAGCGCACACTCGCGGCGGATCGGCCGCCGACGCTGGTTGACGAGCATGCGCTCGTTCCCGCCAAGGAGGGCGCCCGGGCGACCCCGATCGTGTGGACGGCCCGCGCCACCCACGATCCCACCGGCCAGACCCTGGGCGTGGCGATCGTGTTTCGCGACCCCGACGAGATGGCGCTCACCCCGGACGAGCGCATCAAGGCCAACCGCTTCGAGTCGCTCGGCCTGCTCGCCGGCGGCATCGCGCATGATTTCAACAACATGCTCACGACGATCCTCGGCGCGATCTGCCTCGCGCGCGACAACCGTGACTACTCCGCGCTCGGCGATGCCGAGGAGGCGTGCGAGACGGCCAAGGGCCTCACGAAGCAGCTGCTCACCTTCGCCAAGGGCGGCGGCCCCGCGCGCACGGTCTGCTCCGCCCGCTCCCTGCTGGATGACGCGCTGAAAATCGCCGCCGCCGGCTCCGTGGCCGAGATTGCGCTGGACGTCGCCGACGGCAGCGACCCCGTGAAGGTCGATCGGCCGCAGATGCTGCAGGTCTTCCAGAACCTCGTCATCAACGCCGTGCAGGCGATGCCGCCCCCGCCCCATCGCCCGCATCTGCAGGTCCGCGCCCGCAATCTCAACCTCGCCGAGCAACAGGTGCCCGGGCTCGCGGCGGGCGCCTACGTCGAGTTCGAGATTCGCGACAACGGCAGCGGCATCGCGCCGCAGCATCTCGCGCGAATCTTCGATCCGTTTTTCACGACCAAGAAGCACGGCAACGGACTCGGGCTCGCCACGGTGCTCGCGATCGTCCTCCGCCACGGCGGCCAGATCGGCGTCGACACGCAGGTCGGGGTCGGCACGGCGTTCACCGTCTATCTCCCGCGCGCGACGGATCCGGCCGAGACCGCGGCGCGGCGCGCGCCTTCGCTGCGCTTTGGCACCGGCCGCATCCTGCTGATGGATGATGACCCGAAAATCTCGGAGCTGACGGCCGCGATGCTCGGCGGCCTCGACTACAAATACGACCTCGCCCGCAACGGCGAGGAGGCCGTCGCCCTCTACCAGCGCTACCTCAACATCGGCCGACCCTACGACGCCGTGATCCTGGATCTCACGATCATAGGCGGCATGGGCGGCGAGGAATGCTTCACGGCGCTGAAGAAGCTCGATCCCGAGGTGCGCGCGATCGTGGCCAGCGGCTACGATCACGACGACTACGCGCAGCGCTTCCTCGAGATGGGTTTCTGCGGCTACCTCACCAAGCCTTACCGCATCATCGATCTCGGGAAGATGCTCAAGACGGTGCTGGGCGGAAACTGAGGTTTTTGTCGGGGACGCGGCGCCCTCGCCGCGTTTCCGCCGGCCGCGGCGGGGGCGCCTCGGCTTCACAACCCCCTACTCCCGCCACGTGAAGGCGTGGCACAGCGCCACGCCCGCGGCGTCGGCCTCGTCGAAGGCCAGCGTGCGGCCGTGGCCGAGCAGCGCCATCACCGTGCGCGCCATCTGCTCCTTGCTCGCGCGGCCCGCGCCCACCACCGCCTGTTTCACGCGGAGCGGCGGATACTCAAACACGGGCTTCCCTTGAAGCGCCGCCGCCGCGATGGCGGCCCCGCGCGCCGCGCCGAGGATCTGCGCGGTGCGGATGTTCTGCACATAGATCGTCTGCTCCAGCGCCACGTGGCGCACGTCGCGCTTTTCCAGAAACGCCGTCACCCCCCGGTGGATCTCCGCCAGCGCCTCGGCCATCGAGACCCTCGGCGCCACGCGCACGGTCTGGCACCGCAGCAGCAACGGCTGCTGTCCCGCCGCAAACTCGATCAGGGCCAGGCCAGTCCCGCGCAGCGATGGATCGACGCCCAGCACCAGGCCGGAAAACGGCCGGCGCGCCTGCACGCCCTGCGATTCGCCCGCGTTGGCCGCGGCCGCGCGCGGCACCGCAAGCGCCGCCGGCATCGGTTTGCCCGCGAGCTTCGCCGCCCACATCTGCCTCACGTTCATCCGCGCCATGCTTTGAAAAGGAGATTGAGCGACGCGATCAGGCTGAGCGCGAGCGCGAGGTTCTCAAACGCCCGCTGATCGATCTTCAGGACGAGTTTCCGCCCGAACCACGCGCCCGCGAGCACCACGGGCGCGAGCCAGAGGTTGAAGGCAAAGCTCGTCCCATGAATCAGGCCCAGCTCGATCATGAAGGGCACCTTGAAGAGATTCAGCAGGAGGAAAAACACCGCGCTCGTGCCGACCCAGTCGAGCTTGGGCAGTCGCATCGCGAGCATGTAGACCACCATCAGCGGGCCGGCCGCGTTGGCCACCAGCGTGGTGAAACCCGCGAGCACCCCGATGGTCGGTGCGAACCACGCGCCGTGCTCCGCCTCGTGCCCAGCGAATTTGCGCCGGATGAGCTGCATCACGACGAGCCCGAGCACGATGCCCCCGATCAACACCCCAGCCTGCCGATCGTTCATCCGATCGAAGGCCAGCCAGCCGATCACGACGCCCGCTGCCGTCCACGGGAAGAGCCGCCAAAGGTGAACCCACTTCGCGTGACGCCCATAGGCGGCCGACGCCACGAGATCGCCGAAGCACAGCAACGGCAGCACCGTCCCCGTCGCCTGCTTCGGCGGCATCATCAGCGCAAAAAGGACGACCGCGAGAATCCCCAGCCCGCCGATGCCGGACTTGGAAACGCCCACGATCAACGCCGCGAGGACCGCGACCGCCCATTGCCACGGTTCGAGG
>JANOCA010000706.1:0-1716 GCA_031411915.1 Opitutaceae bacterium
CCTTCACCGTGACCGCGGCGATGGCGGCGGCGCGTTGATAGCTCTCGTCGCCATCGAGGAGAAAGTCGCCGCCGAGCATCGCGCCCGCGATGATCAGAGAGTCGTGGAGATCCTTGCCCGCGGTGACGGCGCCGATCGAGCCGCCTGCCACGAGCTGGGTGTTAGAGCATCTGCCGAAAGTTATTTCCGGTTAGCGCATTGGGAGGCGACCTTTTGGGGGTCGTCCATGAAGGCATTCAGCGCGGTGCAGAGCCGGTCGGTGAGCTCGTCCGGGGTACGGGCGATGAAGTCGCTGAAGTAGTCGGCTTTGAGGCGCAGCCAGAGGCGCTCGATGGGGTTGAAGTCCGGGCTGTAGCCGGGCAAAAACTTGACCTCGAAGTGATGCCACACGAGCCGGGCGGCTTTGTGCCAGGAAGCGTTGTCGAGGATGAGGAGGCGCCGTTTGTCGGGATCAGGCGGGATGGTTTCGGCGAGATAATCGAGGTAGCACTGAAAGACGTCGGTATCGACCCCATCGAAGATCATGGCGAAGCTCTGACCGGTCGCGGGGCAGACGGCCCCAACCACGTTGGCGCGGAGGTGATCGCCCAGGTAGGGCACGCGCGGGCGGCTGCCGCGGGCGCTCCAGCGCCGCCGCGGCCGCGGATCGCCTTCCACGCCGCATTCGTCGCCATACCAGAGCTCGACCTGGGGGTCGTTTTGCAGCGCGCGCAGTTCTTCGAGGTAGGCGGCGCGCTGGGCCTCGTCCTGGCGCTCGGGCCAGCGCTGTGGGACGCGCAGGTTGTAGTCGAGCTCGTGCAGGTAACGGATGGTGGTGCGATAACCCAGCTCGATGGCGAGCTGCTCTTTAAGCCAGCCGTGGACCTTCACCCCGGTCCAATGCTCCTGCGCCGCTTTGGCGGGGTCTTCGAGCACGGGCACGAGCAGATCGCGCAGCCCTTGGAGTTTGATTTTGCGGGGCCGACCGGGCCGCGGCTTGCTCGCCAGGGCGTCGATGCCGCCCTCGTTGAAGCACAAAATCCACAGCCGGACCATGCGCTCGCTGCGCCCGAAAAGTTCGCCGACCTGCACGCGCGAGTAGCCTTTCAAGAGCGCGCGGATCGCCGCCAGGCGCCGGTAGCTGCGTTTATTCGGCGCAGCCTCCATCGCCACCAGCAACTCGGCATCGCTGGCGTTCTCAGCATTCGGCTCAACACAATCGGCGCGCAATAACCATCCTCACACCACAAGACGCCGAATCGTACCAGCACAAAAACACAAGAGCCGGAAACTATTTTCGGCAGATGCTCTACCCCTTCGGCCCTGCTTCGCCGGCGTCGAGGAAAACATCCATCTGCTGCCCCACATAGACCGGCGTCGCGGGAGCGTCGAAACGGAAGATTACCTGCAAGACCCGCGTATCCACCCGCTCGCTGCTCTCGCCGGTCAGCGAGCGCTTCGGCAGGATGTACGGCTCGACGCGTACAAAGGTCAGCGGGATCGCCGCTTCGCGCCGGCCCTTGATGTAGGCCACGGCCTTGCAGCCCGGCCGCACTCGCGAGGCGTTGTCTTCATCGACGTCCGCGCGGAGCTGCAATTGATCCACCTGTCCGAGCAGCAGCAGCGGCTCGCCGCCGCCGACCATCGCGTATTCGCCCTCGCGCACGTTCACCTGCAGGATGCGCCCACCGCGCGGCGCGCGGATCGCGAGCAGGTCGAGTTGCACCTTCGCCCGTT
>JANOCA010000707.1:0-6968 GCA_031411915.1 Opitutaceae bacterium
CCACCGCGCCACGCGGCGACGAATTGCGGGATGACTTCCGGCGGATCCTGCAGGTCGGCGTCCATGGTCACGACCGCATCGCAGCCGGTGGCCCGCACGAGGCCGGCGGAGAGGGCGCTCTGGAAGCCAAAATTGCGCGAGAGCTCGACCAGCTCGAAACGCGGATCGCGCGCGACCGCGGCGCGCACGAGTTCCGCCGTGCGATCGCGGCTGCCGTCGTCGACGAGCACGGCGCGCCACGTGCAGTCGGGGTGTGCGTTGAAAAGCGCGGTCAGGCGCGCGACCAGCTCGGGCAGCACGGCCTCCTCGTTGAACACGGGTGTGACAATGGTGATCGCGGGCAAGGGCACGGGGGGAAAGGAAGGTCGGAACGATGCGGCCACGCAACGCCGTTTCTACGTGCGAGTGGCCTTGGCCGCGCGCCACACCGCGAACGCCAGCAGGCCGGCCAGCAGCGCGAGGAGCACGAATTCGCTGTTCGCATAGGCATCGCCGAAGAACGTGTGCCGGAAATGCAGCTTTGCGCGCCAGTTGATCTGCGCGTGCGCCGAGTAGCCGTCGAGCGGACCGCCGGAGGCCGCGGCGCCGACCCATTGGTCGATCAGCAGGCTCTGCGCGCCGAAATGCAGCGCGATGCCCAATGCGAAATCCATCGCCGCACCCGCTACGACCACGCGCCGCCAGATCGGACCGATCGCGTCCCACCGCGCGGCCAGCACCGCGAGGCCGCCGAGCGCCAGCGGTTGCAGGCAGATGTGCGCGAGACCCCAGCGATCGCGCGCCCCGTGGACAATCACGCCCAGCAGCGCGATGGCGATGATGCCGGCGGCCCAGCCCGCGCGGACAACCGGCCGGGCCGACTGGGCGCTTTTTCTGAGCGCCGCGACGATGGCGAGCCACGCCACGCTGCCACAGAGGAAGAAGAGGTTGATTTGGTAGGCTTGGAAAAACCAGTCGCGCCACCAGCCCCACGGGTTGCGCTGCGCGATGAAGCCGTAGTCCGCCTCGCGCAGGAAATGCGGCACGAGCGTGTCGCGCACGTTGAGGAGGCCCGAGAGCAGCTGCGCGCCGAGGCCCGGCGCGGCGTCGGTCACGCTCGTGTTGGTGAAGAAAGTTCCCTTCGGACCGTAGAACGCGAGCGCCCAGCCAAACCACAGGGCGAGCACTGCCGCGCCGGCCAGCGCGGCGACGGCCGTGCCGCGCCACCATGCCGCCTCGCGCCAGCGCCCACGCGCGAGCCATACGACGGCGAACACGAGCGCATACGGCCCGGCGGAGTAGTGCGTGAGCAGCGCGGCGCCGAGCGCGATGGACGCAAGCAGGCCGGCGCGCGGGCAGTCGGTTGCGTCCGCCCGCAGCAGGAAATGAAATGCCGCCTGCGTGAAGAAGGCCGCGTGGAGCTTCGTCCACGCGAAGGTCGCGTTCTGCACGAACATCGGGCTCACGAGCAGCAGCGCCGCCAGCACCGCGACCGCCGCGCGACCGCCGAAGCGCCGCGCAAACACCGCCGCCGGCAGGAACGCGAAGCTCCCGAGAAAGGCGCTCGCGAGCTGGTAGTGCGCGAAGTTCTTTTTCGTGAGCGCCGCGAATGCGCCGAAGATGACGTTGGCCAGCGGCGGGCGCGAGGTGAGCGGGTCAAAGCCGTTGAAGAGGATGTCGCGCGGCCCGCGCTCGAGGAAGAACGCCGTGCGCTGCCAGTGCCCGAACCAGTCGCCCACCCACGCGCCGCCCGAGTAGCTCACCACGAGCGCGAGCCAGGCCACGACCGAGAGCGTCACGATCGCCTGCGCGAACACGAGGTCGCGCGCCTCGGCCTCGCGCCAGAGATCGCGCAGCGGCCGCCAGCCCGCCGCGATCCCGCCCAGCGCCGCTGCCGGCAAGACCCACAGCATCGCGAGCGGTAGCGCGCACACATATACCGCCCACCCGACGACGAAGATCGCGAGCCACGAGAGCACGACGCTCACGAGCAGGCGTTCGCCAACCGTGCCCGTAAATCGCGCCGCGATGGGCCAGCCCGGGCCGAACGACAGGAGGCTGAAAAGCAGGAGACTACCCAGAGTGTCGGCGATCATGGCGGGAGGCTCTGCACGCGGAGCAACACCATGTCAGCGTCCGACCACACGGGCGCGAGCGTGCCCGCGGGGTCGCGGAAAAACGCGCTGCGGGCGAGGAAGCGCTCGTTGACCTTGCCCTGCGTGAGCAGCACGAAACCGAAGCCCGCGGCGCGCAGTCGGCGCGCGATCTCGGACGGGGGGAGTTTTTCGTCGAAGATGAAGCGGACGTCCGGGCTCCACAGCGGCGACACGGCGGCGCCCTGTTTCACGAGCAGCGCGTGCGGCCCCAGCACAAGCGCGCGCTCGCCGCCGATGCGGCGGGCGAGTTCGGCGTAGATCGGGCGTGCGTGGTAGTCGTGCAACGCGCGGCCGACTCCGAGCCAGTCGCGGGGCGCGAGGCGATAGGCGTTCACCGGCAACGTGAGCGCCCGCAGCGCGGCATCCGTGGCGAGCAGCGCGAGCCCCGCGACGGTCAGCCGAGCGGCCCGGCCCGCCGGCAGCCACCGCGCCAGCGCCGCGCCGCCGAGCACCGCGGCCACCGCGATCGCGGGGCTCAGCACGCGCAGCGAATAGGTGAAGCCCGCCGCCGTGTAACCCACCGATGCGGCCCACACGCCGGCAAAAACCGCGATCGCGAGCACCAGCGCCGGTGCGGAGCGGATGAACGCGATGGCCCCCACGACGGCGCAGGCGAGCGCGACGAGTGCATTGCCGATGAACGCTCCGGTTGCGCCTGCCGGCAACCGGCCCCAGCCGAGCTCGGCCTGAAAGCTGGCGTTGAGCCACGCGTGGACGTCGTTCACGGGGAAAAGCGAGCCCAGCGCGAGGTTGTAGATCGGGTTGCCCGTGAGCAGCCAGTTGCGGACATACCACGGCGCGGCCGCGAGCAAGGCCACGAGGGCGAACAAAGCGATCGCCCGGGGCGAGAGCCGGCGGCACACCGCCAGCACGATCCCGACGATGGGCAGGACGAGGCCGTATTCCCGCGCCAGGGCCCCGAGGCCCGCGGCTAAGGCGGCGAAGACGACGGCGCCCGTGGTTTCCTCCGCGGCTGATCGTGGCAGGTAGAGCAGCAGCGCCACGAGTGCGATTGTGGTCAGCCCGGTCTCCTGGCCCATCGCCGCCGCCCAGGCGAGGAGCGGTGAGCACGCCGCCAGCCCGCAGGCCCACGCCGCGGCGGTCGTTGAAAAATAACGCCGCGCGAGCGCATGCACGCCCATGAGGATCAGCACGAATTGCAGCACGACGACCGGCGCCGTCGCTTCCACCCGCGCGCCACCCGCAATCCCGTAGATCCAGAGGTAGAGGCACGACACCGCGGGCGCGATGCCGTCGGGCCAGCCGTAGATCGCGTGATCCTCAGCGCGGAACGGCGGGTAGAATCCGATCGTGCCGCGCGCGAGCATTTGCTCGGCGAGGAAGTTCCAACGGAAAATCGTGTCGACGCCGAAGAGCGGTTGCGTCGTCGCGCGCCACACCACGACGGCCAGCACCGGCACAAGCACCAGACACCAACCGTCAGGATGTGGTTGCACTTCCGAGGTAGGTGCAGGCGGCGCTCCTCGTTTCGACCAAGCCCACGCTCCTGTGGCCGCCGTGAGCACGGCCCACGCGATGAAATAATTTCGCGGCGCGAGCCGCACGCCCGCCGCATCAAACGCGATCGTGATCGCGACGAGTGCGACCGCGCCGGCGACAAAGCCCGCGAGCAACGGTCGGGGCACGCGGGCCGTGCGCGCCGCGAGCCAACCCGGAAAGGTGATTGTCGCCGCGCCCAGCAGACCGGCGCCGAAATCCAATGCCGTCATGGCGGTGCCGCGCCGGCCGCGCGCCGATGCACGAGGAAGATCGCGTCGAAGTTCAGGTAGCCGCGCCCCGGCAGAATCGCGTGCGCGTCGATGGCGGCGCGGGTGTTGAAGGTCCGCGCGAGCGGGTAGGCGACGCGCAGTTCGGGTTTCTCACCGAAGACCTTCTCCACCTCGATGGGCCGCAGCACCACCCACTCGGGCCGCAGCGCGGCGATCACCTGCGCCATGCTGCGGTGGCCGGCGCGGCGCGCGGCGACGACTTCGGGGGAGGCGAGGCCGGGGAAATCGAGCATCTTCAGTCCCGAGTAATAGCCCGAGTAGCCGAGCGGTTCGATGAAGACGCGGTCGCCCGGCGCGGCTTGCGCGCGCAGCCAGCGGCCGATTTCGCGACGATGATTGTCTTCGATGATCGTCTGCTGGGCACGCATCTGCCACGCCACGCAGACGAGCAGCGCCGCCTGCAATGCCACAAGCAGCGCCGTGCCGATCCGCACCGGCGCGCGGGGCAGCGCGCCCCACGCCGCGTGGAGCACGCCGGCCCATGCGATCCAGGCGAGCGCCAGCCAGCCGGGGTAATACCACGGGAACGCCGGGATGATCGCGACGTAGAAGCCGCCGAGGAAAAGAGCCAGCGACGCGAGCCGTGGGCCGGCGGCGAGGCGCGGCCACAGCCAAGCGAGCGCCGCGACGGTCACGAGTCCGCGCGCGATCCACTCCAGCGCCACCGGCCAGCCGCCGAAAAAGGGATAGGCCGGCATGAAGAGATCGTGCAACGGCGTCGCTCCCCCCAGCAGCCGCCATGGGTAGAGCGCAAGTTTCATGGCGACCTCGCTGGCGCCGAAGCTGCCCGACTTGGCGAGAATCGTGTGCGGGATCGGCGAGCCGTAGTAGGACCACGCGAACACAAACCACGGCAGGTAGAGCACCATCGCGATCGCGATAGGCTTCGCCACCGCGGCGAGGCGCGCGGGCCACGGCTGGCGCGAGCCGACGAGCAGCCACGCGACCGCGATGGCGGCGAAATAGACGCAGCCGTCGGGCCGCGTCCATTCCAGCAAGGCGCACCCCAGCGCGGATGGCCAGAGTCGCGCGCCCTCGGCGAAGGCGCGCCACGACAGCACCACGCCTAGCACCAGCAGCGCGGTCTCCATGCCGTTGATCGAGAAATCGACGGTCTTGGCGTCGAGCAGCCACGCGAGCCCCGAGGTGATCGCGGCAAACGGCGCGATCCCGCCGCGCAGCAGCGTGCGCACGACCAGCCACACCGCGGCACCGAGCGCCGCGGCGCTCGCGAGGCGCAGCAGCCACAGCGCGCGCAGCTCGACGTTTTCCCCGCCGCCGAGCGCGAAGAGCGCGGGCAGCAGCGTGCCGAGCGGCGAGGTGAAGCTGTGCACGCGTTCGCCCGGCTGAAACACGAGGCCGTGGCCGGTCGCGAGGTTGAGGCTCGCGCGAAACGTGATCAGGTAGTCCTCCCACATGTGCCCGGTGAACGCGGCAAACACGACGCACACCGCGGCGGCGGCGACACCGAGGCGCCGCGGCGCGCGGGCCGGCGGCGAATCGGTCTCAGGGCGCGCGGCGACGTCGTCCATGTTCGCGCGCGGGCCGCGTCAGCGGAAGAAATTGTATTTCAGGATCGCCCAGAGCGCGCGGAAGCCGTCGCGCCAGCCGATCTTCTTTCCCTCGGCGTAGGTGCGGCCGTAGTAGCTGATGCCGACCTCGTAGATGACCACGCCGGCCTTTGAGACTTTCGCCGTGATCTCGGGCTCGAAGCCGAAGCGGTTCTCCTCGATTTTGATTTTTTGAATCACCTCGCGGCGGAAGACCTTGTAGCAGGTCTCCATGTCCGTGAGGTTGAGGTTGGTCGCCATGTTGGAGAGCAGCGTGAGAAACTTGTTGCCCATCATATGCCAGAAATAGACGACGCGGTGGGCGTCGCCGCCCGCGAAACGCGAGCCGAAGACGACGTCGGCCTTGCCGTCGATGATGGGCTTGAGGAGTCGCGGGTATTCCTGCGGATCGTATTCGAGATCGGCGTCCTGGATGATCACGGCGTCGCCCGTGGCGGCGGCGATGCCGGTGCGGAGCGCGGCGCCTTTGCCCTGATTCACATCGTGGTAGAGAATCTTGTCCACCAGCGGTGCGATCTGCGTGCGGAGGAGATCACGGGTGCCGTCGCGCGAGCAGTCGTCGACGATGATGATCTCCTTGTCGGCCACCGGCGCGGCGCGCACGCGATCGACGATGAGACGGATGGTCTTGGCCTCGTTGTAGCAGGGAATGACGACGGAGAGTTTCATGCGCGCGCGGACGAAAGCGGCACGCTACGGCGGGAAAGGGCGAACGGAAGCCGGAATTTTGGGGACGGTGTCGCCGCAGCCCTGAAGACTTCGGATTGGGTGTTGGCGTGGTAGGGCGGGCACTCCGTTGCCCGCCTTTACGAAGGCTCCGCGGCGGGGAACGGAGTCCCCGCCCTACCAAAGTGCCAAACTGCCAGACGTTGGTGTCAGCGCGCGCCCAGCGTGCGCTCGCGGAGTTGTCCGCAGGCGGCGTCGATTTCCTTGCCGCGAGAGCGGCGGAAGTGCGCGACGAGCCCGTGCTCCCGCAGGACCGCGGCGAAGGTGTCGGCCGCCTCGTCGGACGATCGCTCGTAGGTGCGGCCGCGGAGGCTGAGGCCGGTGGGGTTGTAGCGAAGGAGGTTCACGTGCATGCGGCGCGCGCCGAGGGTGGCGGCGAGCGTGCGAGCGTGCGCGGGCGAGTCGTTGACGCCCTTGAGCAGGCAATACTGGATCGTCACCGGACGCCCGCGCGCGGATTGAAAACGATCGGCGGCGGCGAGGATATCGGCGATGGGGAAACGCTTGCCCATCGGGAGCAGGTCCGCGCGCGTGGCGTCGTCGGGCGCGTGGAGCGAGACGGCGAGGTGGAAGTTGAGCCCGGTGGCCGTGAGCGCGTCGATGCCCGGCACGATGCCGACGGTCGAGATCGTGATCTGGCGCCAGCCGAGGGCGCCGAGGCGGTTGTCGGCGATGCGATCGACGGCGGCCAGCACGGCGTCGAGGTTGAGCAGCGGCTCGCCCATGCCCATGAAGACGAGGGTCTG
>JANOCA010000708.1:0-4485 GCA_031411915.1 Opitutaceae bacterium
CCTCGATGCCGACGGCACGATCAATCCCGACGCCAGCGCGAGCGTCGGCGACAGCGCGGCGCTCGACACCGCGGACGGGATCGTCATGGCGCTGCGTTTCCGCCGCTGGCCCGATGCGGACATGGCGCGCTTCGCGGCCGCGGTCGCGCGCGGCGTGCCCATCGTCGCGCTGCGCACGAGCACGCACGCCTTTCGTTTCCCCGCCGGCCACCCGACGGCCTACGCGGCCTTCAACGACTTTGGCCGGAACGTGCTCGGCGAAAACTGGGTGAGCCACTGGGGCGCCAATCGCCGCGGCGCCACGCGCGGTATCATCGAGCCCGGCGCCGAGGCCGACCCGATCTTGCGCGGCGTCGCGGACATCTTCGGCGATTCCGGCGTGTATGAGACGCACCCGGTCGCCGACGCCAAGATCCTCGCGCGCGGCCAAGTCCTCACCGGCATGAAGCCGACCGACGGCCCCGACACCAAACAACGCAAGGTTCGCCACGCCGACAAAATCGAGCAAGGCATCAACGACCCCATGATGCCGATCGCGTGGTGGCGGCTGAACCCCCAGCCCGAGGGAAAGACGAACCGCGTCTTCTGCACCACGATGGGCGCGGCCACGGACCTGCTGAGCGAGGGCCTGCGCCGCATGGTCGTCAACGCCGTGCTCTGGGGCTTCGAGCTGGAAATTCCGGAAAAGACGGACGTGCGCTTCGTCGATCCCTTTGCGCCCGCGCCCTACGCCTTCAAGGGCTACCGCCGCGGTCTCGTGCCGGCCGATCATGCGCTGGGCAAAACGCTGCGCGCGGGCGAGCCGTGGCCGGCGGCGGAGACGAAGGCGAAGAAGAAAGAGTGAGAGTGCATGGCCGCAGTCAGTCCCGCAGTAGCCCGCCTCGGCAGAGGCGGGATTCCGGGGTAGCGCGGTGCTTCAGCCCCCGCAGGAAGTCGGCATCCCGTTCGGCGCAGGCTGAAGCGCCGCGCTACCTCAAGCCATCCCTGCTCTGCCGAGCAGGGCTACCTATCCTCTGCCATCAGCGAGTCTATCGTTCTGCGGTAGCCCGCCTCGTGAGAGGCGGGATCGCCCGCGGCTAATACTCCCCGCACGTCCCTGCTCTCACGAGCAGGGCTACAAATTCACCCTCCCATGCGCGTCACCTGTTACCGCTGCTTCTGGCCGCAGCCGCTCTGCTGGTGCGGCTCCATCACGCCGATGGAGACGCGCACGCGCTTCGTGTTCCTGATGCACCCGAAGGAATTCAAGCAGGAGAAAGCCGCGACCGGCCGGCTCACGCACCTCTGCCTCGCCAACAGCGAAGTGCGCATGGGCATCGAGTTCGACGCCCACGACGAGGTGCAGGCGCTCCTCCGCGATCCACAGAATTACCCTGTGCTCCTCTACCCCGGCCGCGACGCGATCAATCTTTCGGAAGGTAGGGCGCGACCGCTGGGCGCGCCGTCCGGTGACGAACCTGTTCAACCAATTCCCGGCGGGCCCAGCGGTCCCGCCCTACCCACTTCGCCCTCCGCCGCTTCGCTCGCCGACCACCTCCACGACCGCCGCCTCGTGGTCTTCATCCTCGATGCGACGTGGGCGCTCGGCCGCAAGATGCTGCGCCTGAGCCCGAGCCTGCAACGCCTGCCGCGGATCATGTTCACGCCTTCCGCGCCGAGCCGCTACCTGATCAAGCAGCAGCCGCACGCCGGCTGCCTCTCGACGCTGGAGGCGACGCACGAACTGCTCGTCGCCCTCGAACGCGCGGGCCTCGATCGTTACGCGCTGCCGGAGCAACTGCTCGGGCTGTTTGCGCGGATGCAGGATTTTCAAATGCGCTGCGCCGCCGATCCCACGCGCGGCGGCTATCGTCGCAGCGCCTACACGTCGCCGGCCGAGCGCATCGCTCCCAGCGGCCGCAGCGGCGCGCGCCGCACGCGGGTGTTTCAGGCGCCGGAGCCAGCACCCGTGCTTCCTCAGGTAATGTAGGGCCCGAGCTTGCTCGGGCCTTTCCCTGCAACCAAGGCGGCGAGCAAGCTCGCGCCCTACACCACGGCAATCGCTCCCAACTCCGCCATTGAGCTTCCGTGTCACCGCGCTCCATCTTCGGTCTCAGGCCTTCCCTCCCCTCACCTTCCATCTTTCATGCCCTCGCCGCACGCCGCCCTCCTCGCACCCTCGCTCCTCGCCGGCGACCACGCCAACCTCGCGGCGAGCGCGCGCTCCGTCGAGGACCTCGGCGTGACGTGGCTGCACCTCGATCTGATGGACGGGCATTTCGTGCCCAACCTCACCTTCGGTCCCGAGACCCTCGCCGCGCTGCGCCGCGCGGGCTCGAAACTGTTTTTCGACACGCACCTGATGCTGAGCGAGCCGCATCGCTACCTCGAGGCCTTCGCCAAGGCCGGCGCGAATCTCATCAGCATCCACATCGAGCCCGGCTACGATCACGTCGCGGCGCTCGCGCGCATCCGCGCCCTCGGCTGCCCATGCGGCATCGTGCTCAACCCCGGCACGCCCGCCGCCGCCATCGAGCCCGTGCTCGCGCTCGTCGATCTCGTGCTCGTGATGACGGTGCAGCCGGGTTTCGGCGGCCAGCCGTTCCGCGCCGACATGCTGCCGAAGCTCCGGCAAATCGACACCTGGCGTCGCGAGCGCGGACTGAAGTTCCGCCTTGAGGTCGACGGCGGCATCGACCTCATCCACGCCGCCGAGTGCCGCGCCGCGGGCGCGGACACGTTTGTCGCCGGCACGTCGTTTTTCCGCGCCGCCGACAAGGCCGCCTACGCCGCGGCCATCGCCCGCCTGTAGGTCGGGCTTTACGCCCGACACGCCGACTGTCGGGGATAAACCCCGACCTACTCGCCCCGCGCGATCGCCTCCGCTCGCGCGTAGCGCGCGCGGAATTGCGCGGCCAGTTCGCTCGCGAGGCGCACCTCGTCGACTTTGTTCTTCGATGTGAGCGCGCGTTTGACCGCGCCGCTGGCCTGCTCGTAGTCGACGAACGCCAGCTCCTGCAGCTCCGCGAGCGCGCGCGCCTTGGCCGCCTCGGGCGCGGCATGGATCGCGCGCCACGCGCTCGTCAGCTCCCGGTGCGTGTCCTGGCCCATCACGCGTATCACAAAAGCCAGCTCGCGGAACAGCCGGCCCGTCCATGCCTCGCGGTAGATAAGCGGGTCGCGTTGCTCGAAAGGCGATTCCTCCGGGTCGCTGCGCAGCGCGTTCAGCTCCGGAATCGCGTAGAAATCCCGCCGCACCGGCAGGCGCCGCAGCGCGAAACGCGCCGGCCCGCCCGGTGCGCCCGGCTGCAGGTTCCACAGCTTCTGCCCTTCCATCGAAAGCACGAATTCGATGAACGCCGCCGCCACGGCCTTGTTTCGCGTGCCGCGCAGCAACGCCATCGGATCGACCGACGCCACTGATCCGCCCGCGGGCGTCACATAGCCGACGCGTTCGCCGCGGTTGCGTCGCCGCACGGCCTCCTGCTGCTGGCGGCCGTAGAAATCGATGCAGAGCCCGACGGCGCAGTTGCCCGCGGCGACATCGATCGGCGGCTTTTGCGAGGTGTCGGTGAAATAGCGGGCGTTGGCCCCGATCCGCTGGATGAGGCGCAGGCCGTCGATCCACCCGGCCCGCACCGCCTCGGATTCGGCGAGGCCAGCGTTCAACCGCCGCTGCATCTGCTGCTGCACGATATTCTCAAACGCCTTCGCGACCGATCCGCTCTTCGTCGGATCGGCGAGCCCCACCTCGCCCATCAGCCGCGGGTCCGCGAGATCCTCCCAGCGCTCCGGCTCGCGCGCGATCCCGAGTCGCGCGAGTGCGTCGCGGTTGAAAATGATCCCATACGAGCTGAGCACCGTGCCGATCCACAGGCCTTCGGGATGCCAGTAATCCTCGCCGCCGACCCGCCGCGGGATCACCGCCTCGGTGAACCACTCCGGGTGCTTTTTCATCACGCCCGAATCGATCAGCCGTCCCGCCTGCGCCTGCCGCTCGAGGTCGTAGGTGCCGCCGCCGAAAAAGACATCGATGCCGCACCCCACTTCCGACGCGAGGAAGGCCGCGCGCGCCTCGCGCACGATCGCCGGCGCGTCGGCCGGGAGGCGGCTGTTTTGAAATCCCGCCTGCACCTCCGCGCTCCACTCGCGACCAAGTTTGCGCGTCCAGTGGTGCTCGAAGGCCGTCACATACTCGCCCTCGAGGAATCGCGCGATATCGCTCGTGCCGCCGACCATGCGCCAGTCGATCGCGACGGTGCGGCCCGTCTTCGCGCGATACCACTCGGCGAAGCCCCGCGCATACTCGGAGCGGATGGCCTCGTTGTGCGGCGTGATGATGACGACCGTGTCGTCGGCCGCGCGCGCCGACGGCCGCGCCGGCCGCAGCGCAAACGGCAACGCCACCAGCGCCACCAAGGTGAAGATGATGAGCCCGCGTTTCACTCGCGTGAGATTGGGAAACTGTAGCGGCGGGGGGGCCGGCGCGCCGCGGGGGGGCGGGGG